>SYCV01000115.1 GCA_005786805.1 Planctomycetia bacterium | reverse complement strand
TTGAAACCAAAATAACAAACCTATCAACAAACCACATTGGTACTTTTAACTTTCTTATTCTTTATATGAAAGTCATAATACAATTTGGAATTAGACCTAACCGAGAAAATTATATTTTCCCAAATTGAGATTTATGCAATGTAACTTGACACTGGCACAACCGTGATTTCCAACGGTACCCTTTTTGTTGGAACCTATGCTCCATTAATACCCAATGCTTGTGTTGTGATACGGGATGGAAAAATAGTTTTTGCAGGCCCTGAAAAAACTGCGCAAGCAGTGGAACCGGGTTGTAAAAATATCGACGCCCACGGCGGTACAATACTCCCCGGTTTGGTGGAGGCTCATTTTCACCCAACTTATTTTAATGTTGCCGCACTTGAAGACTTGGATATCAAGTATCCTGTTGAGTATGTAACACTTCTTGCTGCTGCCAATGCAAAGTTAGCCTTAGAATGTGGTTACACTGCGGCAAGAAGCGGGGGAAGCCTTTTCAATATTGATGTATGGTTAAAAAAAGCCATTGAATTCGGAATTTCCATTGGACCAAGACTTGTTGCAAGTGGCAGAGAAATTTGTGGTGTAGGCGGGCTCATGGACTGGAATCCAGACTTTCGAAAGATTGGCATGGATGGATTGGTTCTTTTGATCAACGGTGCTGATGAAGCCCGAGCTGCTGTTCGAAAACTTGTAAAAGATGGTGTTGAATGGGTAAAAACCTACCCTACTGGAGATGCGGCTTCGCCTGACCTCAACGATCATCATACGCTCTGCATGACATTCGAGGAAATGAACGCCGTAGTTGCAACCGCCCACAACCACGGGCTTAAAGTTACCGGCCATTGCAGGGCAAATGAAGGAATCAAAAACGCCCTTCGTGCAGGGTATGATGCAATAGAGCATGGAACCTTCATGGATAATGAAGCATTGGATCTTTTACTAAGGCGCAATGTGCCCTGCGTTCCTGCGCTCTATTTTGAGTACGCAAGTATTGAGCATGGGCCAAAATATGGCATGCCGAAAAGTGTTATTGATGGCCATAAGGAAACTTTGGAAGCCGGCGCAGAAAGTGCAAGAATGATTCTTAAGGCGGGTGGAAGATTGGGCATGGGTGGGGATTATGGATTTGCCTGGAACCCCCACGGGGATTACGCCAGGGAATTAACTTTCTTCGTGAAGTATGTCGGTATCGATACACATACCGTACTACAATGCGCAACCCGAACAGGTGCGGAAATCATGGGGCTTTCAAATGAAATTGGCACACTTGAGCCGGGAAAAATTGCTGATATTCTCATTGTCGATGGGGATGTCCTTAAAGATATCTCCATCCTTGAAAACAGGGATAAATTTATTGGAGTAATGCAGGGCGGGATCATCAAGGCCGGCAGGCTGGCATCAGGAAATATTTAAAAAGAAAATCAGGACTTTTACCCAAAAACACATGTCATCAATAATTTGGAGTAGTGGTTTCCCAATTATAAATTGATGCCAGCCTCTAAAAAAGCTGACTGCCCCACTTCAGGATATTGACTGGTTAAGCCAAACATATAAGACGATTTCATTTTACTTTCTTTACCGCCCCTGAATCATTGGGGTTCACATCAAATTTGTCCGGAGTGAATTTTGTGGAATAATCCTTACCCAACTGACTTGACCTACAGGATTCACGAAAGTCCATCAGTTTAACTTTCATGGATTTGACAAAATCGGGATGCTGGGTTGCGATATTTTTGGACTCACCCTTATCATCCAGCAAATCAAATAACATGTCCGATGATCCTTTTTCATCCAAATCAGTTAGTAATTTATATTGATTATCAACAAGAGCCATTCGGGGAGAACCTCGTGAAGCGTTTGATCCGGTTCCGCCCAGAGTTTCAAAAGGTATCGGAACAGGTCGGTGTTTAAGTTTTCCCTCAAACATTGGCAAAAGACTGATACCATCCATCGGTTTTGGATCATCCTTTATTTTAAACCCAAGAACATCAAGCGTAGTGGGGAAATAATCAAGGGTGCTGGAAGGAAACGAAGTGCTGGTACCGGGACTTATTTTTGCGGGCCATTCAATCAAACCAGGCACACGAATTCCGCCTTCGTAAAGACTACGCTTGCGCCCGCGAAAAGGGCCCGCCGATCCCCTGGTGGTGCCCTTATCTCCTGAATCACCTTCGGGGCCATTATCACTTGTGAACCAAAGCATGGTGTTATCGGCAATCCCCAATTCGCGTAATTCCTTGCGTAATCTACCGACTTGAAGGTCAAGTGCTGATACTACGCCGTAGTAATTTTTTTCACCCTCAGAAAAGCCTGGGTACATGTTCAAAAACTCTGGCCCAGCTACAACTGGCTCATGGGGCGCATGAAACCAAATCACTGCTAAAAATGGAGTCTTATCATTTGCAGACTTGCGGATAAAAGGTATTGCACGATCCATCAGCACTCTGGAATCACAGCCATCTGTGTTTTCTACCTCTATTTTGCCGTTATGATAATAAGGGTTCACCGTATTATTTTTGATCGGGTCCCAGGTCTTAACGGAATACTCCGTAGAAAACCATTCATTAAAGCCATTAGCCCCTGGAGTGGAAAAATTACGCTCCGCATTGCGGCCTTTACCCTTTCCTGATGCACTAGAGTCAAGCGTACCAAGATGCCATTTACCAAAATGACCAGTCGCATAGCCTTGAGCTTTAAGAACTTCCGCAAGGGTAACTTCTTCTTTACGCATGTGCCCCTGATTGGCAAACCAGATACCGTAGCGGTAGGGATGGCGACCCGTGATGCAACTACCGCGGGTGGGAGAGCAAACGGGCGCTCCAGAATAAAACCTCTCGAACCGCAAACTGTTTTTTGCCATCGCATCAAGGTGGGGAGTCTTTATAATTTTATTACCATTGAAACCAGGATCACCCCATCCCAAATCATCCGCCATACAAAGAATGATGTTTGGTTTGTAAGTTCCAGTAGACTCTTGGGAAAAAAGCACTGGGTTTGAAACCACAGCTAGAACAATCATTGAAAAAACATGGATTTTCATATTTAAACTTTCTTTAATTTTTCTCATTCTGACCGATCCATAGGCTTTGGTTCCAGAAAGCCATTTTTACGAGATCATTATTCCTGGCTCTTTGTTTTCATGGACTGGGGTGGGTTGAACAAATCATTTGTATAAAAATATCTAGCAGCCATAGCATTTAGAAACTACTTCCTAGTTAAATCAGTCACTATTAGCCCAGTATAAATCTTAACAACCAATCTAATGGCAAAGATGAAACCAACAAATACAAATTAAGATTTCATATTTCGTCGACATATCAACCGCCAAACAGACATACTGTTCGAACATTATTCATTTGACACCAAATAAACAAACTCTGACAATTCAAAGACAGTAATTTTATCTTAAAAACATTTGACGATTACTGAAAAAACATGGGGTATCTAACTAAAGCACTCCACTCAAAACAAACTATTTCGCCATGAAACACATGCTTTTTGCTCCTCTCATTCTTCTAACCACTATTAATTCCAGCCTTAATGCAGCCCCTTTTATCCTTGCATCAAAGGATAGATTCCCAATACAAATAAAGCACCGGTCATCAACCAAATTTCATCACCAAGAATCACAACCTTCCTTGATAATAAAAGAGATGCGATCTTTAGCCAAAGATCGAAAATGGAAAGACCTAATTGAGCAGCACTCGATGGAAAATTTCAGCACTTGGAGTACAGAATCACCGAAAAACATAGCTGAAGCTTATTATTTTAGAGCCCAAGCGTATTACTTCACCAAAAACGCAAAAGAAGCAGAGAAAGACTGCAAGGCAGGTTTGGCGCTTGACCCAAAAAACGAATTGCTTTTATTAATACTTGCGGAAAATTATGCCAACAATCTCCAGGATGAAGAACAAGCACTTGCCATTTATGGCAAAATCATCAATTTAACTGGGACCACCAATGGATGGTTACCAATCAGTTCCACCCTTGCAATCGCCAGTATACTTACTAATCAGGTTAAAATAAACGAAGCTTTGGCTGTGCTTGACAAATACTCGGCAAGCAAGGAAATGGCACCAGCATGGCGAATTAAAATTTTACGCGCCTACGGGCATGCATATGCTGCGCAAGGGAAAGAAAAAGAATCCCTTGAAAAATTCAAGGAAGCACTACAAATCGAGTCCCAAAAATAAAACAATCGGATTTTACAACAATCCTCCAAAGGATTCACTCAATGAAATCAATCAAACGGAACAGTATTTTTGCCTTGCTGCTCATGGGATTCATCGCATTCATCCCAATTGGAAATGTGTCGGGGGAATCATCCAAGACAATGAATGTCTTATTGGTTGGTAACAGCCAATGCCCGACGATTGTTGCCTATCAAATGCTGGAAAAGTTAGCAGCCTCCGACAAGGGAGGCATCCCAATCAAAGTTGGCGGTTGTATCAAGGGTGGAGCATCATTGAAATCTCACTGGGATTCAGGAACGGCCAAAGGAACCGCTCGCGAATTGATTGCAAATGGCAACTGGGATTTCATAGTTCTCCAGGATATTTACAATGTCCAAGAACCCTTATTTCAACCCTATGCGAGACTTTTTCACGACTTGATAAAAAAAACCGGAAAGCAAACCATCCTATTTGGAACCGCATCAATCCTGACTGACTTTCCAAAGGGTTTTGAACGACAACATCGCATCCACTTGAACATGGGAAGGGAACTTGGAGTTTCAATTGTTGATTCCAGCGAGGCATACATTAAATATTTTGGCACGGACCCAACAAATGAAAAAAAGGAAAGCCTATTTGCAAAAGACAAAGCCCACCCGGGACTATGGGGTTCCTACCTTTATTCATGCGGGATTTACAGTGCCCTGACAGGCCGAACCACTGTGGGGCTTGCCTTTCCTGAATCGATACCCGCAGATGTCGCCAAAAAAATCCAAGAAACAGCATGGGCACAGTACAAGGAAACCGCAGAACAGTTAAAAAAATAATGGACAATTCGATGAACATATTCAAGTCATTGATTCCGCTTTGCATGATTTTTTTTACGCTTTGCACTGCATCTAATACATATTGCAAAGATCAAACTGCAACATTATTAGCCGGAACTTCCAAGGTTGATATCACACCACCTGAAAAAGACGCGGTTAATTTGACCGGACAACCATTAAAAAAAAGAGATTCTCTTTATGCGCGGGTTCTTTTGTTAAAGGACCGAGAAATTTCCCTGGCAATTGTCTCCCTGGATTTAATCGTTTTTTCCTCAAAAAAAGTAATATTGGAGGCGCAAAAAAAATGGGGTGTTAAACATGTGATCCTTTGTGCAACACATACCCATGCCGCAATGGCTCCCCGGGGACTTTTAATTAAACCACCTTTCAGTCCCGATTGGACAAGAAATGGAAAAGACCCGGGAACCACAATTGATTGGCCAGCCCTATCTGCCGACCCATGGTATGCGGACACGGAAGAAAAAATCATAGCGGCGATTGGGATGGCTATGAAAAACTTATTTGAAGCCAGGTTTGTTTCAGGCAAAGGACCATTTGAAAGCGCGTACATGGCACACAACAGACGACTGGTCCGTGATGATGGCAGCGTCGTTGCCATGTGGGAAAACCCTGACAGGCGCTCCACCAAACCAGTTGACCCAACTCTAGGTGTCATTCGAATTGATGATATGTCAGGTAAACCCAGGGCCTTGGCTGTCCAATATGCTTGTCATCCTGTTACAACAATGGCTGCTGGTATGGTTTCAAGGGATTTTCCTGGTGCCATGGTTGATCACATCGAACAGGAATTGGGTGAATCCTGCATGGGAATGTTTCTTCAAGGGGCACAGGGAGACCTTGATCCTTATGATCTTCATAATTTAAAAGGTGAAAACAGATTCAACATAACCAAATTGGCAGGAATATCATTGGCAAAAGGTGCTTTAAGGATTTCATCAAACCTGAAAAACTTGGAGAAAAATGAGTCACAAATCATACAGGTCAAAGAAAGCCTGCTCAGGCTTGGACACCGAAATGGCACAAATACAAGCGATGTGGGAATACTTACCATAGTTATTAACAATGACATGGCGTTGGTGGCAATTCTAGGCGAACCATTCATAAGCCACCAAATTGAATTGACTGCAAAATCACCATTAAAAAACTCATTTATTTTGGGTTTGGCATACCATGGTAAAGGCTCCCCATTTGTCGTGTATATTCCGACCGTACAAGCTGTCAAAGAAGGTGGATATGGGGCTTCTGAATGCAGTTTCCTTGCCGCTGATGCTGGTGAAAAAATGATTTCCGAAGCGGTACTCTCCATTCAGTCACTAGTTAAAAAAGAAAAATCCCCTAAGTAACTAACTGTTTTCGATCACTCAACAACATCCTCCTGCGGGAAAAATAAAATGAGTTCAGCACTAATCAACATTCAAAATCATCGAATCTCCACATGGGTAATCCTGCTGATTTTTATTTTTGGGGATCGCATTTTTGGAGCGGAACTTACACTTGCATCATCCAACAAGTGCGACTATCAAATTGTAATCCCCAGGGAAAATGCCACCCCTGAAATTGGTGAAGGGCTAAAACAAACCGCAAGATTAATCCAGACGGCATTCCAATCAAACGGATTCAAAATCCCCATAGCCTTTGAGGGCACCCATGACACTTCAAAACCAGCAATCTATCTTGGTAACACCAACTTTGCAAGGGAGCAGAAAATTGACATTTCAAAACTCAATGGATGGGCATATATCCACAAGGCAATAGGTCCAAATTTGATAATTGCGGGTCGTGATGAACCGGCGCCTGCAAAACGGGTTGAACCTCGCCGCCCATCATGGGATCGTTTTGGCACAACGAAGGGAACCGTGGATTTTCTGCAAAAATACGCTGGCACACGCTTCCTATATCCCGATCTAGGCCCCTCACAGCCAATTTCAGCTTCGACAAAAATCGACTTCTTGAAGTCTCCAGCAATTGAATATTTGAAAATTTCTTCCATCACCATTCCAGGGAACCTCGATATTGTCAAAATGCCCAACCTGGAGTTCAACACAGCCCATCCTGCACGGGGTAGTTTTTACGATATCGCACACAATCGCTTTCCAATGGTTGACACTCTTTTTGGTGGGCACACCTACGAAAGGGCGATACCCCGCGAAAAATACGGGGAGACTCACCCTGAATATTTCGCACTTGTTAACGGTCTGCGAACTGCGACTTCACCCGGCAACGCGCAATATTGCATTTCGAACCCCGATGTCCAAAAGCTGATTTATCA
>SYCV01000114.1 GCA_005786805.1 Planctomycetia bacterium | reverse complement strand
TTTGGCGATAATGGTTTTTTTTTCAGATGCCAGGTGGATTTCTGATTTTTTAATTTAATGCTTGTGCTTGATCATTCCGCAACTATTTTAAATATCAGTGACAATCCGTTTTCATACATGGGCTTGCCAAATGAAATATCGCATTCTTGGAAATACAGGTATCAAGGTTAGTGACCTTTGTTTGGGAACCATGACTTTTGGCAGGCAGGCGGATGAAAAAGCTTCGTTTGCAATTATTGATAGAGCCGTGGGGTCCGGTGTTAACTTTATTGACACTGCTGATGTATATCCAATCCCTCCTGATGAAAAAACCTGGGGCTCAACCGAGGAAATCATAGGCAAATGGCTTAAAGGCAAAAGGAGTCAGTTTGTCCTTGCGACAAAATGCAGACAGCGCGTGGGGGTATCATTGAACGATGAGGGGTTGTCGCGCAGGCATATCATGAATTCAGTCGAGGCAAGTTTAAAACGCCTGCAAACTGACCACTTTGACCTTTACCAGGCTCATGCTCCTGACCCCAATACCCCACTTGAGGAAACTTTAAGGGCGTTTGATGATCTGTTGGATCAGGGAAAGGCTAGGGCGATAGGCTGCTCCAACTACCCCGCCTGGCAAATAGCATTGGGTTTGGGGATAAGCGATAAACAAGGATGGTCTAAGTGGGCCACGGTCCAACCCCGTTACAACATGCTGTATCGAGAAATCGAGACAGAGCTTTTGCCGCTGTGTAGAAGCCAAAATCTTGGAGTTATTTGCTATAACCCTTTGGCTGGGGGAATGCTTACGGGAAAGTATAATTCACTCGAAAGTCAGGATGCTGGAGCTAGGTTTACTTTGGGCAAAACAGGTGACCTTTATCGCGAAAGATACTGGCATCAGGCTCACTTGGCGGAAGCCAACCGATTAAATGAATTCTTTAACAAAAGAGGAAAATCATTAATAACTGCTTCGGTCGCATGGGTGTTGGCTCAATCTGGGGTCACAGCGGCTATTCTAGGGGCATCAAGGGCGGATCAACTTGATTTAACCCTGAAAGCCTCGGATTTTACCCTTGATGAAGAGGAAAAGGCTTTTTGTAATCTCGCTTGGTACAATATTCCTCGGCCCGTTAATCCTACCGTTTAAAATATTCGAATTATTACTTGAAGATTTCAGGGTTTAAAGGGATAATTTAATTGCGGTTACCTACGATTGTATTTAAAGCCTTCCCCTGATGTTTCTTAAACATAATTTGTGGAGATTGAATAATGTTAGTAATTCCATCTTGGCCAGGAAAAGACACTTGTGATGGAATAACCAGGCGCGAAATTCTCCGTGTTGGAGGAAGCGCGACACTAGGTATAAGCCTTGCGGACATTTTTAGTCTGCAAAAAGCAACTGCCGCGGCCAATCAATCCGGTGGCCCTGGATTTGGGAAAGCAAAAAGTGTTATTCTTGTGTATTTGCAAGGCGGTCCAAGTCATCTTGATCTTTGGGATCCCAAGGAAAATGTTCCTGATAATGTTCGAAGTGTGTTCAAGGCAATCGATACCAAAATTCCCGGAGTGAAGTACACCGAATTATTGCCAAAGCTGGCACAAGTGAATGATAAATTCACCATGATCCGCTCCATGAGTTATACACCTGTGGGATTGTTCAACCATACCGCGGCAATTTATCAAATGCTCACGGGTTACACTGCGGATAAGGTAAGCCCCTCTGGCCAACTTGAACCACCAACGCCAAAAGATTTTCCCAATGTCGGCTCAAATGTGGTAAGAATCAAGCCCCCTGTAAAACCCATGCTTCCTTTTGTGATGTTACCCCGCCCCCTGCAGGAAAGTAATGTGGTTGGCAAGGGTGGATCCGCAGGTTTCCTTGGCAGAGCTTATGATCCATACCTGCTTTATCCTGCGGGTGATGACATGGATATGACCAAGATGGATAGGATCAAAATTGATGACTTGAAACTTCGTGAAGAAACCAATGCACAAAGGCTTGAACGAAGGGCCAGTCTTCGTGAGTCCATCAACAAAGGCCTACCCGCCTTGGAGGAGGCAACTTCAAAATTTGCCTTGGATGATTATTATGGCAAAGCCCTAAGTCTTGTTATTTCTGGAAATGCAAGAAAAGCTTTTGAACTTGGTCAGGAGTCGAAGGCCATGCGTGAACGCTATGGCATGAATACTTTTGGCCAGAGTTGTTTGCTTGCACGAAGGTTGATAGAAGCTGGCACCAAGTTTGTGGAAATCAACTGGCCCAAGGTTGCAAATTCCGACAATCATTCGTGGGATGTGCATGTCGGACTATCCAAGCGCATGAAGGATCAATCCGCTCCAATGTTGGATTCCGGCTTAACCACCCTTATTGCTGACTTGGATGAAAGAGGCTTGTTGTCTGAAACCCTGGTGATCGCGGTGGGTGAATTTGGAAGAAGCCCCCAGCGTGGTGTATCCACATCCGGAAATCAAAATAATGATGATGGCCGAGATCACTGGCCTTATTGCTATACTGCTGTGGTGGCAGGTGCTGGTGTCAAGCGCGGCTTGGTTTATGGAAAATCTGACAAAACCGCATCTGCTCCGGTTGATAATCCTGTTCATCCTCGGGAACTTTTGGCCACTCTTTACCATAGTGTTGGCATTGATCCTGGCACAATTGTTTACAACCATCTTAACCAACCAAGGGAACTAGTTCAGGGCGATCCTGTCACTGGTATTCTTGCTTGATTTGAATCACTAAAAATTCAAGTTGACCGGCTCATCATCATGCGCCGGTCTTTTTTTTTAAAGGCTCCGCATGACTCGTTCCCCCAAGCAGAGATATGAATGGATTGTGCAGCAATTGCAAGTTGTTTTACCTGAGGAAATCCTTTTGTTTTGGGATTTTGCCAGATCAATCAGGCCATTGGAACCCCTGAAGGCACTTGAAGATTCATTGGGAATTTACTTGGTTGGGGCTTTTGAGGTTCTTTCAGGAAAATTTGATGACTACTCTGGAAATGTGCCAATTTCACTGCATTGGCGTTACGGTCTTGATCCACCTGAATTTTTCACCATGCTTGCGGGCGGTGAGGAGCGGTGGCACTCTGGTTATTATATCGATCATCCCGATGGTAAAAGTTATTGCGTCGCTTCCTATTACGCGAATGAGGGACTGCAGTTTGGTTTTGATGGCAGGAGTTTGTTCTCCGCGGTTAAGCGTTATCTGGATGACAAGGAGATCTTCCATGATGAGGATGATGTTTTGCTGACTGGACTGGAGTTGGACTCGAATAAAAAGGCATGTGAGAAAGTTCGTAAATCCCTTGAGAAGTTCCAACCCCTCGCGAAAAAGATTCAAACTTCAAAGAGGCATCCATGCGAGAAGACGATTGATGGTGTGGGGGTCGTGGCAGAGCGAATCCAAGTGGGGGAGATTTTGAAGTCACTCAGGAAAAAAGTCCCTTACATGGTATGGTCTGACACGGATTATGAAAAAGTCATCATGGAGGCTTTTCGCCTGCTTGAGAATGGAAAATCCGCGACAGCTTTGAAGCTTGCCAAGGATCTATGGCAGGTTGGCGATGAGCTTAGATTGCACTCATCTGCCGCGATAATGAGCGAGGCATATAAAAAATTAGCCAGGCAACCCTTTGATAAAATCCTCGGGGATCACCTGGCGTATTTGAACCGTGAGTGGCTGGACATCATGGACGCCAGCGATGAGACTAGTTGACCTTTAAAAGTTCAACTTCAAAAATCAGGTCTGCGTTTGGAGGAATTACCCCACCTGCACCCCTTGCACCATAACCAAGGTCGGGGGGGATGGTGAGTTTGCGTTTTTCCCCGATTTTCATGCCAGCAACGCCTTCGTCCCAGCCTTTGATGACCATTCCGGCACCGAGACCGAATACGAAAGGTTCGCCTCTATCAACGCTGCTGTCGAATTTTTTGCCATTGCTTTTCAACCAGCCCGTGTAGTGGACGGTAACTTTTTTCCCTGCCTTTGCCTCATCGCCAGTGCCTTCTTTCAAGATCTCATATTCCAAGCCGGAAGCGGTTTTCATTGTTTTTCCTTTTTTTGTTTCCTGGGCGAAACCATTGCCCAATGTTGTGAGGGCCAAAAACATAACGAGAGCGGTAAAGCTCTGTTTACGACAAATCATGATTTTTCCTTTCTAGAAAAAGTAATACCAAAAGGCTAACGAAATATTTTTAACAGGTGTTGCTAATCGGGCCAAGGGGAAAGTTTCAAGCAGTCTTGAAAAAGTAGTAGAATGCAAGCATGTAACCAATTGCAATAATCAGGAATCTCAGCATTTTTCTTGGGATTTTCTGGCTAAAAGTGCCACCAAGATACCCTCCTATGACCGAGAAAAAAGCCATACCCCCGGCGAATTTCCAGTCCATGGGGGCATCCATGCAAAAAACCAGTGCCGCGACGGAATTAATGACAAATGCGAGCACATTTTTAAGCCCGTTGACACGGAAAATATCGGGAATACCCATGAATGAAAGTGATGCGATCATAAGGATTCCAATTCCAGCGCCAAAATATCCACCGTAGATCGCGACTAAAAATTGAAATAGAACCAATCCCAATATGGTGTGTACTGTTCCTGAGGGATTATCATCCCCCTCTTTTTGAGTTGGCTTTGGCTTGGAAATGAGGGGCTGGATTAAAAACAGGGTTGAAGCCAATAACAACAACCAAGGC
>SYCV01000113.1 GCA_005786805.1 Planctomycetia bacterium | reverse complement strand
CCCTGCATCCATACGCATGATCAAAGGGGGGAGTGTTCCTATGGGCATTTGTGACATCGCGCGAAATGACATCGCCGAAACCTGGGCCATTGCAAGGCCCATGTCCGTGCCCGGGAAAAATGAAAGTTTCACCAGGGCGCATTGCTGGATGGAATGGGATTCAATCGCTGAGACACCATCAACATATTGGAAGTAAAGTTCGAACTGGTTGACGATCAAACCTTCCATCTGGTAGGGACTCATCCCACCAAATTGCAAATAGACATAGATTCTTGGGAGGTTAAGGGGGGGGAAAATATCAACGCGCATCTTGCTGAGTGCGAGTGAACCGCCACCAATGAGCGCCACCACGATCATCATCATGGTTATTGGATGACGCAAAGCAAATACGATCGGATTCATTGTGGCTTACTCTTTGAATTTTATAAAGTTAATGAATTAATATAAAATTTAGTATAACGAGTTTGGTATAAACAACTACTTTCATATTAGATTTTAAAATGTTTTACTTAATTTTCATCTAATTAAGTAGTGATTCGGTCAAGTTTATGGGTTATGCAAAATAAAAGGACTAGCAATACGCTTTGAATCAAATTAAATGCCGCATTGTATTCCTATAATTGCTTGTTTACACATCAAAGATTTTACCCCATTGGATATTCAAGGTTCATAACTCACAAAAGCTGCCGAAGGGTTTGGGATCTTTTGTTGAATATGGCGATCACAGGTCAAATATAAGTTTTTTGTGTAAATCTAGGATTATCAAGGCGACACAATCCCGATGAAAGGGATGCTTTCCCCGGCACCGGATTATGTTTGAAAACCTCGATCAAAGATAAGGAAGCCACCCGTCTTTTGTGTTGTGAATGAGAGCATCTTTGTTAGGATGCAATACAAGTTCACCCTCCTGATTTTGTCGGGCTATTTCAAAGGATCAATCCATCATGGCTTTACAACCACGAAGAGCTTTTCTGAAAAAAAATCTGGCGATTGGAACCGGGGCGTTGCTTGCCGCTAATTCAAATGCCGCGGAAAAGACCATCAAGGTGGGTTTTATCGGCCCGGGTGGAATGGGTACCAATCATTTGAGATTACTGGTGCAGCGCAAGGATGTGACCGTTGATTACATATGCGAACCTGACGCAACCAGGCTTTCAAATGCGGTAAAGCTTGTTCAAGCCGCCAAGGGCAGGGAACCCAGGGGCGTGAAGGACATGAGGCAGGTTCTCGATGATAAATCAATAGATGCCGTATGGATCGCGACACCAGATCACTGGCATGGCCCCGCGACAATCCTGGCTTGTGACGCGGGCAAGCATGTGTATGTTGAAAAGCCCTGCAGCCATAATATCCGGGAGGGCAGATTGATGATAGAAGCCGCCCGGAGGAACAAAAAAATCGTGCAGGTTGGTACCCAGTCCCGCAGCACAGCCCATGTCCAGGAAGCGATGAAAAAAATAAGTGAAGGTGCGATTGGGGAAGTTCTGGTTTCAAAGGCTTGGAACAGCCAGTTACGCAGAAATACAGGCAGGCAAAAAACCTCCAGCCCGCCAGATAATCTTGATTATGATCTTTGGGTTGGGCCCGCACCCATGCGCCCCTACCAGAGCAACCTTCTGCCGGGCATCTGGAGGTGGTGGTTTGATTTCGGCACCGGTGATGCCGGCAATGATGGGGTCCATGAAATTGATATTGCCCGGTGGGGCCTGGGGGTGAACACTCATCCATCCAATATCTCCGCGATGGGCGGGAAAAGTTTCTTTGATGATGACCAGCAGTTTCCCGATACCATGTATTGCTCGTTTGGATATCCAGGCGCATCCAAGGAAGGGAACGCGAAGCAGTTGATCTACGAGCATCGGATATGGTCGCCCTATATTCAGGAAGGTTATGAGAATGGAAACGCCTTTTATGGCACCAAGGGCATGATCATTCTTGGCAAGAGCGGTGGCTGGCAGTTATTTGGCCCGAAAAATAAACTCCTCGAATCTGGCAAAGGGTCGCCCGATGTTTCCGCACATCACCAGAATTTCATTGATTGTATCCAATCGGGAAAACTCCCCAACGGCGACATAGCTGAGGGCCACCTGAGCGCCTCGCTTGCCCATCTTGCGAATATCGCCTGCAGGTTGAACAAGAGCTTTACATTCGATCCTGTGATGGAAAAAGTCACTGACCTGCCCCAGGCAGACAAGTTGGTTCGCAGAACCTATCGTGAGGGCGGGCATTGGGCCATTCCCAAGGGCGTTTGAACTTATTAACAAGGAGCACCGTGAGAAATTATATTCTTGCTTTTTTGGTAGGTCTTTTAACCGCGTCATTTTCCACAGCCGAACAACTTCCCAAGCTACCCGCGAAGGAAAAGTTACATCTGTTTTTACTTGTTGGCCAATCGAACATGGCGGGAAGGGGCGTCGTGGACGCGCAGGACAAAACTCCTGACCCGAGGGTTTTGATGTTGAACAAAGCGGGCGAATGGGTCAGTGCGGTTGATCCCTTGCACTTTGACAAACCTGCCGCTGGAACCGGTCTCGGCAAAACTTTTGCATTGCGGATTGCGGATGCAAACCCAGGTGTAACCATCGGGTTGGTACCATGCGCGGTGGGTGGTTCCCCCATAGATAGTTGGAAACCCGGTGAGTTTTACGCGCCTACAAAAAGTCATCCGTGGGACGATGCAAGTAAACGATCCAAGATCGCGTTAAAATCGGGTGTGCTAAAGGGCATACTCTGGCATCAGGGTGAGTCTGATTCGAAGGAACCTCTTGCAAGCGCCTATGAGGAAAAGTTGCATGACCTTGTCAAAAGATTTCGTGCAGAATTGGAAGCTCCCGAGGTTCCGTTTATTGTTGGCCAGATGGGTCAGTTCGCGGATGTTCCCTGGGATGCAGCACACAAGAAAGTTGATCAGGCTCATCAGGATATCGTGAAAAAAATCCCATTCACCGCTTATGTGAGTGCGGATGGCCTTAAGCACAAGGGTGACAAAGTTCACTTTGATGCAGCGTCTTATCGCGAGTTTGGAAAGCGTTATGCCACCGCTTATTTGAAACTCACGGAATCAAGGAAACCCTAGGACCCATATTTTTAAATGGAGTGTTTATTGATGAGGAAGAAATTGTTCTCGATGCTGATCTTGTTGATGTTTCCCCTGGGAATGGTGTTGTCCGCGGACCCGATGCCCCCAAAGGGTTTCCGATCAATTTTTAATGGGAGGGATCTTACTGGTTGGTATGGTTGGAACCCGCATTCATCCGTGAAGCTTAAGGATGAAAAACTTGCTGCCAACCTCAAGAAACAAAGAGAGGATTTTCCCAAGACCTGGAAAGTGGAGAATGGGGAACTCGTAAACGGTGGCGATGGACCCTATGCGACCACCGCTGAGGAATATGGCGACATTGAGTTATTGATCGAATACAAGACGGTTCCCAAGGCGGACAGCGGGATATACCTCCGTGGAACACCGCAGGTGCAAATCTGGGATATCAACCAGCCAAGCTTGGAAAAAGCTCCTGACCGCAATCCCAACCGGGGTTCAGGCGGGCTTTTCAATAACACACCTAAATCCAAGGGTCGCGATCCCCTTGTCGTTGCTGACAAGCCCTTTGGTGAGTGGAATACTTTTCGCATCAAGCAGGTTGGCGCGCAAACATGGGTCTGGCTTAATGACAAATTGGTCGTTGATAACGCGGTCATGGAAAATTTCTGGGACCGTAAAATGCCCCTTCCAGCAAAAGGTCCAATCATGCTTCAGACCCATGGAGGCGAGATTCGCTGGCGCAATATCTTTATTCGTGAAATCAATGCGGAAGAAGCCAGGACAATTCTTGGAAAATGATAAGCTACGCTCGGTGTTATTGGGAGTCAACGAATGAAATCGCTGTGTTCAGCATTCTTGTTGCTGTTGGTTGCAGGGATGGGGACTGCACAGTCAGCCACTGCTTATAAGGCGGGGGCGGCAAGTGTTGTCATCACTCCTGAAAAACCAATGTGGATGGCTGGTTATGCAGCCAGAAACAAACCTTCCGAGGGTAAGGCCTCTGATCTTTTTGCCAAGGCCCTTGCCCTCGAGGATGATAAAGGCAATCGCTTGGTG
>SYCV01000112.1 GCA_005786805.1 Planctomycetia bacterium | reverse complement strand
TTATATTTTTATCGAAATTCAACGAAATCCATCAAAAAGCCACGATGCGCGTGATTTTTCGCTAAAAATCAGCTAAATTACCCTTCTTTATAAAAACAATAAAATTCCTCATAAAATTTATTCTTTAAATTACAATAAATCAACAATTACCTACCAAATTCTGATCTAATTAACCCAGACATTAATAACGAAAACTGTCGAGAAGTGATCGTTTAGAAACAAAAGAACTTGTTTTACAAGATTTGGTACATATTTTGCTCAATACTTTTTACTAGAGTTTGATTTCGGGGAGTAATCTAAAAATAAGGAATGGATTTGTGATTCAATCTAATGCATGGAACAGCATTTTCTCTTCGCTTTGCCCAACTCCTGATCAAATGGATTTTGTGAGCTTGAGTAATTACACTGCCCGAACTGCAATTTGGGGGCAGGGCCCCCCACTGGTAATTTTACCTGGCATTGCCGGCGGCTTTGAATTAATGGGGCCCGTTATAGAGGAACTTTCCAAATCTTTTAAAATATACAGCTTTCAATACCGCGGTGAGGATAATTTTTTTTCTGTAAGAAATTGCATTTCATTTTCTGATTTTGAACAAGACCTTGACGAAATATTGGCCTTTTGGAGACTGGAAAAACCAAACATTTTTGGTGCGTCCTTTGGTGGAGCGCTTGCTTTAAAATATGCCCTTAACAACCCAAATAAGCTTGGATCTGTCATCACGCAGGGTACAGGAATCAAATACGAGAGAGGTATTATCCAGCGACTCGCCTCAATGATCCTGTCCTATTACCAAGTTCCTGAAACAAATCCTTTTGTTAATCAGTTTTTCCGATTGTTTCTTGGTGGCAAATCTTTTTCCGATGAGCAAATCGAATCAATTGCCCGTGTTTGCTGGTCAACAGACCAAGCTGTGATTCGGAGAAGATTGCGAATTTTAAAACAATTTGACCTTACAAATTGCAAAAAAAAGATAAATGTTCCCACATTATTTTTGAAAGGCCAGAAAGACATTCTTTTAAGTCATGACAATTTCGCCCAACTTCAAGACCTTTGTGTCAACAACGAAATGCACATCCTTGGAAAACTGGGCCATCTGGCTTTTTTCCAATCACCTAAACTTATTGCAAAAATAATTCATGATTTCATTTCAGATAAGGTCGAGTGCATTAATTTTGCTTATCATCCATAATTAACGCACTCAATCACTCTGATTCTTCAAAATTATTGAAATCAAAATCACCAGGCATATAGGTCAATGCCCCCTGTCGCCCTTCAGGAACTCTACGATATCTTTGATAACGAATCTCAAATGAGGCGCTTGGATCAAAAACCCCGACATCCCTAAATGCCCCATTGGACATTTTGTGCATTGTAGCAAGCCACACACGGTCAGGCCGAAACAGAATTGATGAAGTGTTTTTTTTGCCTGACCTAGTTTCAAAGCCCAGGAAATTTTCCTTCCAAGGAAGAGTTTGAAGCACACACCAAAGAAACCCGGAAATCACATACCCAGCAACTAGCCCGAAAAAAGCCCCGCCAAGATTATTGATTAAAGGATTATATTTTATGACGGACGGAGAAAGAGTCATAACCAGAAATTTCAAAACTCCAAACGCCAATATGAACAATCCCAACATCGAAATTGCATCTTCAAAACCATCTGCAAATGTGTCCTTCAAATGAATTGCAATGAACTTGGCGGAAGGTTCATAGAAACCAGCAACAATCACAAAAGCGAAAAAGATATTCACGAGATTACAAAAAGCCAAAAACAATCCCTCTTGAAAATACACATAGCAGACTATCAACATGATTATAAAAGTTGAAAAAAACAGCATAAACAAGCACCTTGACAAAAATAAACGATTATTTGCAAACCCTGAGTATTTCCTGGATGGAGGTGTTACCCGCAACCACCTGCCTGAGTCCATCTTCCTGCAGGTATTTCATACCCGCTTTGACAGCTTCCTCCCTGATAAGGCCTATACTTGGGTTATCCCGAATCAAATTCCTGATGTTTTCATTCAAGACAAGCAACTCATAAACACCAGTTCTGCCACGATAGCCAGACCCACCGCAGTTCTTGCAATTTGGTGAGTCATCAGGTTCATCCTGCCTTGCTTCTGATTTTGCCTTATAAAAGAATTCATGCTTGTCGGGAGAGAGGTTAAATCTTTTTAAAATTTCAGGGTTAGGGCGATATTTAACCTTGCACTTCGGGCAAAGCACACGGACCAGCCTTTGGGATAAAATCGCACTTACTGAGTTTGCAATCATAAAGGGGGCAACACCGAGATCAAGCAGTCTTCCAAACGCGGTTACCGAATCATTGGCATGCACCGTGGTGAAAACCATATGCCCCGTTTGTGCTGCTTGACATGAAATCTCAGCGGTTTCCTTATCACGGATTTCACCAACATAAATCACATCCGGGTCCTGCCTTAAAATGCTCCTTAGTTCCGTGGCGAAAGTTTTACCTGCCTTGGTATTTATCTCTATCTGGGTCACATTCTCAATTTGATATTCAACCGGATTCTCTAAAGTTATCACATTTTTTTGAAAGCGATCGATCTCTGAAAGGCATGCGTAAAGAGTGGTACTTTTACCGGCTCCAGTAGGACCGCAAACAATAAGCATTCCATGCGGCTGATTGACAATCGACTCAATCTGATTCTTTAATTTCTCACGCATCCCAAGCTTTTTAAGGCTCCCCATCGATTTTGAACCGTCAAGGATCCTTAGAACCATTTTTTCGCCCGAAACACTACCTGCGGTGGCAACACGAAAATCTAGAACCGTTGGTTTTCTTGATTTTTTTTTGGGCCGATCTTCATCATCAGCATCATCCTGTTGGTCCTGGACCTCGGCTGAAAAGCTACCATCCTGGGGCTTGCGTTTTTCAGAAATATCAAGGTTAGCGAGAACTTTTAAAATATTAACCACCGCGTCACCAGTTTGCCTGGTAAGGGATTCCCGTTGGTTCATGATGCCATCAATCCGAAAGCGCACGGACATCTCATCTGTCCCCGGCTCAAGATGCACATCCGTAGCTCGAAATTGAAAAGCTTCATAGATCACCTCAAGGGCGGATTGATAATGTTCTGACTCCTCCACCCGTGAGATCTTGGCTTCTTCACCCGGATTATTCCTATCTGAACTTTTCCCAATAAACCTGATCGGAATGTTGCTTGAATAACTCCCAGTATTTGATTCAAAATTAATCTTGAGATATCTGGAAGCAAGCAATTTCAGGTGATTTGGAGTGAACAATTTTTTTTCTTCAGGAACCTGGGGGTTTCTAGAAAAAATGTAAACTGCAAATGGAACCACAACCCCCAGCATCAACGCAAAGAAAGAAAACAAGGGCTTTGAGGAAACCCAAAACAATGATCCACCAGTTATGAAAGCAGCGATGGTGATGCTATTCCAAAAGACTGGATTCAAGTCGGATTCAGTGGAATCCTGATCAATCCAAGCGGACATGTGAATCCATGAGGAATACACAATAGCGAATAGGCCCAGAGAATATAAACTGAAATAGAATCCATCCCCCCTTGGAAAATCAATGTCAGCCCAGATTTGTATCATGAGAGAATTATCAAACATTCGGGATGAATTCCCCAGCAAGATTTAAAGGGCTGAGCAATAAATTCAACAAATTTCAAATCATCAACAGACTAAAGAATACCGGGTGCAGCCACCCTGATCCCCTTAAATGCCATTTTCAATTGTTCAGGATTTGGAGCATATTCCAGGGCGGTTGTTTTATCTATGTCTCCTCTTTCCACCAAAACCCTGAGACTCTCGGTGAAATCCTGCATCCCCTCCTGATACCCGATGCGGATTGCATCAGGGATCTTGCTATCCTCACCTTCAATGATCAGTTTGCGAATTGTGGGATTAACTATCATGATCTCATTGGTAGGCACACGCCCTTTCTTTAGACCTTTGACCAACTTTTGAGCGATCACAGCTTTTAAGTTGTTGGCAAGTGCCTGTCGAATCGCATTATGTTTCTCAGGCGGGAAAAGGTCTAGAATACGGTTGATGGTCGTGCCCGAGGATGCGGCATGGATAGTGCCAAATACCAAGTGCCCGGTTTCAGCAGCATGAACCGCAGCTTCAAAGGTTTCAACATCACGCAACTCACCAACCAAAATAACATCTGGATCCTGTCTGACGGCATCCTTGAGGGCTTTATGCCAGTCAATGCAATCGAGTCCTATTTCCCGCTGATTGAAATAGGCTTTTTTATCATCGAAGGTAAATTCAATGGGGTCCTCGCAAGTAAGGATATGCAAGGGTTCCTGCTCAGCAACATAGTCCAACATGGCTGCGATTGAAGTACTTTTTCCACTACCAGTAACTCCTGCAACTACAACCAATCCCTCGCTGAATTTACAAAGCCTTTCGATTACATCAGGCAATCCGAGGGTTTTAAAACTGGGGATGAAATTATTCACCCTTCTAGCCACCAGGGAAAGCCTGCCTCTTTGCCTGAATAGACTCACGCGAAATCTACACTCATCTTGGCCAATCACATAGGAGTAATCGACCCCGCCCTCATCCTCTAGAATTTTGCGTTTTTTCGGTTCAAGTAATGGAATCAATAAATTTTCCATTTGTTGAGCGCTGATTGGGGCCATTTCCATACGGGTGATATCACCTTTGATACGCATCATGGGTGGGCAATTAACCTTAAGATGAACATCCGATGCCTCAAGTTTCATTGCCAATCTGAATATTTTGTTGACTTCCGGTTCCTTGACGGGACTCGCCGCAATTGGGGCGGGTGTTACAGGAACTTGATTTGAGGAAGCTTGTTTTGATGGGGCACTGGTATCGTTTGTAGCCATGATATATTTCCCTTTGAATTAAATGTAAAGTTAATCTAAATCAATCTCACGTGAACCCCGGCATTTGAAAGGTATCTCTTGGTATCTTGAATTCCATGTTCATTATAATGAAAGATACTTGCAGCTAATGCCGCATTCGCTTTACCAATGGTCAAGACATCCCTCAAGTGTTCTGGAGTTCCAGCCCCCCCGCTTGCCACCACGGGAATCCCAACAGCTTCAGCGACTGCACGGGTCATTTCAATATCATAACCATTTTTTGTGCCATCTGCATCCATGGATGTTAAAACTATTTCGCCGGCCCCAAGGAGTTCAACCTGCCTTGCCCAACTAACAGCTTCCAAACCCGTAGGCATTCGGCCACCTTGGATATGCACCTCCCAAACCTCTTTATCGCCATTAAAAATCCGCTTAGGATCGATGTTTACCACGGTGGCGCATCTACCAAACCGCCCGGAAATCTGACGAATCAATTCTGGATTCTTAACAGCAGCGGAATTTAAACTGACTTTTTCAGCGCCCGCCTGAATAAGAGTAGTGGCATCCTCAATTGTCCGAATACCTCCGCCAACAGTAAATGGCATGAAAATTTGTTCCGAAACCCGCTTCACAATATCGAGCATTATTGCCCGTCCCTCATGACTTGCGGAAATATCCAAAAAAACAAGCTCATCAGCACCTTGCTCTTCATATTTTCTGGCAATTTCAACGGGATCGCCTGCATCACGAAGACCAAGAAAATTTATCCCTTTGACGACCCTACCTCTGTCAACATCCAAACACGGAATAATCCTAGATGTCAGCATTTTTGCATGTTTCCAACAGGTTGTGAATCAGCACCTTAAATTAAAAGACAGTTATTACTTAACCTTTTCATTCAGTTCATATTACATTATTTTGGCAATGCAATTCAAATAACATGAATAATTGATTAAAGATTTTAAATCGTTGACATGATATATAGATACGGGTTAATATTTAATTAAGATTATTTGGACATCCTGCCTTAAGTTTACATCAGCCAAGGAAAACTTATGATCACCCTATACGGAAAGAAAAACAGCTTCTGTGATGGTATTGAACGCAGGGATTTTCTTAAAATTGGTGCTATGTCTTTTGCTGGCCATAGCTTAGGCTTGAATCAAATTTTTGCTGCCAAAACGGACACTTCAAACTTAAAATCTGGCGGGTTAGGCCACAAAGCTGTTATCAATGTATTTTTAGGTGGTGGCCCACCACATCAAGATATGTGGGACTTAAAACCAGAGGCCCCTGTTGAAATCCGAGGTGAATTTAAACCTATTGCAACTTCGGTTCCCGGGATACAAATTGGCGAAACATTCCCACTAATTGCCTCTCGTATGCAAAATTGCGTAATCATCCGTTCAATAGTAGGTGCCCAAGGAGGGCATGATGCGGTCCAGTGTATGTCTGGTTGGCCTAAAAGTTCCCTTTCTGGGATAGGTGGCAGGCCAAGTATTGGTGCTTCTGTCGCTAAAATTCAAGGGCCAGTGGACCCCTCTGTACCTTCATTTGTAGGCTTGGCAGCTGACACAAAGCACATGCCTTGGTCCGACCCGGGCACTTCTGGATTTTTAGGTGCTGCTTACAAATGTTTCCGGCCGGAAGGCCCGGGAATGAAAGATCTCCTCATCAAAGATGCCAATCTTTCCAGCTTAAATGATAGGCGCTCCCTTCTTAAAAGTTTTGATAACCTCAAACGCAACCTTGATCATGGGGGAGTTATTGAAGGACTTGATTCCGCGCAAACCAAGGCTCTTGATGTTTTAACATCCAGCAAGCTTCTTGATGCACTTGATATCACAAAGGAATCTTCAAAAGTTCGCGAACGATATGGCGATGGTAAGCCATACAAATTCCAATATGACGGTGCTCCAACCGTTAACGACCATTTGCTTACAGCACGCAGGCTGGTTGAAGCCGGTTGCAGAGTCGTAAGCCTTTCTTACGGAAGATGGGACTCTCACAGTAAGAACTTTGATTTAGTTCGGGACCATGGAGCCAAACTTGACCAAGGCCTCACAGCACTAATGGATGACTTGGAGTACCGTGGAATTCTTGACGATGTTACAGTTATTGCCTGGGGAGAATTTGGACGCACCCCCAGGATCAACAAGGAAGCAGGTAGAGATCATTGGCCTCAGGTTAGTTCCGCAATTATGTTTGGCGGAGGCATGAAAACTGGCCAAGTAATTGGTTCAACAAATAGGCTTGGTGAACATGCAAAAGACCGACCTGTAACTTTTGGAGAGGTATTTGCAACCCTGTATCACAATATCGGTCTTGATACAGCACAACAAACCTTGCTTGATCAAACCGGTCGTCCACAGTATGTTATTTATGATACCCCGATTAAAGAATTGATATAAGTTTTTGCCTGAAAACAACTTACAAAAAAGACGCAAGTTTCTCAGAATCTTGAGTCTTTTTTTATGGGCTTTCTAAATAACAAAACTGGGGATGCTTTGATTTACCCAACAATTCTATCACTGATGACATTATTTTGGGCTTATCAGGTTCCAATAACCCAGCCTGCTTCATTATTTTTTAAAAATGAAACTCCCATTCCAATTTTAATACAGGTAAAAAGCATTTCTAATGGCAAGGTAATTCGAGACCGTCCATACGTAATCAAACCTGGTGAAAATTCACCTCCAATCCAAATACCAGGCACAAAATCTTTAAGCATCAGCGATTCAAAAAGCCTCAGACCCCTGGCGCAATTCCCTTTGCCTCAAAACAATGAAGAGCTCTTAATTGCTATCGTTGGTTCTGAAAAATCAGTTAATTTGGAACTGCGAAAAAAGTAAAATTCAAACTCTCACCCCCACTTTAACTTACTTAGAACCTTCTAATTAAAACCTTTTTATTTCATGCACTTTCGTAGTGAATTATTTCTTGATTTCGGGCACAATGCTGGGACTAACCGATTCAAATCAATCGCATATTCACATTTATTTGGAATTTGCGGAATTATTTAAGCGGAAACATATATGAATAACATCGAAAATAACCCAACAAGAGTCAGGTATTTAATTCTAGGTTTGGTCTGCTTTCTCTCGATGATTACCTACCTAGATAGGGCAGCTTTTCCCAACGCTCAAGTTCAAATCCAAAACAGTTTCAATTTTACTGATGTCAGCCAAATGGCATGGGCGATGGCAGCGTTTAATCTCGCTTATGCCTTATTTGAAATTCCAACCGGGTATCTGGGCGATGTTTTTGGCCCGAAAACAACCCTGATCCGGATCGTCCTTTGGTGGTCAGCGTTTACAGCAATCACTGGGCTTGCGGGCCTTACTTTTGGAACATGGTTTTCCTTCGGTTTCGGCACTCTTATTGTCGTTAGATTTTTGTTTGGAATTGGCGAAGCTGGAGCTTATCCAAATATCACCAGGGCACTACACAACTGGCTTCCCGTTACTGAACGAGGATTTGCCCAGGGTTTGGTTTGGACTTCCGCTAGAATCATGGGGGGGTTAACACCCCTTCTATGGCTTATCTTTGTCATTAAGCTTGAAATTTCTTGGCGAATTGTTTTCTTTTTCTTTGGTGCCGTGGGAGTTTTATGGTGCATTGCTTTTTCCAGAGTTTTCAAAAACAATCCATCGGAACACCCAACTGCAAACGACGCTGAAAAAGAACTAATCCTTAGAAATAAATCCGGGGAAACCGAACAAGCTCATGCACATATTCCATGGGGGAAACTTTTTGCAAGTCGAAACATGGTTTTTCTGTGTGCGATGTATTTTTGTTTGAATTTTGGCTGGTATTTTAACCTGAACTACCTACCCGCAATCATGAGCGAACAATTCCAGATAAAGCCCCAGGACTGGATGGGGGCTTTATACAAAGGAGGCCCCATGCTATTGGGTGCATTTGGTTGCTTTATCGGAGGCTTTGCTACAGACTGGTTTTTAAGAAATGGAAAATCAAAAACATGGTCACGCCGCGCACCCGCAGTTTTTGGAAATATAGCCTGCGGAATGTGTTATTTTTCCGCACTCTATTTCCTTAACCAAAGAGACCCAATGTTTTTTGCCATTAGTATTGCTTTTGCTGGCTTTTGCAATGATTTGACCATGGGGTCCACCTGGGCCACATGCCAGGATATAGGCCAAAAGCATGCTGCGATTGTTTCTGGAACCATGAATATGATCGGTAATTTGGGAGGATTTGTCGTAACTTTATTGACAGGTAAAATCCTTGAGTGGTCCAAGATCATGAATGCGGCGGAAGGAGTCGTCAACCTTACCGGTGATGAACTTGCAAAAGCACAATTCCCCGGTTACCAAATCAATTTGGTCATGTTTGGGTTGGTATACATGATTGGAGCTGCGATTTGGTTTGGCATCGATGCCAACAAGCCAATTTTGCAGGATTAGACATTCGATTTTAACCTCAAAACATTGGATTGATAATCATGCAAAAGTTGGAATTGCAAGACATCCTCTCCTTGGAAGATTTTGAATCAAATCGAAAAAATCTATTTGAAAATCACATCAAGTATGTTGAAAAATATAGGAAAGTTAAACTGGGAGCTTCAATTTCACTTGTTTTCGAAAACCGACAAACTTTATGGTTCAGAGTCCAGGAAATATTCAGACTCACTAAGATTTCTGACCCAAAAGTCATGCAAAATGAACTTAATATCTATAATCGATTAATCCCCGATGCAAACACACTTCAGGCAGCACTCATCATAGACAATCAAATTAGTGGCACCGGTGAAGGTCATCCAGGTTTTTTACTTAAAGATTTCCGTGGGGACAACCTGAGATTCCATCTGGGCAGAGGTATTCCTTGCGACCTTACAACCAAAAGGGCGGAAGATCTTGCAATTGGTAATTCCTTATGGGTTAGATTTTTTTTAGACCAAGAGGCCAAACTCATCCTTAAAGAAGGCAGAATCCCTGCAAAATTCTCAATAAATTTAAATTCACATCAGATTGACTCACACAATCTTTCAACAGATACCAGGGAAAGCCTTTGGGGGGACCTAAAAGATTAAAAAATCAGTCCTTGGAAATACTTGTGACATCAAAAGAAATGGTTTCACAAATCTTCTCCAGTGGAAGATCATTTAATTGCATTCCAAACGGATTTTCAATTTCCACACCAGCTTCCTCTATTCCAAGCATGCCAAAACCAACGACTGCAACAACCAATGGGGTCGCCCAGTCCATTTCGGATGCAAGCACAAAAGGAAGGGTGTAAAGGTAAATAAAAAGAAGTTGTTTTATCAATGATGCATACACAAAGGGAAGGGGAGTTTTGAGAATTTTCTCACAACCACCTTGGGAATCCAGCAGTTTGATAACTTGCTCCTCCATCCGCTCCGCTATTTGCGCAGTTATTTGCCCCTTATCAAATTCTTTTTTTATCAACCCACTTAAATATAGTGCAATTATTGATGGCGGATTACTTGCAGCAATCATTTTCTCGTATTGCTTTCCGCTGAGCAAGGAGGTGAGCATGTTGAAATTTTTCGTGCCACGCAGGTTCTCTTTAACGCAAACAACATATGCTATGATCATGGTTGCAAAATCACCAGCATTGGTGCAGTAAGTTTTCGCAATCCTGGTGAGACTTCTACAAGTGTTAACCATCATTCCCCAATGCGATCTCCCCTCCCAATAACGGGAATTTGACGAGTTTGTTCTAAAAACAATCAAAAGCCCGAGGGAAGTACCAAGAATAGTATGGCCAATTGGATTTAATGTGGGTAATTTGTTGTTGAAAAGACTTAACACATCATCATTAATCGCACAAACCATGATGCTAAACAAAGTGAGTGTACCCAGTCTGCCCAATATATTTGGAAGAACAGACCCATTAAAGGTCAAAATAACTTTCCACCAACTATAGCGCTCGTAATCAATCACAGGTCATCTCACAAAACGAATTAGTTAATGGGCAAATTAGTATGGTTTAAAGTATCATTTGGATTTTTTTTCGACATTAGGTTTTGCATCAGGTTCAGAATCTGAGGGATTCATATATCTGAAAACCAGGATTATCAAACCAATCACAACCGCAGCCAAAATCGCAGAACCACCAATAATCGCCCCGACTGGAACTTTCCCTTTTTTCTGCATTTGAATGGCAGGAGCTTTGAAGAGCATAGAACTTAATGCCTTGCTGCTTTGGTTTTGAAATCCACTGTTTTCAATCGCTTCGATCATGGCGACAACTTTTCTTGCAGTTGCGGGCCTTCCAGATGGATCTTTACAAAGCAGTTTTGTCATCAAGCCATAGACTTCCTTGGGAAGTTTTTGGTCCATTTCATTCAAGGATGGAATCTCTGATTCAACGACTGCATGAAGAACTGCAAGGGTGTTTTCTTTTTCGAAAGGGATTTTCCCGGACAACATGCGATACATGACACAACCAAGACTGAACAAATCAGCCCTTTCATCCAATGGCTCGCCACAAATTTGCTCGGGTGCCATGTAGTTTGGTGTCCCAACAATCATACCTTTCGCAGTGAGGTTGCTTTCAACCTCAGTGGATTTCGCCAAGCCAAAATCAAGAATTTTCACCCTTTTAAAATCACCTTCAGAGCCACTTGACTCAAGCCAAATATTTGCTGGTTTGATATCCCGGTGAATTAATTTTTTTTCATGAGCGGTTGCAAGCCCCAACGCGATTTGTTTGGCAATCTTGAATATAACCGGTACCGGAAGCCAGCCATCCCTCTTAAGCTTATCCTCAAGATTTTCACCTTTCAAAAATTCCATCGCCATGAACGAGACGGAATTATGAGCCCCTGCTTGGTAAACCAGACAAATATTGTCATCTTGTAAACTACTTGAAATTTTAGCTTCTCTCTCGAAACGCTGACGGAAATTTTCATCAGTCAATTCAGGCCGCAAAACTTTAAGTGCAACTTTTCTGTCCAATTTCCTATCGTCAGCTTCGAATACAATTCCCATTCCACCTTCTCCAAGCACACGCACAAGCTCATAATCGCCCAAACATCCGAGACTCCCGGCTTTTGTAGGCGGTTCAAGAAAAGGGTATGCTGGCTTAAATTGGGGCGCCACAGTCCTTAGCGGAGTTGATGATTGAGACTTCTCAGGATTTTGTGAAACAACATTTTCAGGGCTTTTTGTATTTGAATCGGACTTTTGTTCTGAAACTGATTGGGGCTTTGAATCAAGTCCCTGTGTTTCTTTCCCAACTTTCTCTTTGAGGATAGCGGTAAATGATGCTCGACACTTGGGGCAAGTTTTCACATGCATTTTTACCGACTCATTTTCAGCAGCAGGAAGTTCGTTATAAACACATTTATAAAGGATTTCTGATGTTGGACATTCAATATTTTGCAGACTCATTATTTACACCTTGTAAACATTTATTAACTATTTTTAAAATCTAAACTATGATAATATCGAAAACAAGATTTTTATAATCATAATGCCTTAGTTACTGGTATTATTTGTTTTAATTGTTTAAAAAACCTTCATTTATTTTTCAGGATAAATCATGACAAGAATTATACAAGGTGTTTTTGGTTTTCAAAAAAAAGTGTTCGCTGAAAAGGAAGAACTGTTTCAAAAGCTGGGTAAGGGCCAAAGTCCCCTGGCATTGTTCATCACTTGTTCAGATTCCAGAATTAACCCAAACCTTCTCACTCAAACCGAACCAGGGGAACTTTTTATCCTTCGAAATGCGGGTAATCTTGTTCCGCCACACAACCAATATTCAGGTGCTGAGGAAGCCACCGTTGAATACGCGATAAAACATCTGGGTATCCGAGACATTATTCTTTGTGGTCATTCCAAATGTGGGGCGATGAATGGACTTATTCAAAGCGTGATGGGATTATCAAATGACAACATAATGCCCGCAGTTTCCAAATGGCTGAATTACGCAACTCCGATAGCCGATGACATACGCTCCAAACTTAACGAGTTATCAGGCGACAAACTTCTTAATTTCACGATAGAAAAAAATGTCCTCCAACAAGTTGAACACTTGAAGACATTTCCCTGTGTCAGGGACGCCCTTGAAAAAAACCAACTCCGTGTTCACTCTTGGGTTTACCAGTTGGAAACCGGTGAAGTCCTTGGATTTGACCCTGAATCAAAATCTTTTGTCTCACTTGATAAAGTTAAAAGACAAAAGCTTGCGGATCTTAACCGCGCCTCAGCCCAACCCCTGCATGGAACTGATATTTCAATTTGATTCCCAAATAAGTTGAAATATTGGGCTGCCGAGTTTGCCTTGGGGCGGATTTTTGAGAGAATGCCAAAAGTAAAAGAATCTTTGGCACTCTGGTTTTTTATTTAATGAATCCAATCGTCCCAAACAACCTGGAATTAGTTGCAGACATCGTTTTTGATCGCCCGCTCCGAAAAGCTTTTTCCTACAAGATCCCGCCCGACCTCGGCGATTTAATAAGCATGGGTAAAAGGGTCAAAGTTCCTTTGGGAAAAGGGAACAAACCGGCCATTGGCTTTTGTGTTGAAATCAAAAATATTCCATCTGATCCAAAATTAAAAACCATAACTTCCATTTTGGATGATGAGCCCCTAGTTTCCCCCCACTTGTTGGAATTCACAAAGTGGATTGCGGATTACTACCTTTGCGGTTGGGGACAGGTGCTGCAAGCGATAGTTCCAGCCTGGGTAAGGTCAGGCGCATCCGGCCCAAAAATTTCAATGATTGACTTAAGCGAGAAATTCCAACTCACGTCAGCGACAAAAAAATTCAGCAGACTGCAGATGCTCGTCTTTGATCAACTAAAATTACAGCGTCCCATTTCCATCAAGGAGCTTTGCGCCAAATCAGGCTGCAACCCGAGTGTTGTAAACCGCCTGATTGAAACCGAATGGCTCGTAAAATACTTTATCGAGGAAAACCAATCTTTTCCCGTCGAATTCGACACTATTACCCCTTCTTCCGAAATTCATTTGAATCAAGATCAAATCGCGGTTTCCAAGGCGATTACAGACCAGATTAATACTGGCAAATTCAGTTCTTTTCTTCTGCATGGAGTAACCGGCAGCGGGAAAACCGAAGTCTACCTGGAAGCTATCGAAGCGGCGATCAAAAATGGCAGACAGGCCATTGTGATGGTACCTGAAATCAGCCTCACACCTCAGACAGTCTATCGCTTTAAAAAACGCTTTTCCAAGATCGTTGTGCTTCACAGCAATCTCCGTGAAGCGGAGCGGGGCAAGAATTGGAGATTGGTCGCGGATGGCAAAGTCGATGTGGTGATCGGGGCCAGGAGCACTGTTTTTGCCCCATGCCCGAATCTTGGCCTTATCATTATTGATGAAGAGCATGAAAATTCCTTCAAGCAGGACAACACCCCGCGTTACCATGGACGAGATATCGCCGTAAAGCGGGCCAGGATGCTTGATATCCCGATTGTTCTAGGGTCCGCGACCCCTTCCTTTGAAAGCTGGCACAATGCCTGCAGGAACAACTACAAAATTTTAAATCTCCCAAAAAGGGTGCGCGACCTACCAATGCCTCCGGTACATATTGTTGACATGAAAACCTCACCCCCGGCCTCCCCAAGCTTGCGGGGAATGATCAGCGAGGACCTTAAAAAAGGTATAAAGCATGCATTGAACCAAAATGGCCAAGTGATGCTTTTTCTTAATCGAAGAGGATTCCACACTTTCATTCAGTGCCCAAACTGCAAGACGGTTGAAAATTGCAAACATTGTGACCTTGCGATGACCTTCCACAAACGAAAAAATATCCTTCTGTGTCATCATTGCGGGAATGAAAAAAAACCCGCTAACCGATGTGAAACTTGCAAGACTGAAACCATTCAATTCAAGGGCATGGGCACTGAAAAGCTCGAGGAGGAAATATCCAAACTTTTCCCCGACAAGGTGATAAGGAGAATGGATTCTGATTCAACCACTAAACCGGGAAGCCATGAGTATATTCTCAAGGCATTCAGGGAAGGCCTTGTGAACATTCTTGTGGGAACCCAGATGATTGCCAAGGGATTGGATTTTCCAAATGTATTGTTGGTGGGGGTGATCAACCCAGACACAGGGATCCACATTCCAGATTTCAGGGCATCGGAAAGAACTTTTCAATTACTATCCCAGGTTGCAGGCAGAACGGGAAGAGGTGACAAACCGGGTATGGTTTATTTTCAAACCTACTACCCAGAACACCCCGCGATTGTTTTTGCCGCCAAACACGATTTCATCTCATTTGTCGGAGAGGAGATAAACCACCGAAAATCATTGTTCTTTCCGCCATTTTGCAGGCTGGCGCGAATCGTGATCCGATCCAAATCAGCAGAGGCAGCGGCAACTTTTTCCGATGAATTGGGGGAACAACTTCGAATTGCTACCTCTGAAATAAAAGGGGCCGGAAAACTAAAAATTCTCGGGCCTGCCGAGGCCCCAGTGTTCAAGCTCAAGGAATATCATCGCTTTCATATACAACTTCACGCTGAAAACCACACACTTCTGCATAATTTAATCCAGGCTGCACTTGGAAAAATGAAGCCTGCTGCAGGTTTAGAAGTGGTTGTTGATATCGACCCATACAATCTTCTTTAACCAATTTTCCAATAAAAAAAGAGCCACCCTTAGGATGACTCTTTTTTTATTAATCTCTAATAACTGTTACCAATAACGCAGCTTCCAGTAACTATGTTTGGTGGTAGTCTGGCTAAACCACCAATGACCGTCATCCCATTGCAATTTCACGGACCGCCAACCAAGCGGCACTTTAGGGAAAGGATAAACTGGACCAATGAAAGGCCATGCGTTTGCGGGATAAGCCTCGGGGTAACCGACTCTGGAGTAATTATTGTAGGGGGCATATGTCGGCCATGCATACGGTGGCATTTTGGGAGGATTAATATCGTAGGAATACGAGGCTCCACTTTGACCAACAGGAATGGGTTCAGGAATCATTTGGCCAGCACCCGGGGCTGGTAATTGCCTCATTCCGGTATTGTAAGGGAGATTTCCCGGTGAACCAGGCAATGCCTGAGGTGCCATTGGAACCTGGGAAGATTGAATTATGACATTTGCATTTGATTCAGGGAGGACTTGCAATTTATCCACGACTTGAACCAACCCGCTAGTTTGTCTTGCAACACTTAAAGCAGAATCTTTCTGGGAGGATGTTCCCACAGTGCCCTCAAGTTCAGCATTTCCGCCTGAGACTTTGATTTCTATTTTGAAATCATGTAAAAGGCCGCTTTCCTGCAGTCTTTTAGCAATCTGATTAGCAAGTTGCTGATCCTTTGAATCTGTCGACTTGATAGTTGAGTTTTCAACTAACTTCGGGTCCAAGGTTGAGGGGATTTGTTGGGAGTATCCGGTGCTTGAATTCATCAAGCCCAACATCGCGGGAATTAAAAACAATCTTTTACGTAACACAGATGCATCCTCCTGATGACAAAGGTGAGTCTTCTGGGAAGCATGCAACATAAAAGTTGATGATGCAAATCGGGTGGATCAAATATCAACAAGCCATTTAATGGTTAAGATTAAAAATCGGTCCAATCAGTACAAATTACCAAATCATTATCATTACACCCTAATTTTGATTTCTCTTGGAATTTAAAGGCTTTACAAGCACAAATAGGCCTGTTGCGTTGACTTCCGGGTATTTCAGTCCTATATTCATTACATTGAATGATTTGCACCTGTAGCTCAACTGGATAGAGCATCGGTCTACGAAACCGAAGGTTACAGGTTCGATTCCTGTCGGGTGCACATTCATTTTCTCCCAGTAAAACGCCATAATCATCTGATCTATCAAGAACTTGCGATTCTGAAGAATTTTTAATTTCAGTTTCTTGTGAACTCTCTAGATATTCCAAAGCATTTTATTTTCGGAAGCCTAAGAATTTTTGGAGGCATTTTAGGTTTGCCTCTCCCAAACGACATCACAAGGTATTTAAACCCCAAAGAACCCTGTCAAAATCTGATTTCTCAATCAAATCAGATAACGACAATGATCGCTTCATTATGATTTTTGGTAATCTCAAAGAATTTTTTATTGTATTTATTTGGCTGCATTAATCTCTTACTGCAAAATCACTTTTAACTGTTTGTTTTCTAATTACATATAAGTTCAATTTCGGTGTATAAAAAACAAGCACGCTAGCATGCAATCATTTTTAAAATTAAAATCTGGTTCCAACCTTAAAAAGAGAATTTTTATGTTATTATGTGCTAAAGGCAATCAAATCAAAACTCAATTAATGATTAGGGAAATTTTCATGAATGACACATTAAAAGCGTTCGAAGAAGCAGCGTACAGACTGGCAAAAGCGCAGGCTAAGAAAAGGGTTATCGAGCGGTCTCTTAATGGCATAATCGAAGAACTGGATCGAAGGGCAGCGACAAAAGCGGCGGCATTGAAAGCCAAGGAATTAGAGGCATCACCCATGCGAAACTTACCTTAATTCTACACTTCCTTGCCCAATTCCCCTGCAACTATTCTATTTTGCACTTTAACACCCTTCCCTTTGTAAGGGTGCGTAAATCAAGACAGTAAGGGAAACAATATCATTCAAGAATATATCTACTATTGAATAATAGTGATTTATCTTAATCTAATCACAGCCCTAATTGCTGGATTTCGTCATTCAGTTGACTCCAAAGATCCTCTGCAGCGGAGAGTTTGTCGGAAATAACAACCAACTCTTTTTCCAGTCGGTCAAGCTCTTCGATTTCGCTAACCTTTGTCAACTGCACATTGATATTTCGCTTTTGGGCATCAAGCTGGGCTATTGTTTTTTCAACCAACTTTATCTCTTTTTCAGGATCACGATCAACACTCTTGACAGCAACCTTGGGTTCAACAATCTCAGGCTTTGAGGATTTTGCGGACTTGGAAACCGTCTGGGGTATTTTGGCTTTTTGACTTGCCAACTCTCTTTCCCCCGCTTCGATCTCCTTGTTAACCTTGTAAAGGTAATTATCATACTGCCCACTATAAATCGTGACCCGGCTATCCCGCACCTCGATAATCGAGGACGCAACCGTCTTCGTAAAATGCCTGTCGTGACTTGTGAAAATCACTGTTCCCTCATAATTGGTGAGGGCATCGGCGAGGGATTCAACAGTATCCACATCCAAGTGGTTACCCGGCTCATCAAGAATCAAGATATTCAAGTCGCTCAACATCAAACCGGCAAGGCACAATCTGGCGCGCTCACCACCCGAAAGTACCGAAATTGGCTTTTTAACATGCATTCCCCGAAACAAAAATGAGCCAGCAACCTCAAGGATATCCTGGTCTTTCTTTCCTTTTGCGGCTCTCTGGTAAAGATACTCCAGAACAGTTTGCTTTTCAGAAAGGCTGGTGTAAACATGTTGCGCGTAAACACCAATCTGACAACCATGCCCCCACTTCACCTCGCCTGAGACAGGCTTGAGCGAATCCACAATCGTACGAAGGAATGTGGTTTTACCCTGGCCATTATCGCCAACAATCGCAACTCGTGTGCCATGGTCAATTTCCAAATTCACATCGGACGCGATAGTCCGCTCGGGATAACCGATGGCAAGGTTTTTACAGCGCAATGCCGGTCCTTTACGCGGGGTGATCCGGGGGGGCCTGATTCTTGCTACCGGCTGATCGGATTCGATTTTTGTAAGTTCGAGACGCTCCAATTGCTTCTCCTTGGATTTAGCAAGCGTGGCAGTGCTGGCTCTCGCCTTGTTTTTCGCAATGAATTCCTCCAGGTGCTTCATTTTTGCAAGCACTGCCTGGTTGGATCTTTCATCATGAAGTTTCTTTTCCTGCAGATACCCAAGGTAGGCGTCAACTTTTCCTGGAAAAGCGGTAAGCTTACCCATGGAAAGGTCCAAAGTATGGTCACATGTCGCGCCCAAAAAAGTGCGGTCATGCGAGACGATAAGGCAAGCCGCCTTGTAATTAACCAAAAAATGCTCGAGAAGAATCTGTGTGCGTAAATCAAGAAAGTTGGTGGGTTCGTCAAGCAATAAAAGATTGGGTTCCATCAGGAGCAAACCAGCGAGTTTAACCCTGGTCTGCCAACCGCCCGAAAGTTTTGAAATGGGGCCATCCAGGTAATCACCCTTCAACTCGAACTGACCAGCGACCTCGCCACATTTCCAGGCGGGCTGACCGCTTTCTCGCTGCAAAAAATCCATCGCAGTCTCACCTTGATGAAAAGGGTCATGCTGCCTCAGGTAACCAAGCCTAAGATTTGGATGGCGAATAACCTCCCCATTATCCAATTCCTCTTCACCAAGGAGAATGCGAAGCAAAGTACTTTTTCCGGCGCCATTTCGCCCGATGAAACCAACTTTCACATTATCGGTTATCGAAGCATCCGCCTCATCAAGAAGGATTTGCTCTCCGTAACTTTTTGAAGCATTTTTTATTTGAAGTAAAATTGCCATTTAATTCAGATTCCCCAACAAACATTTCCTTGTACTGTGTAAAAAATCTCCGCAAAAGACCACTCATCTCACAAGCAAAACATCAAATTCCCAGTGAAGAGTTGTAATTCTTAATCACCAGAAAACACCATGTTTTTTAAACACACGGCAACAACCATGAATCGCCTTATTCTAGTGACCGAACTTATTTGATCCGATCCCACAATCATAAATTTTAATGATTTTGCATTTTCCATTCCATACCATCCAATGTAACATTCGACTTAATGGTTTTTCAAAAAATTCAAGGGGAATGGTCATGTCAAAAAATCTGGCTCACATGGTATATTTTAAATTAAAAGACACAAGCAAGAGTGCATCAGACAAATTGGTTGCGGACTGTTTAAAATACCTTAAGCCTCATGAGGGAATAATCTATTTTTCCGCTGGAATTCTGGCACGGGAACTCAAAAGGGATGTTAATGACCACAATTTTGATGTCGCCCTTCATGTTGTATTCAAGGACCTCGCGGCCCATGATGTATATCAGGAGAGCGCTCCGCACAATGAATTCATAGCCCAAAACAAAGAAAACTGGGAAAAAGTCAGAGTGTTCGATTCCCATGTTTAACCATGGTCAAACTAAATTTTAGGAATTCTTTCTTGCAAGCCTTGCTTCAATGAAGGAAATAACGCAAATCACAACGAAGTGAAGCATGAGAAGATTTGTTATCAATTTACTGACTGATGCCGCGGGTCTTTGAATAGCGTCAAGGTTCCCTGAAAGAAATTTGGGAAGATCGGTCAAACCTGAAATTGTGCCTAAAAATCCAAGGACTGCAACCAATGCCGCACCGTGCATCACATGCTTGCGCAATTTTGGATTAAATGCCAAAACTCCAAGAACAAGCATTAAAGTGCCTATGAAAGCCGGGATCAATGCGGTGATATGCTCCTTACCCGTGACAACAAAGCCCACAATTCCTGTGATAATCAAATCCAACGCGAATAGAATTGTGATAAAAGGCATGAATTGCTCCTAAAATTAAAAGGCGTTTTGAAAAAAGCCACACTATAGTATAATGATATCGCCTCTGCGGTGTTCGTCACCTAGCTTGCTTTTGGCGAACCGATAAGAGTACCCGATGGAATCCAAAAGGATTCTGGAGCATGCAAGCCTTCCCAAGAAGAAGGATTCGTAATTCAGGACTGAGGATTCCAACGTTAAAATGCGGGTTCTCAAAAGAGCTCAACGGCACAGGTGGAGGCTTTATTTTTTTTTGGACTTTAATTTTTGTTTTAAATCCGATCTCTCGCAAATGCTCTAAGTCCATTCCATTTAATACATTAGCGATTTCAGCTGCAAGTGATGTTGACATAATCAGCTGAATATTTAATGTTGTCATCCAGATTGGTTTAAGCATTCGTGCAAAAGTCACCTGGGTCATGGATGATCCGCGATAAGCCGGCATGGATTCGCCGGGGGTCGAGGGACGACTTAAAAGTTTCGCAAGGTTTTTACGAATGCTTGAACCTTTTTAAAACCTCACTATTCATTTTGAAAATCCTTTTTTCTGTTTCACTTCAATATTCTAAACGGTTGAATTATGGCGATGTGTTTTTTAATCCACTGCGCTATACTTCCAGAGTGGGTACTGATAGATTTACCGCTTGATTTTCAATGCATGGGGAGTTTTTAAAAGGCTAATGGGAAATTCGATCATCAAGGATAGTGCTGGAGTTCTCGAGGAACTTTTACAGAAAAAAATCCTCGTGCTGGACGGGGCGATGGGTTCAATGATCTACGCCCATGAACCCACCGAGGAAGATTATCGGGGTGAGCGGTTTAAAAATCACAATGTACTTTTGAAAAATTGCACTGAGATAATGTGTCTCAGCCAACCAAAGCTGATTAAAAATATCCACACCGCCTACCTTGAGGCTGGCTCGGACATTATCGAGACAAACACTTTCAACACAAGCGTTATCTGCATGGAGGAATTCCATTTACAGGAACATGTGCGTGAATTAAACATAGCCGCCGCTCGTATAGCCCGTGAAGCTGCGGATGAGATGACCAGAAAAACCCCATTGAAACCCCGGTTTGTGGCGGGAAGCATCGGCCCCACAAAGAAGAGCCTATCCCTGGGTGTTGATGTCAACAATCCCGCCGCCCGAGAGATAACTTTCGACCAGATGGTTGCGAATTATTACACCCAGGTGGAGGCTTTGGTAGAGGGAGGAGTTGACATCCTGCTTCCCGAAACTTCATTCGATACACTTGTATTAAAGGCGTGTCTTTTCGCAATCTCATCTTACTTTGAAAAAACAGGCAACAAAATACCCGTCATGATTTCGGGGACTATCTTTGACAATGGGCGCACTCTGTCCGCTCAACCCGTTGAGGCTTTCTATACTTCAGTCTCCCACATGAATGCGATCAGCATCGGTCTCAATTGCGCGGTCGGAGTCAAGCAGATGCGCGGCCCGATCGAAACCCTATCGGAGATGTCCAGGTTTAAAATCAGTTGTTATCCCAATGCGGGGATGCCCGATGGCTTTGGTGGTTTCCAAGGAACCATTGAGGAAACATCCCAGCAACTTCGGGAATTCTGCCAGAATGGCTGGCTTAACTTTGTGGGTGGATGCTGTGGCACCGACCCTAAATGGATCAAATCAATCGCAACGGCGGTGGAGGGGATTTCCCCCAGAAGAAGGGATGTTCTCGGGGTTCATTCATGGTACTGCGGAACAAAAACCCTGGCCATCACCGAAAACACAGGTTTTATCACCATCGGCGAACGAACCAATATTACTGGCTCCAAGAAATTTGCACGCCTCATCAAGGAAGGAAACTTTGAAGAAGCCGTAAAAGTGGCCCGTGAACAGGTTGAAAACGGCGCTAACATCCTTGATGTGAACATGGATGAGGGGCTTATCGATGGCGAAAAAGCCATGACCCGATTCCTTAACCAGCTCGCATCCGAACCGGATATAACAGAAGTACCCATCATGGTTGACAGCTCAAATTTCGCTGTCATAGAGGCCGGACTCAAATGCCTCCAGGGGAAAGGTGTTGTGAATTCCATCAGCCTCAAGGAGGGCGAGGAAAAGTTCCTTGAACAGGCCAGAATAATACACAAATACGGCGCAGCGGTTGTCGTCATGGCTTTTGATGAGCAGGGGCAGGCCGTCACCGCTGATGACAAAGTCCGAATCTGTGAAAGAGCGTACAAGTTACTCACCGAGAAAGCAGGATACGATCCGACTGATATCATCTTTGACACCAACATACTCACTGTCGGAACAGGGATGGAAGAGCACGCCAACTATGCTGTTGAATTTTTTGAGGCGGTCCGAAGGCTCAAAAAACTTCTTCCTCTTGCCAAGACAAGCGGGGGGGTAAGCAATGTGTCGTTTGCGTTCAGGGGCAAGGATTTCGAACTTGTACGCGAATCGATGAATAGCGCGTTCCTTTATCATGCAATCAAATCCGGCTTGGACATGGGCATTGTCAATGCTGGCCAACTTCAGGTTTACGAGGATATTCCAAAAGACCTGTTGGAAAAAGTCGAGGATGTCCTGTTGAACCGCAGACCCGATGCCACAGAAAGACTCGTGGATTTCGCCAAAACACTAGGTAAAAAAGACAAGGCTGAAACCAAGGAACTGGCTTGGCGCGAGACGAATGTCAAAGAGAGGCTAAAATACGCACTGATTCACGGTATCATCGATTTCATTGATCAAGATGTCGAGGAATGTAGGAAAATATACGAGCGCCCCCTGCACATCATCGAAGGGCCGCTCATGGATGGCATGAACACCGTGGGAGACCTGTTTGGCTCCGGCAAAATGTTTCTTCCCCAGGTGGTAAAAAGCGCCAGAGTCATGAAAAAAGCCGTCGCTTACCTTGAACCTGCGATGACCGCTGAAAAAATAGCGACAGGCAATGTGCATAAATCCCGGGGAAAGGTTCTCATCGCGACAGTCAAGGGTGATGTTCATGATATCGGGAAAAACATTGTTGCAGTTGTTTTAAACTGCAATGATTTTGAAACCATCGATCTAGGAGTGATGGTATCCTGCGAAAAAATCCTGGAACAGGCACGCCTTCTTAATGTCGATATGATCGGTCTATCAGGACTTATCACGCCGTCATTGGGTGAAATGGTTCATGTAGCCAAGGAAATGGAGAGACAGGGATTCAACATCCCGCTTCTCATAGGTGGTGCAACCACCAGTTCCAAGCACACTGCCGTTAAAATCGCAAACTGCTACCATCAACCTGTTATTCATGTGAAGGATGCGTCCAAGAGCGTCGGCGTGGTCGAGAAACTGCTAAAGCCTGAGACAAAAAAAGTTTTGGATGCTGAGAACCGGAAAAGCCAGGAGCGGGAACGGTCAAACTTCGCCAAGAAAAAAGAACGCAAGTTAGTCACTTACAGCGAGGCGTTAAAGCGACGTTTTCAAATCAACTGGGATTCGCCTTTTCCCGGAAAGCCTTCGTTCCTTGGAACAAAGGTACTGAAAAACCTCCCCCTCACCGAATTGATACCATTCATAGACTGGTCTCCATTCTTCCTTTCCTGGGAACTCAAGGGAAAGCACCCATTCATTTTCAATGACCCTGAAACCGGCAGGCAGGCAAAGGAACTTTTTGAATTGGGAAATAACCTGCTTCAACGGATGATCAAGGAGGAAAAGATCAAGGCGCACGGGGTTTATGGCTTTTTCCCTGCCAACTCCGAGGGTGATGACATTCTGGTTTTCGATGATGATTCAAGATCTAAGGTTAAATTCAAATTCCCAATGCTCAGGCAACAGTGGGAAAGGGAAGGGCAGGAGAATTTCAAAAGCCTGGCGGATTACATAGCACCTTTGAGTTCCAAGAAAGCTGATTATATTGGCGCTTTTGCGGTCACAGCGGGCGATGGTGCTGAGGATTTCGCAAATTACTTTGCCAGGGACCTTCTTGATGATTACTCCTCGATCATGGTTAAGGCCCTTGCGGACCGCCTAGCTGAAGCCTTCGCCGAGTATCTTCACGAAAAGGCCAGGAAAGATTGGGGGTTCGGCTTGCAGGAAAAATTCTCCAACGAGGAACTCATCGAGGAAAAATACCAGGGAATCCGTCCCGCGTATGGATATCCAAGCTGCCCCGACCACACGGAAAAGGAGAAACTTTGGAATCTGCTTGATGTGACAAAAAACACAGGGATCACTTTGACGGAGAGTTTTGCAATGTATCCAGGTGCTTCAGTGAGCGGTCTTTATTTCGGCCACCATGAGGCCAGGTACTTCGCGGTAGACATGATCACTCGCGACCAGGTTGAAAATTACGCGATCAGAAAAAATATCTCCGTCACAGAAGCGGAGCGATGGCTCTCGCCAAATCTAAATTATGATTCAGAATAGTTTCGCAGGGTTCGAAAATGACCAGTATTGAAGTTGCGCTTGAAACAATCCTTGCACGGATTTCACCTCTGCAAGCAGAAATCAGTCCCGCGTCATCCACTATCCTTGGCACATGCCTGGCCGAGGATATATATGCGGATTATGACAGCCCTCCCTTTGATAAAAGCATAGTCGATGGTTACGCGGTGAAGTTCGATGACCTTGAAAGCAGAAACTGGAAATTACCACTCAGCTTGGAGATTCCAGCTAACCCACAAGGTCCGGCTGAACTTCCTTTGGGGACTACTGCTGAAATCATGACAGGTGCACCCATTCCCGTTGGCGCTGACACGGTTTTTGCCAGGGAGGAATGCATCCATACAGGGAATTCAATTCAATTTAAACCTGCCACCGGGAAAAGGGGCATGAATATCCTCCCTTTGGGAAAAGAATATCATCGAGGCGATCTACTTTTAAAATCTGGAACAAAGGTCACACCCCAGCGCGCAGGCATTATCGCTGCATGTGGCAAGACATCTGTAATGGCCCAACCAGCCCCGAGAGTTGCGATTATTTCCACGGGCGCCGAATTGGTTGAAGCTAACATGAAGCCCAAAGGTGGACAAATCAGGAACAGCAACGGCCCGATGCTTGTGGCTCTTTGCGGTGTAACTGGGGCACTACCCAAGTATCTTGGAATCGCAGGTGATTGCAAAAAACACATTCGTTCCTTACTAGATGAGGCCGTAAATTCTGACGCCATAATTTTTTGCGGGGGAGTCTCAGCGGGAAAATACGATCTTGTCCCTGATATGTTGATTGAAGCAGGCGCGAAAATTCTTATCCACAAGATCAACCTCAAACCGGGAAAACCGTTCTTATTCGCAGTCGCCCAAAATGGAAAACCAATCTTCGGCCTGCCGGGGAATCCATGCAGTGTATTTGTTTGCTTTCATCTTTTTGTCGCACCGGCAATCGCCGCGCTCAAGGGGGAAAAACATCGCCACCCCAATATCCTCAAACTTCCGATAGCGGAGTCATTTCACCATCAAAGCGACCGGGATACATGCTTTCCAGCCAAAATAATTGTTGACCAGCACCAACTAAAGGTATTGCCGGGAAAATGGTTTGGATCGGCTGATCTAAACGGTCTATCAGAATGCAATGCGCTATTACTTTGCAGGGAAGGCACCACTTCTCACAATCCCGGAGATCTAATCCAAGTGATACCCACAGAACAAGCTTATTAAAACCTACCCCATTTACGCCCCTCGAGATAAAATCTGCCAATGGCGGTAAAACATGGAAGCAAGATCATTTAAAGATGCTTTTTTGATATTAAAAAACGAGGGCTGGGCCATCGGGCTTGGCTTTCTTTCAAGCACGCTGCTTTACCTGTCTTATTTTCCGGAAAACTTTGGATTCCTCGGATGGGTCGCCCTGGTGCCAATGCTTTATGTTATGCAATGTAAAGTGCAAGCATCCACCAAGTTTCTGGCAGCATCGGTATGCGGTTTTTGCTTTTTCACGCCAGCACTTCAATGGATGCGGCTTGCCGACCCGATGATGTATTTTACCTGGATTGGGCTGGCGATTTACTGCACCATTTTTTTTGTTACAGCCCTATTCATTATTTCCAAATTCAAAAATATTCCTTTGATTTTTTCTTTTCCCTTGGGGTGGATCGCTTTTGAACATTTGCGCGCTAATTTTCTTGGCGGTTTTTCCTGGTATCTTCTAGCGCATACCCAGCACGATTCACCCTGCATCATACAAATAGCTGATTTGTTCGGTGCCTACGCTGTCTCTTTTCTAGTGGCAACCGTCAATGGTTTCCTGGTAGGGGCTCTTATAAACCACAAAAACAAATTTCTTAAAGCCCAGTTGGTTTATGTACTGCTCCTCCTATTATTCACCCTTACTTATGGCGTTTATCGAACTTCACAAGGAATCGGACAACCCGGCCCCATATGTGCTTCATTACAAGGAAATGTCAACCAAAACATCAGAAACGATCAATCGGATACCCAAGGGGCTTCCACTCCATACCTTCAACTTTCTGACGCGTGCATAGCATCAAACCCTGACCTCATCATTTGGCCTGAAACAAGCTATTCAAGGGAGTGGTATAGCATCTCCCCCGACATGAAGCCGGAAAAAGTCCCGGCTGATTGGAATCGCATAACCCAAATCCAAAAAAGCCTGGGAGACGAGGTCAAAAAACGCTGGAACACTTCGGTTCTATTGGGGCTAAACTCCCAGGAACTTACTCCCACCGGAATAAAAAGGTATAACTCCGCATTACTGGTATCAAATGATGAAAACAAGATCTTTCGCTATGACAAGATCCACAGGGTACCTTTTGGCGAGTTCATTCCTTTCAAGGATGTTTTTCCATGGCTTAAAAAACTTGCCCCATACGATTTCGAATACAGCATTGTTTCGGGGGCGGGGTATCCAAATATTGAATTCCCTTTCGGTTCTGACAAAAAAAGTTCATGTAAATTCGGCACGCTCATATGCTATGAGGATACCGACCCATTGATCCCCCTTGGCTTTTTTAAATCACAAAACAAGCCAGACTTCCTCATCAACATTTCCAATGATGGCTGGTTCAAGGGAAGCGAAGAGCATGAACAGCATCTGGCCATTTCCAGGTTCAGGGCGATCGAAACCAGAAGATCCATCATAAGAAGCGTAAATATGGGAATCTCCGCGCTGATCGATAGCAATGGAAAGATTTTAAAGCCTGAATCAACCGAGGTCACCAACAAGGCAAACAACTTCTTATGGAAAATCAATTACCCCGGCCCAAACTCAAAAAGCCTGCCCGTTTCAGATTGGCATAAATTCAAAGCCAACGAAGGCGTATTGATAGCTTCGATTCCCATCGATAACAGATTTAGCCTTTACACTGTCATCGGCGATTTTCTACCTTACGCCTGCTGGATGGCACTGATTTTAAACAAGTTCCTTCCAAGAAAAAAATCCCCCGACAACATTCCGGACAAACAACCTTGTTCCAGTTCATAGAAAATTATTTTTTATTCCGCCCCACTCCTTCAAGCAAGGAATGGATACCGCCCCCCGAAGGCTATGGCATAGAAGAACTTTGGATTCAAACCCCAGATGGGAACCAAATCCATGCTTGGTGGGTTCCGCCACCGGAGAAAAACCCTAAAAAAGCGGTTTTATATTGCCATGGTAATGGCGGAAATCTCAGCCTTAGATTCGAGGGCGTCAAACGATGGCACAAACTCCTCGGCCTGGGTGTTTTGATATTTGATTATCCAGGCTACGGCAAAAGCCCCGGAAAACCCTCTGAAAAAAATTGCCATGCATCCTCAGAAGCATGCTATTACTGGTTGCTTGAGCGGGGATTTAAATCAACCGACCTGATTTTCTATGGTGGTTCCCTTGGGGGAGCAATTGCGGCAAAACTTGCCTCATCTTATCCGCCCGCTTGCACCGTGCTTGTCAGTGCGTTCACATCTTTCAGGGACATGGCAAAAAAACTTTATCCCTGGCTTCCCGGAACCTCATTGCTTAGAACCAAACTTGACACTTTGGAATATGTGAAGGCATCAAGCTCACCAATTTTCATCGCGCATGGTGATGCCGACAGGCTTGTTCCTTTTTCCCATGGAATCGCCCTATACGAAGCCTCATCAGCGAAAAAGTTTTTTCATCCGATGAAGGGACTAGACCATCACCACAGCCCCGATGCCGCTTTTTATGATAATTTAAAAGTTTTTTTGGAAAACGAACTCAACTTTTACATCAAATAAAACAGGTTTATACAACTTTGGTTCAAGTGGACTTGGACGAATCCAAGCCGTTTGCTACATTTTACTCGTTGTTTATGAGTCCTAAATCGAAATGGAAAATAGCAATGCAACGCTTGTTTACAACCCTGGCCTTGATGACTTCAATATTTTTTGTTTCCACGACATCCTTTGCCCAGGCACCAACCGGCCTGTTCAAATGGCAAAAAGGCCAACAACTCACCTACAAGGTCGAACACAGCACTGTTGCAACCGAAATCATCGCGGACTCCAAGTCAGAATTTAAAAATCTATTGGAACTCACTAAACGATGGGTGGTTGAGGATGTCACAGCGGAAGGTGTTGCAACCCTTACCCTGGTTGTTGAGTCAATAAAGATGAAAAGCACGAACCCAAAGGGCGATGAATTAACTTATGATTCCGCAAATCCCAAGGATTCCACTCCACAATTGAAGGATCAACTTGAAAAATACATAGGAACAAAGATTGCCACGATTGTAATGGATACCCAGGGCCGAGTTCGTTCGGTCAAGGAAAGCAACTTTGGTGCCGCATCCAAATACGAGGTCGAGCTTCCATTCGCAGTTGTTGTTCCAGCGGAGGAAATAAAAAAGGGTTTGGCATGGCAACGCAACTTCAATATCACCATGGATCCTCCCCAGGGCACCGGGGAAAAATATGAATCCAGCCAAAAGTATGAATGCAATGCCATTGAATCCGGCAAGATAAAACTAAAGGTTACAACTGAACTTAAAAAAGCCCCGGAAAATATTGCAGACCAACTTCCACTTCTACCTTTCCTTGTAGAGGGCGATGTGACTCTGGACCCGCAAAAAGGCCTTATGCTAGATTCAATCTTGAAAGTAGACAAAACATTAAAAGGACACCAAGGCGAAAACAGCTCCTATCGCATGTATTCACTTTTCAAGGAAACCCTTATAAGCTCGAAATAGATGTTTAAGAGGGTATCAAATCCTTGACCGCATCTTTTTCCTCAAGCAATTCTTTCAGGGTTATATCAAATTTTTGCTGGCCAAACGCATCAAGTTTGAGCCCTTCAACAACCTTGTAATTCCCCTTGCCATCGGTGGCACACGGGTAACCAAAAACCAAGTCCTTGGGAACACCATATTCACCCTTTGAAACCACTGCCATACTGACCCAATCATTTGCGGGAGTGCCACGGATCAAACTTTTAACATGGTCGATGGCGCCATTGGCGGCAGACATTGCGGAACTCATACCACGGGCCTTGATTACCGCGGCACCTCGGGTCTGGATTGTTGAAACAAAAGTCTCTTCAAGCCACTTTCGTTCAGTAATAGTATTCTCTGCGGGTTTTCCATTGATCATGGCATTTGTAAAATCAGGAAACTGGGTATTGCTGTGGTTTCCCCAAATAGTCATTCGGGAGACTTCACCATTGGAAACACCAGCTTTTTTCGCCAAGGCAGTAAGGGCACGATTATGATCAAGGCGGGTCATTGCAGTCCAGCGTTCAGCGGGGATGCTACGCCCATTTGACCTTGCCACAAGGCAATTGGTATTGCAGGGATTTCCAACCACAAGGATGCGCACATCTGAGGCCGCCTTGGCAGCCAAAGCCTTGCCCTGGCTCACGAAAATCTTCCCATTTATGTCCAAAAGCTCTTTTCTCTCCAGTCCCTGTTTTCTGGGAAATGAACCAACCAACAGGGCATGATTACACCCATCAAAGGCTTTTTCGGGGTTATCTGTGATTATTATGTCTTTTAATGTGGGAAAGGAACAATCATCCAATTCCATCGCAACGCCCTCAAGGGCAGGCAGGGCAGGGGTGATTTCAAGTAAATGTAAAATCACCTTGGTATCATAACCAAAAACTTCGCCTGACGCCAAACGCCCCAACATTGCATAAGCCACTTGACCTGCCGCACCTGTGACTGCAACCCGTACTGTTCCTGCCATGATTAACCCCTCGACGATATGTTAATAAAATTCAATGAAGCTTAAGGCATCTTACCCTCGACTTCATCAGTAGAAAACATATTTTATAAAATACCAAGGCATATGCGACTCGGCCACAACCTTACAGTGGATTAATATGTTTGTGAACCGGGTTTAGATGCTTCTGCCTTTTTGATTTGTAGTCTTCTTACTCTTTTGGACATATGAGGAATAAAGAAATGGCAACAAAGATTGGGATTAACGGCTTTGGGCGAATTGGAAGAATGGTTTTCCGCGCACTCATGGAAAAAAAGGCTGAACTTGATGTTGTAGCCATCAACGATCTTGGCAATCCTAAAAATCTTGCATTGTTACTCAAGTACGACTCCGTTCATGGCAAGTTTCCCCACACTGTTGAAGCCACGGAAGATTCACTCATCGTAGCGGGAAAAACAATCAAGGTTTTAAAGGAGCGCGACCCCTCCAAACTGCCATGGGGCAGCCTAGGCGTGGATATCGTGATTGAATCAACTGGCCTTTTCACCGAGAAAGAAACCCCAAAAGGTGGCTTTCATGACCATATCAAAGCCGGAGCCAAGAAAGTGATCATCACTGCTCCCGCAAAAGGAGAAGACAAAACGGTTGTTATCGGCGTCAATGACAATGAACTCACCAGCGCTCATCAATGTGTTTCCAATGCCTCCTGCACCACAAACTCCCTTGCACCGATGGTTAAGACCTTGGAAGACAACTTTGGAATCGTTTGCGGGGTCATGACCACGGTCCATGCCTACACCAACGACCAAAATGTTGCTGACCAGATTCATTCAGACCCCAGACGAGCCAGAGCCGCTGGCTGCAATATCATCCCCAGTAGCACTGGCGCCGCAAAGGCTATTGGCCTGGTACTTCCCTCCATGGCAGGCAAGCTTGATGGAACAGCACTTCGTGTTCCAGTTCCAGACGGGTCAATCACCGACCTCACTGTTCAACTCAAACGCGAAGTAACCATGGAGGAAGTAAATGCAGCTTTCAAGGCCGCGGCAAACGGCGCGCTAAAAGGCGTGCTCGAATACACTGAAGACCCGGTTGTTTCTTCCGATATTATTGATAACCCTCATAGCTGTATCTTTGACGCGCTTTCAACCTTGGTCAGCCCCAAGGGTAAAGGCACTACGGTTAAAGTTTTTGGCTGGTATGACAATGAGTGGGGTTATTCTGTAAGAACCGCTGATTTGGCAGTCAAATTGACCAAATTGCTCAAGTAATTCCACAGTCTTTTCAGGGGCTGGTCCTTATTGGACCAACCCCTTTTCTTTTTTTAGGACATACTTTGATGGCCAAGAAAGACATTCACTCGCTGCAAGACATCCATGGTAAAAAAGTACTTGTACGGGTCGACTTCAATGTCCCACAGGATGAACATGGTAATATCACTAATGATCGAAGAATCCGCGGGGCACTCCCAACAATAAAGTCATTGCTGGAAAAAGGCGCCGCTGTGATAGCAATGAGCCATCTAGGACGCCCTAAAGGCGATCCTGCAAAAGATTCACCATTTAAAATGGATAAGGTAGCCCAAAGGCTGGGTGAACTTTTGAAAAAGCCAGTCCACAAGGTTGACAGCATTATTGGTCCAGATGCCAAAGATGCAGCAAGCAAGCTAAAGCCCGGGGAAATCCTCGTCCTTGAAAATGTTCGATTTCATTCGGGCGAACAAGGTGGCGATGCTGTTTTCGCAAAAGAACTCGCCAGTCTGGGTGACATATATGTGAACGACGCTTTCGGCACCTGCCACCGCAAGGATTCATCCATGCTGGGAGTACCCAAAGCACTTAAGGGGAAACCAAGGGTCGTAGGCACCCTTGTTGCAAAGGAACTTTCTATTCTGGAACAACTTTTCAGCAATCCCCCAAGGCCCATGCTTGGCATCTTGGGTGGCGGAAAAGTCTCCGATAAGATTAAATTCATCAAGGCTCTTTTGGCAAAGGTTGATAAAGTCATCATTGGTGGAGCCATGACCTACACCTTCATGAAAGCCCAGGGGAAAACAATTGGTAATTCTCGCGTTGAGGCCGATAAGCTCGATGTCGCAAAAGAGCTTCTCGAACTAGGCAAGGGCAAAATACAGCTTCCTGTTGATCATCTTGCTGTCCAAAAACTTGATGCCCCTGAAGGCTTGAAGGTTTTCGATGGTGAAATTCCAGATGGATGGATTGGTATTGATATCGGTCCCAAAACCATAGAGCTTTACTGCTCTGAGATTGCCAAATCCAACACTATACTTTGGAATGGCCCGTTGGGTAAGTTTGAGGATGAACCCTACAGCAAGGGGACAAGGTCAATAGCCAACGCCATGGCTAATTCAAAAGGAGTCACCGTGGTGGGTGGCGGCGAAACAGCAGAAGCTGTTGAAGAATTCGGCCTAGCTGAAAAAATGACCCATGTCTCCACAGGGGGAGGGGCATTCCTTGAATATGTTGAGGGAACACCTTTTGCAGCATTAGACGAGATTGATGAAAAATAGTGCTTTTGCCGTCTCTCAAATGAACCACACAGAAACTATAGCCACTAAATCAGTCATACGGGATTTTTTAATATTCTTTTAAAGGTGACGGGTATATGAAAGCAGGAATCGTGGGGTTACCGAATGTGGGTAAAAGCACACTTTTTAACGCCCTGACTAGCTCGAAGGGGGCGCAGGCTGCCAATTACCCTTTCTGCACAATTGAACCCAACGAAGGAATTGTCCCTGTCCCTGATCCCAGGCTGAATCGTATCACCAAATTTATCGTCCCCCAAAAAATCATACCATCTGCCCTGACACTTGTTGACATTGCAGGAATTGTGAAGGGCGCCAGTGAAGGTGAGGGTATGGGAAACAAATTCCTCACCCACATCAGGGAAGTAGATGCCATACTACAAGTTGTACGATGCTTCGAGGATCCGGATGTCATCCATGTCGCGGGCAAAGTCGATCCTCTTAGCGACATTGAAATCATTGAAATTGAATTGATGCTTGCGGATTTACAAACACTTGAGGGAGCAATTTCAAAAGCTGAGAGAAGCGCAAAAAGCGGAGATAAGGAAGCAAAGGACAGGGTTGAAGCGATCAAGAAGTCTCTTGAACATTTGAAAGCTGATAAGCCACTACGCACCCTTAAATTGCCTGAAAATGAAGCAAAGGCCATACATGCCTTTGGATTGATGACCGCAAAGCAGGTGCTCTATGTTGCAAATGTTGATGAATCTGACTTGGAAGGCAAAAGCCCCATGGTCAATAAAGTCCGGGAATTCGCGGCAAAAATTGGGGCCGAAGTAGTCCCTGTCTGCGCAAAACTTGAGGCGGAAATAGCGGAACTGGACCCTGCTGACCGTGCTGAAATGCTCGCATCGGCTGGTATAACTGAACCTTCTCTTGCGGTTCTAGCCCGCGCAGCCTACAAAGCCCTTGGATACCAAAGTTACTTTACGGCCGGAGAAAAAGAAGTTCGCGCATGGGCAATCCCAATTGGCGCAACAGCTCCCCAGGCTGCAGGGGTCATTCACACCGACTTTGAGAAAGGTTTTATCAGAGCCGAGGTTTATACTCTTACAGACCTTGAACAATTCAAATCTGAAAAAGAAATTCGTGCCGCGGGGAAACTTAAAATTGTCGGGAAGGAATATATCATGCAGGATGGCGACATATGCCATTTCCTCTTTAACAATTAACTGCATCCAAAATAACCATTGATTGTACTCCAAATTGCAACTTAAGTAATTGGAATTGACTTTCTCACTTTCATGTTATGATTAAATCTCGTGAAGATTACATGAAGCAGCTTGCCCACGACTCCCATTGAATGCGATTCTTTAAATTAACATCATGCGAAATCAGATCATGTAATCCGGGGCAAATATACGCACCCTTTTAGGCTGTATGAATACTTTCTGACCTGTGCTAATTCCTAGCTCCTTGAATTTTGCAAAGTTCACTTCAACAAACACCCTTGAGGTGGATTCCAAATCCTGCAGATGAATCCTGACCACGGGGCCCGCTGGATTGACATGCAAGACTTTAGCCGGCAGGGAATCACTGGCCGAGGGCATGATTTCAATTTCAAGCTCATATGGCCTAACATAAATCGTATTTGAACAAAAATCCTTTTCAGGGGGCCCCTTGGAACTGCTGAAACCAGTGATTTTTGGCAAGCCATCGGCAATGATTCCCTGAAAAACATTCACCTGGCCTAGAAAATCCATGACAAACGCATTGGCGGGATTTTCAAACACATCCGCTGGGGTTCCGATTTGCTCAATCTTTCCATTACGCATCACCACCACGGTATCCGCGACTGCAAACGCTTCTTCCTGATCATGGGTAACAAATATGCTCGTGACATGAATTTCGTCATGCAATCTTCGTAACCATTCACGCAATTCGAGACGAACTTTGGCATCAAGAGCCCCAAAAGGTTCATCAAGCAAAAGCACCCTGGGTTGAGCCGCCAGTGCCCTAGCCAGAGCCACCCTCTGCCTTTGTCCTCCGGAGAGTTGAGACGGATACCTTTTTTCCAGCCCCTCCAACCTTATTAAATGAAGTAATTCCCTTACCCTGGAGGCGATTTTCTCCTTGGGTACCCCCCTGACACTTAAACCAAAACCAATGTTATCAAAAACAGTCAAATGCCTGAACAGGGCGTAATGCTGAAAAACAAAACCAACATTTCTATCCTTCGCTGACTTCGAGGTGACCTCCTCATCACGATGCAGGACTGATCCCTCATCAGGATTTTCCAGTCCTGCAATAATACGAAGTAGCGTGGTTTTTCCTGAACCCGAAGGCCCAAGCAAGGCCACCAAATCGCCATCTGGAATATTAAGGCTTACCTTATCAAGCGCGGTAAACTGCCCGAATTTTTTACTCACATTTTTAACCGATATGCTCATGTTGATTCTCCAGCATCGGCTTTCTGGTGCGCCATGCTTTTTTCCAGATAAGTTTTAACACCAAGTGTTACTAACGCTAGAAAAGTCAAAACTGAAGCGAGTGCGAATGCAGCGGGCATGTCATATTCCTGAAACAGCTTTTCAACCCGCAGGGGCATGGTGTCATTCAACCCTGATATCCTACCTGAAACGACATAAACTGCGCCGAATTCCCCCATTGCACGGGCATTGCAGAGAATAATTCCGTAAACCAGCGCGAGTCGAATGTTTGGCATGGTGATCCGCCAAAACATCTGCCAACCATTTGCTCCCAGACTAACTGCTGCAAGCTCTTCTTCCTCACCGTAGGTTTCAAGAACAGGGATCAACTCACGAACCACATAGGGAAGGGTCACAAAACATGTGGCAAGAACAAGTGATGGGGTGCCAAAAAGAATCTGCATGTTATTAGCTGAAAGCCACTCCCCCATCCAACCCTGCATGCCAAAGATCAGCACAAAAACAAGCCCAGCAACCACGGGTGAAACAGCAAGTGGAAGATCCATCAGCGTGAGTAGAATGGTTCTTCCCGGAAAACGAAATCGGGCGATGGCCCACGCGGCGGAAACTCCAAAAACCACACTTAAAAAAACCACACGCGGGGCAATTGAGAGGGTGAGAAAAATGGAATGCCTGGTGTTGGGATTACCAAAAAGATTATCCAGGTAAACCATCGGACCTTTTTCAAATGCCCTGAAAAAAACATGGAAGACTGGTATGCCGATGATCAAAAACACAACACCCAAAGCCATGGTGGTTAGCAGATATCGAACCCATTCGGAATCTTCGGGCCTCTTCTTTTTCAAGGAGGCCGTGATGATGGTTTTATTTCCCAAATCTCTTGCTCCATATCTCAATGGTGTTTATGAATGCCAAAATGCCAAAAGAGGCCGCTAGCAAAACCGTTGCTATGGCAGTGGCTTCGGGAAACGCCATTTCCTCCAGACGGGTCACAATTAGCACAGGGGCAAGTTCGGTCTTGTAAGGAATATTACTTGAAACAAAAATGACCGATCCATATTCACCCAACCCGCGGGCAAACGCCTGTGCAAAACCTGAGAGAATCGCGGGAAACACAGTCGGCAATAAAATCCTTGTAAAAACCTGCAACCGGCTTGCGCCCAAGATGGAAGCAGCCTCCTCCACCTCGGGTTCTATCTCCTCTAAAACAGGCTGGACAGTTCGAACCACAAAAGGAAAACCGGTAAACACCAACACCCATACAATCGCAAATTTTGTGTAGGCCGCATTGATTCCCAACGGCACGAGGAATTGCCCAAGCCAGCCACTTTCCACATAAAGGCTTGAATAAACCAACCCTGCGACTGCTGTGGGTAGCGCAAGGGGCAAATCTATCATTGCGTCAACAAATCTTTTAAAAGGAAACTCGTAACGAACAAGAACCCAAGCCACGAGAAATCCAATAGCCGCATTAATAAGTGCTGCCAGAAAAGCAGTTGTAAAAGTTAGTGAATAAGCTGCGCGAGTTCTTTCACTCCAGACAATGGTCCAGAATTCCGTCGGGCTTAGTGACCCTGCCTTTATGAAACACGCGGAAAGGGGGATAAGAACGATCAAACTCAAATAAGTGACCGAATAGCCAAGGCTTAAGCTTAAACCTGGAAGCGGGCTACCTTTATTTGATTGAATGAAAGCCACCAAAATCACCCCTTGAACCCTTATACCAAATTCAATTTTTGCCATCATTACGGATGGCTTTGAATACCTGGTCGAATACGCCATCCTCGCCAAAAAAAACCGATTGTACCTCAGTCCATGAGTTTCCAACCAAACTTATATCAAAGAGCTTCATTGGCGGAAACTTGGATTCAAATTCCCTCAAAATTGACACATCAAATGGACGATATCCGTTCTTGGCAATGATGCGTTGGGCTTCAAGTCCATAAAAAAAATTCAAATAATTTTCAGCAAGCAATCTGGTATCCTTCGAATCAACATTTGAATCAACTACCGCAATTGGTGGTTCAATCTTGATGCTGATGGAAGGATAGACGATATCCAACTGGCCCTCTGATTCCTTTACTGCCATCAACGCCTCGCTTTCAAAAGCCAATTGCACATCTCCAATCTTTTTTTGATAAAAAGTAACTTGAGAAGCACGGGCCGAAGCATCCATTACTGGAACATTTTTATAAATATTTTTTAGGAACGCCCTGGTTTCAAAGTCATCATGCCCTTTATCGAGCATATATCCCCAGGCACTGAGAAAAGCCAACCTACCATTCCCTGATATTTTAGGATTAGGCGCGATGACACCAACGCCCTGTTGAATCAGGTCAGGCCAATCCCTTAGATTTTTAGGATTTCCTTTGCGAACAAGAAAAACAATGGCAGTATTCCAAGGGGGAGCCATGACACCCTTGGATTTACTCCATGATGGATGAAGCAGCTTTTTTTTTGCTATGGATTCCATGTCGGTAAAAAGAGCGAAAGATGCTATATCTGCAGGCAAACCATCAGCAACAGAACGCGCCTGACTGCCTGACCCGCCATGAGACTGGTAAATTTGCACTTTGCCATTGTTGAACTTTTGCCAATCCTTTGCAAAAGCCTCGTTTATTTCATGAATAACTTCGCGAGTGGGATCAAAAGAAACATGTAGAAGTTCAAGATTATTGGAATTGGATCGTTTTTGAATCGGCTGAATTGCAATGAATACTAGAACAAAGGCAATCACCCCTCCCAAAACGGAAGCATTCTTACCTGAAAACATGAATCCCAGATCAAACCTTTTCATCTAAATTTGCTCAAAAAAACCAAATATCATAATCATGATAACTTTAGTAATATTTCTAACCTGTGTGAAGTCCAATTTTAAAAGAATTTGCAATTTTAATCATATTTAACAATTGAAGTGCAAAAGGATCCTTCCCCATAATTTTCGTTCGACACCGTTCCTATCTTGCAATACGATCTTCGGGGTTGCTATGCGATCTTTGATGTACTAAGTTACTGTTTATGATTAAAAATTAGCTGATAACAAGAGAAACATTCATTTAGCGAGAATTAATGGCTATGAATCCGGGTGATATAAATCAGCCTAGTGCTCTATCAGGAAGACCCAAAAGAGGGGTGCCTGAAGGCCTTTGGCTACGCTGTCCTGGTTGCAAAGCCAGTATTTTTCGAAAAGATTCAGAAAACAAATTCAATGTTTGCCCTGAATGCGATTATCATTTTTACATCCCCACTAAGGATCGAATAGACCAGCTTTTGGATGCAGAAAGTTTTGAAGAATGGTTCAGGGACCTTCGACCGTGCGACCCACTAGGGTTCAAGGACAGAATCACCTATAAGGAAAGAATACTGTCGGAACAGGCAAAAACCTCACTTCTTGATGCTGCCGCGGTGGGCAGGGGCTTTATACGAGGCAGACCAGTCGTGGTTGGAATCACCGATTTTGCATTCATGGCTGGATCGATGGGTTCGGTGGTGGGCGAAAAACTTTGCAGGGCCGCCGAAGAAGCCACCCGACTAAAGCTTCCACTCATTTTTGTAAGCGGTTCAGGGGGGGGCGCCCGTATGCAGGAGGGGATTCTTTCCCTTATGCAAATGGCAAAGGTTTCCGCGGCACTTGCAAGGCATCATCAGGCAGGGTGCCTTTACATCAGCGTTCTGACTAATCCCACCATGGGTGGCGTGGCTGCAAGTTTTGCCTTTCAAGGCGATATCGTTATCGCTGAGCCTGGCGCGCTTATTGGCTTCGCAGGCAAACGAACCATTTGGAACACTGTACGCCTTGAACTTCCGGAAGGCTTTCAAACCAGTGAATTTTTAATGCAACATGGTTTTGTCGATCGAATAGTACACCGCAAAGACATGCGGACTGAAGTCGCAACCATGGTCGATTACTGTGAAAAAAACTAGCTTTACGAATCTACTTACCGTGGATTGCAAGGGCCGCCAAAACAATCGCCGCAGTTTCCACTCGCATGATTGTTTTCCCAATGCATATATTTTTCAAACCCTTGTTGATAGCCAATTTGATCTCTTGAGTGGAAAACCCTCCCTCGGGCCCAATCCATAAATTTACTTTTTCGGTTGAACCCCAGCTAACCTTATCACCAGACTCAGCACCCAAGTTCGCGAAAAGGTTTAAAGAAAAACTGTCCAATTCTCGAATTGACTCCTCAAAGGTCACCGGTTCTGCGATTTCCATGAGATGATTCCTCTGAGACTGCTTGCAAGCTTCAATCACCCCCCGGCGCAACTTTTCGGTATTTATTTGCTTTGATTTGATAACCGAATACTCACAATCAATTGGTACAAAACGGTAGACTCCAATCTCTGTAAGTTTTTCGATCAAAAAATCACAGCGCTGAGCCTTGGGAATTGATGAATAAACTGTGATCTTATTTATGGGTTCCCGAGAGACATCTGAAAAGGATTTAACATCCAATATCACTCTACTTTTTTTAGCTTCCAATACCTCTGCAACAAACTCTCTTCCATCACCAGAAAATAAGCCGATTTTATCCCCCGGGGCAATTCTGGAAACAACGGCAAGATGGTGAGCCTCGGCCCCCCGCAATTCCATTGTACCCAAGTTTATTTCCAAATTGGTGTAGAATCGTTCCGACATTATTGCTATCCCCTCTGCATTATTTAACTTGATTATTGACCATCAAGCAGATTTTATCAAAGTTCTTGTTATGAGGTTTCCGTGGCAAATACTGTTGATCCCGCAAGTAACCTGCAACTTACCAGAAAACAACTTGACGATCTTGATGTTCTGGTGAAAAAAATGCTGGAGCTTCCCGAAGCCAACGCGCCATCTAGTGTTCCCCCCAAGAATGAGCCTGATTTATCAGCAATGGGAATATTTTCCCCCGAGGAAAACCCGTGGACACCCAAAAAAACTGAATCAACCAAAGTCCCCGAGACCTCTGAACCCAAAGCAACAAAAACTTCTTCCTTAGATGTGGAACAAAAACCTGAAATCTTAAAATCGATTCTATCCAGGGGAATCCAAAAAGAACCAAACCCAAGCTTCGGCATTGAAGAACCACCAAGCAACAATCAAAATTCTTCACCATTAGCGGGCTGGAAACCATCCGCATTAACCTGGGCACCCCTGGCTCAATCATGGGAAAAATTAAAATTAGAAGAACTCGAAAAACAACAAAAAGAAACAAAACCAAGATCAACCCATGCGGAAGCAAATGAAAAACTTAAGACCGAAACAGCATCAAACCCCGGGCAATCAACAGGAATTCCATCAACCACGGATACAAAAAAACCTTTAAAACCCCTCCCAAAAAGCGAATTAAAAGAAAGAAAAAAAACCTCCAAATTCAAAAGAGTACTTCTAGATGCAGTTGGATTTCTGGGCATCCTGATATTTGTCTGTGCGGCAGCTTTATATTTAAGTAGTTCTTTCAATTGGCCTATCAAATAAATTTGTGTATCCTGTCATTAAGTCGAAAAATAGGTTTCCAGGATAGGACCGACCTTTCAATGAATCTTAATGAAGAAAATCCGCCTATGGCACACACACACACTGTTAACTACAGCATATTAGGTGTGCCTGGGGCTGTTTTGAGTTATCTTGTACCGGGACTCGGGCAGATAATTCAGGGTCGTATTAGCAAGGGTTTGTTGTTTTTTTTCTGCATCAATGGCTTGTTTTATTATGGCCTCGCCCTTGGCCAATGGAAAAATGTATACCTCCCTCACGCCAACAATCTCCCCCCAATGTCGTTGCCTCTAAATCAAAAAGTCCCTAACTGCCTTAGCTACAGGTTGCAATATGTGGGCCAATTTTGGGTTGGTATTTCGGCATGGCCGGCCATTTATCAACACTTTAATTACGATGAGGATTCTGATCCGCCCCCTGACCCATATCTGGGCAAGTACCAAAGAACTCCTCCCGAAACTGAATTAAACTTGTTGCAAAACAGAAGCGACCGATCCTGGGATCTTGGCTGGGTTTACACCGTCATTGCTGGAGTGTTAAATATCATGGTTATTTACGATGCGCTCATGGGCCCGGTAATGCTTATACCTGAAAAACAAAAGCCCCAGCCTCCGAAGGATTTAAATTAATGGAGCAAGTTATAATTCCAATTATTGCTTCGGGATATTATTGGCACCTGCCATTTTTGATTCTGGTGATAAGCCTTGTTTATAGCGCGACGCGTCATGATGATTGGCGGATAATCAGCATTGAAGCTTATCGCTGGGGCATGAGAATGCTTTCTTTCCTTGGAATGATAGGCATTTTTCTTTACTTAGTAACACTGATTCCATGAACAAAAAGAGGATGGCTTATTAAGCCATCCCCAATCGAAAAATAAACTTAGTGACTATAAAACTTTCATTTTAGCTTTGCGGTGGAATCCTGCTTGTCCCCATCAATAAAACTTGCAGCAATTCGATCGCCAGCCTTTAATAGAACCTTCCTAGTATCAACAGTTTTAGCTCCATCTTTTTCAATTTCAATTTTAAGAATATAGGAATAGGTCTTTTCAGCCTCAAGATCAGGGGTAGTGAAAGTGGCAAAACCATCATTTACAGCGAAGGGTTTCCCATCAATAAAAAATGAAGCATTCACCGGAATCTCAACAAAAAGCCTGGCCTTATTCGAGACAGAAGATTGTTTATTCTCCTCTAAAGTTGGTAATGGCAACAGGCCATCATCTGTTTCTTTTGGATTTGTTCTTGGAATTATGCTGGGCGGGGTTGAATACATGGGGTTTTTCAAATAGGGCCCATAATAAGTTCCTGTTCCCGTTCCCTGATAAGAATAACCAAAACCGGTTTCATAATATGGGCCATAATTAAAGGAAGCCCCGTAACCGCCCCCATATACCCCATTTCGATAAACATAGCCACCATAAGCGTTAACCGCGTGAACTCTTTTAAGATGCCAAGCTGGAACATCTGAATTTCCAGCCAAGGAGGCTAATAAGATGATACTGTACATGGGAATTCACCTCGGCCTAAAGACAATAAAAAGCATAAAATTCAAGTTCTTCACCTTAAATCTTACCCAAAACAACCGATATTCAAGAAATTATGGTCAAACTGATTCTCATAAAGTGACTATATTAATGGAAGTACCACAATAATCGTTAACAACTAACCCCACAACTTTCCATGAAACCAATTTACCTTGATTACAACGCCACAACACCGGTCGACCCAAGGGTTTCAAAAATTATTTGTGACTCCCTGACCGGTGAAGAATTTGGCAATCCATCAAGCACCCACCATTATGGAAAAACTGCCAGACAAATAGTTGACCATGCGAGAGAGAAGATTGCAAAATCTATAAACGCAGAGGCTGATGAGATAATTTTCACCGGTGGCGGCACTGAATCCAGCAACCAGGCAATTCTTGCAACCATGATGTCTGATCTGACTGGTTTTTTAAAGAGGTTGTTTTCTAGAAAAGGGCATTTGATCATCAGTGCTATAGAACACCCTGCAACATACAAACCAGCACAATTTTTATCATCATTGGGATTTGAGATTACCACGGTTGGAGTTGATCGCCAAGGTTTGGTTGATCCTGGTGAAATTCAAAAAGCAATTCGTAAAAACACCAAACTTATCAGCATCATGCATTCAAACAATGAAGTTGGGACATTACAACCCATAGAAAAAATCTCTGAAATCACTCGTTCCAGAAATATTCTATTTCACACTGATGCCGCGCAATCCACTGGAAAAGTACCTCTGGATGTAAATAAACTAGGCGTTGATTTCCTTACAATAGCCGGCCACAAGTTATATGCGCCAAAAGGGATTGGAGCCTTGTATATACGAAAAGGAGTGAAAACAGTACCATACCTTCATGGGGCAGGCCATGAATCCGGATTACGCGCCGGAACAGAAAATGTTCATTATATCGCGGGTCTTGGCGAAGCTTCCATCATTGCCACAGAAAACCTGGCTAAAGAAACACCTCGCTTGATAGCCCTTAGAGAACAACTTTTTGAGGGATTAAAAAATGAACTTGGTGACCGGGTAGTACTGAATGGCCATCCAACTCTCCGACTTCCAAACACTTTGAATGTAAGTATTATTGGCTGCAAAGGTTGGGAAATACTTGAAAAAACTCCTGAAATAGCAGCATCCACTGGATCAGCATGCCATGAAGGTAAAGTTTTGCATTCCGCTGTTTTATGCGCCATGAGCACACCCCTAAAGCAATCGGAAGGCGCATTACGATTAACTTTGGGGCGTTATACTTCTTCAGAGGAAATCACAAAAGCAATTGATCTCATTTGCAAAACAGCCAGAAAATTAATGGCTTGAGTCAAAACTCTTTGGATCGTAAATAGTGTGATCCAGCAGACATAGGTATCAACATTGCCATCAGACCAATCACAGATCCCGTTGCAATACCAGCAACAATAAAAAGAGTTCCATTGAAAGAGGGGGCGTAATATTGATCGCCTGAGTGATTTAGATGCCAAATTCCAGAAAGCAACGCAATCAGAACTATCAAAAGAAATAATGATATCACCAAATTAAGAGTGCCCCCAAAACCAGCGGCTATTTTTGAGGGATCAGTTTCCTTGAAATTTGGCACACATGCCCCAAGGCCAACTCCAAGAGCACAAATCGCAAGGCTTGCAATCAAGGTGGTCCAAAGATGCACAAAAAAATAATCCATCGGCATTTTAAGCATGAAATCACTAAAAATAACCAGCAAAACAGCGATTGGAGTAGTACTCCAAAAAGCGAAATGAAATTTGGACCACAGAATGACTTCCCTTGGCATAGGAACTAGTCCAAGTATCCAAAAGTTTCTACCTTCCAGGCTGATCATCGGAAAAACAAATCTCCCAACATAAGTGCACTGAAGCAATGAAACGGCAAATAAATTTAGCAGACTGACCCCATTTTGATATGGCCAAGTCACTTCCCCCCTGAATGAACGACGAACACTACCGAAATATAAAAACAGGAGAAACCCAAAAACAAGAACTTGGGCCCATTGCCGAGGTTCCCGTCTAAAAGCACGAAAATCCTTGAGCATGATAGCGCGCTTGGAAGAACCAAGAAATCCAAGTGCTTTTTCAAAAATGCTGTCCACAAAAAATAACTTTTTGGATTTTTTGGCATCTGATCCAAAAGCTATCATTCTGTCAAAGGCACGACGATAAAGTATTTTTGAAAGAAATGCCCCACCTAGATAAAGAGCCATTCCATTCGACCAAATAAGGAGAAGATTATAATTCGCCTTTGCCAGATCTCCGCGTCCTGCAGCACGAATTCCCCTGGAAATCCAATAAGATGGCAACCCTGACCACCTTGAAAATTCAAATTGCCTTAATGTCGCGTCAACAAACTCCCTGTCTATTCCATCTTTTCTAACTGAGTTGAAAAATCTTCCCATGGCTGTAAGGCAAAGAAAAACAACCACCATAACCAAAATCGCGAAGAGCAGCTTTTTACCCCTTGATAAAAGTCCCGCGATCAAAAGGCATAACACGGCACCAATCGAACCCGGAATAAGCACATAACCAAAAAAGAAAAAAGGAAGGTAAAGGTAGAAGTGCAGGGGGGAATCCGCCACAACCCCGAAGGCGATCAGAATCGGGCTTCCCAGAATCACAAACGCCCAACTGCTGAAACCGATGGCCTCAACAAATCGATAAGCGAATATACGATCAGCCTTGATTGGTTTGGTAAGCAGAAAATTAGTTTCTGGCGAAGAGAACAAACCACCGTAAATAATCATTCCTGAAGAAAGCACAAGTAGTGAGCCAAGTGAAAAAAATAAAAGATCGAACAATAAGCCGATAACACCACCGCCCAGGGGCAGTTTTTGCTGCTTAAGAAAATTAAACCCTGCGAGACTTGTTCCAAAAATCAGGCCCCAAATTATGAGGCTGCAAAACAGAAGAACAATAGGCCTTATCAACAACCGTCCTTTTAACTGAGAGGCCTGATTGAAAAGGGTCCGCTTTTTCATTTTAAACAAAGCAAATCCGGACGCGGGGAATGCCGCTGGAAACGCTGGATTTAATTGCTCACTCAAAGGAGTATTAGGGGCGCTATTTTTCATTCTGTTCCTGGTTTTCTTTGGTCATTTCCAGAAACACTTGTTCAAGTGAACCGCCAGTTCCTGATTGTTCCCGAAGTGATTCAAGTGAACCGCACGCAACAAGTTTACCTTGAAAAATTATCCCGATTCGGTCCGCGACTTCCTCAACTATGTCAAGTGAGTGGGAGGACAAAAAAATGGCCTTGCCCAAATCAGCCTGAGATCTAAGCACATCCTTGAGTTTTCGAACACTCTTTGGGTCAAGGCCAACAGTTGGTTCATCGACCACCAAGACTTCCGGTTCATGAAGCAGTGCGGAGGCAAAAACCATTCGCTGCCGCATTCCGTGGGAATACCTTTCTGTCAATTCATCAACAAATTCGCCAAGCCCGAACAATTGAATCATTTCCTCAATTTTCAAGTCGACACGTTCCCGCTTCATTCCATAAACATCACCAATGAACTGGAGAAACTCCCTTCCAGTAAGCTTTTCATAAAGAAATGGAAGGTCCGGCACATAACTTATGAGTCTCCTGGCATCATCCCCCTGGGTTTTCAGATCATAACCGCAAATCTTAATTGATCCGGAGCTTGGAAAAAGCAGCCCGCAAAGCATTTTTATGGTTGTGGTTTTTCCCGCGCCATTGGGCCCCAAAAAGGCAAACAACTCACCCCTGTTGACACTCAAATTCATGTGATCAACCGCAAGCTTGCTCCCATACTGTTTGCAAACATCCATGATTTCAATTGCGGGACTTAATTTGGAGTCGATCACCATTAGCCATCCATCGGTTAGTTTAAACGAATCAGATCCCATTCCATAGACTCAGACAATCGATTTTTTTGCCTGATAACCATGCCATTTTGCTCCCCAACCCAAACTGTGGATTCCAAATCATGCCCCAAGTAATCAATCACAAGACAACGAACCTTTTTACCACCCCACATTACAAGATCGGTTTCACCGCGAACTTTTGCAATGACAGAACCAACTCCCTGTTCCAAACCACCTTGGGCGATTCCGGCTGATAAAATCATTGATAATGGATCAAAAAACGGCTGTTTCCATGAACGTCCTGGGTATAGCCCGAGGATTCGATTCACAGGAAGAAATGGTTGAAACACCGCTCCGGTAACGGGCACATCAATCGGTTCGATGTAAAATTCCCTCTCGCCAAAACTACTTTCAGTACGAACCAATGGACGCAGAACTCCATTGGAAACATCACCACTTATCTGAATTGCCAAAGGAAAGTCAACATTTTTCAACGACTCAACCTGCAACCGGGCATTCAGGCCTAACATATCTCCATCACGGTGAACATGAAATTCGTTCCTCATCGATTTAAGCCCGAGGAAATCCCTGCTGATTTTTGGTCGGGTAATTGATGGCGGAGAGTATTCAGCCCACAGCCGAAATTCATCTTCCGCACCATCAACCAGCGTCGTCCCGGTTCTTAGCTTTAAAAACTCCTCGCCTTTAACCACAACCTTCCAATTCACAACTGGCCTAAGGTTTCCAGCCTCATCAGCAAGATCAATATTAAATGAAGGTGGCAGGCCAGATCGGATTCTAGGTAGAATCTCAGAATAAAAAAGTGAAAAATTTACCACCAAAAAAAAGCCAATGATAATCATACTTATCATTCTTGGTGGCATACAGCGCTTCCATCTGTTAGTAATAAGTTCATGACAATTTGTTTTATACACCATGTAACAAACACATGACAGGATGTTTTCCGATGGAATTCCCAAGTTCATTTGTTTGGTGAACTTTCCAGCCTGGATCTCCAAAAAGGAATTAGTAAATGCCTGAGAAAAAACTTGTTGTCGGTGTCCCCGCAGAAATTAAAAATCATGAATACAGGGTCGCGCTTACGCCTGTCGGAGTAGACGAACTATGCAGGGCAGGGCATATGGTTTTGATCCAAAAAGACGCGGGGTTGGGAAGCGGCATCACAGACCAGGACTATCTCAGGCATGGTGCTTCTATCATTTCAACTGGCGAGGAGGTTTGGGCTCGAGCGGAACTTATTGTCAAAGTCAAGGAACCAATGGAATCTGAATGGCACTTGATGAGAAAAAAACAGATCATTTTCACTTACTTTCATTTCGCCGCTAGTGAAAACCTGACCCGAGCGGTTATGAAAAGTGGTGCGACTGCAGTTGCTTATGAAACGATCCGAGACTCTTCAGGCCATCTTCCCCTTCTTACACCGATGAGCGAAGTTGCAGGAAGAATGAGCATCCAAGAGGGCGCAAAATATCTGGAGCGACCTTTTGAAGGCCGGGGGATCCTTTTGGGCGGTGTTCCAGGGGTTGCCCCGGCAAATGTGGTAATTCTTGGAGCAGGCATAGTGGGATCCAATGCGGCAAAGGTTGCTGCCGGATTGGGCGCGAATGTTACCTTGCTTGATATAAATCTAGATCGACTTAGATACCTTGACGATGTCATGCCAAAAAATGTCACGACACTTTTCAGCGACCGTCACAGCCTTAGAAATAGCTTGGCGACCGCTGATCTTCTGATCGGGGCTATTTTAATCCCCGGAGCCAAAGCGCCACATCTTGTCAAAAGGGAAGACTTGAAAATAATGCCTCCCCGCTCAGTGATTATTGATGTTGCAATCGACCAAGGAGGGTGTGTTGAAACCTCACGCCCTACCACACATCACCAGCCAACCTTTATCATTGATGACATCGTGCATTATTGCGTCACCAACATGCCTGGTGCGGTTGGCAGAACAAGCACTTTCGCTCTCACAAATGTGACCCTGCCATTCATATTGCAACTGGCAAAGATGGGAATCGAGGATGCATCCGCAAACAGCAGGGCAATCGCCTCCGGCATTAACATATATGAGGAAAAAATAACTAACCTCGCGGTAGCCCAAACATTTGGTCTACCTTTTTCTCCCCTTTCGGGATTGAACTAATGCCCATTAATTCACCTGAAGAAACAGATTATTTTATTTCTGTAAGCCAATTAAACACCCTGGCAAAAGACTTGCTTGAGGGACAAATCCCATGTTTATGGGTATCTGGCGAGATATCCAACCTTTCAAAACCATCCTCTGGTCATGTTTATTTTTCACTCAAGGATGACCAAAGCAGCGTCAGAGCTGTCATATTCAAAGGTCATGCCCTAAGGCATGGTAAAAACCTTCAGGAAGGGAGAAAAATCATCCTGCGAGGAAAGCCAAGCCTATATGCCGCACGGGGAGATTTCCAACTCATTGGTGAAGATGTAAAGCCAATGGGAATTGGGGAGCAGGAACTTCTCTTGAGACAACTCAAGGAAAAACTCAAAGCAAAAGGCTATTTCAATCTGGAAAGAAAAAAGACCATACCATCATTCCCGCAAAGAGTTGGCTTAGTGACAAGTGCCACAGGGTCAGCTGTAAGAGATATGCTGGAAGTGCTTGGAAAAAGGTGGCCAATGGCAGAAATCTTTATCTGTCCCGCACGGGTTCAAGGCGATTCAGCTCCATCCGAAATAGCAAACGCAATCAAATTACTCAACCAGGCCCACCAATCTGAAAATCATAAAATCGATGTGATCATTGTTGGCAGGGGTGGTGGAAGCGTGGAAGATCTCTGGGCCTTTAATTCAGAAATCGTCGCTGATGCCCTTTATGATTCAATCGTCCCCACGGTTAGTGCTGTCGGTCACGAGGATGATTTCACAGTAGCGGATTTGGTTGCTGATTCCAGGGCCCTCACCCCAACCGAGGCTGCAACAAAGATCACGCCCAATCAATTCGAGATAAATGATTACCTTTGTGCATCACGGGACTTCATGCACCAATCCTTGGGCCTTAAAATCAAAAAATCCCAGCAACATTTGCAATTGCTCTCAACCCGAAGGTGCTTGCAAAAACCCTTGGATTACTTGAATCAAAAAGCACAGCAACTTGATGAATCAATCGGGAGGTTCCATCGCAATTCAACCGCTTTTTTCAGCGAGATGGAGAAAAATATCATTGTTCTGGCGGAGAAAATTCAAGCTCTAAGCCCTTTGAACATCCTTACGCGCGGGTACAGCATTACAATGCGAGAAAGCGAGTTTGATCCCAAAAAAAAATCAGTGATCACCTCGGCAAAAATCCTGCGTGCCGGGGAATTGCTTTTCACGAAACTAAATCTAGGCATGGTAATCAGCGAAGTGAAAGAAATAGAGGACCAACAATAATTTGAGGATGAAAAAGCTATGGTGACAAAAAAAAATACCGCTCAAAAATTTGAAACCTCATTGAAAGAACTTGAGGAGATTGTCAAGGAACTTGAAAACAGCCAGATCGATCTTGATGATCACCTTAAACTTTACGAAAAAGGGGTTCGACTCATCCAAAGCTGTCAGCAAAGCCTTAAGGAAGCCGAACAAAAAATATTATTACTAAGCGGCATGGATGCAACAGGCGAACCTGTTTTACAAAAATTCAAGCATGAATCCACTGAAGGAAAAGAACAACATGGTTTGTTTTAAGTGGAAAAGCGCATCTTTCCCAGTTAACTTGATCGACAAAGCTTGCCTTATCGCTATTATTTCCCAAGTGCTTTGATGATGCGAATAAAGGCGGGATATACCTTGTGGAAATATCAAGGAGATTAGTGTTAGGATACAACCTTGTAAAATGCCCGGGGTATTTAAGGAAACAAGAGTGCTGCAAAAAATATCCATGGATCAGGATAATTTCCTAAACTTCTGGAAAGGCCTTTCATCCAGAGTTGATTCCCATCTTAATAATTTCCTTCAACATCAGGAGGGGGTTCCCAACCGATTGCTTGATGCAATGCGCTACAGCGTTCTGGCACCGGGAAAAAGACTTAGGCCGATGCTGGTTTTACTTACATCAGATGCGTTAGGGTTTGAAAATACCAACCCTTGGCCAGCTGCTTGCGCTGTGGAATTTATTCATGCTTATTCATTAATCCACGACGATCTACCAGCAATGGATGATGATGATTTAAGACGAGGTCGCCCCACCTGCCATAGGGTATATGGTGAGGCTTTGGCAATTCTTGCTGGAGATGCTCTATTAACCAAGGCGTTTGAAATCCTCGCGAAAAGTTACCCCCCATTAGCTTCCGCCGAATGTTGTCTTGAATTGGCTAAAGGGGCAGGGGCTGGCGGCATGGTTGGAGGGCAGGTGGAAGATTTGGCATGGGAAGGAAAACCCGGTGTTAGGGCAGATGACCACCCCAAAACAGCTAACATTAATCACCTTAAGACTTTACATGACAAAAAGACAGGCGCACTAATTCGAGCAAGTCTTAAATTGGGGGCCATAGTTTCGTTTGCAAGTCAGAACCAGAAGCCTCCCGAAGATTTGTTGCAAATCCTGGATAATTACGGTCAAAACATAGGTCTTGCATTCCAAGTAACCGATGATTTGCTGGATGTTCTGGGAAAATGTGAATCTGCTGGAAAACGAGTTGGAAAAGACGCCCAAAAAGGTAAACTAACCTATCCAGGCTTGCTGGGAATTGAACAGAGCAAGCTATTAGCTGCGGACCTATGCAAGGATGCGCAAAATTTGGCGAGCCAACTTGGCCCAAATGCAGCGCCACTTGTTGATTTGGCTGAGTATCTTGTTTCCAGGGACCACTGATATAATGAACAAACAATCTGGCAATCGAAGCCGGGTTTTGGATGCACAAAGGATGGTTGCAATGCACAGAATTCTTCCGAAAATTGAAAGCCCAGAAGATCTTAAGCTCCTTGATCATCAGGAGTTGGAGATTCTTTGCCAGGAAATGCGTGACGAATTGGTACGGGTTCTCAGCTTGAGACCGGCCCATTTTGCAAGCAACCTTGGAGTGGTTGAACTCTGTGTAGCACTTCATTTGAGTTATGATTTTAGCAAGGATCGGATCATCTGGGACACAGGCCACCAGATTTATCCCCACAAACTTATAACCGGTAGATATCGAAATTTTGACACCATCCGCACCAAGGGTGGATTGATGGGATATCCAAATCCAGCGGAGAGTGAATTCGATTTATTTATGACCGGCCACGCCGGATGCAGTTTATCCACCGCATTGGGCCTTAAAGTTGGTGACGACCTTAATGGTAACAGCGAACGCCATAGCATTGCTGTCATTGGAGATGGCGCGTTACCCTCAGGAATTGTGTTTGAAGCACTTAACAACGCTGGCAGCCTTGATAAAAACTTCCTTGTGATTCTCAATGACAACGAGATGTCGATCTGCCCTAGGGTTGGATCGATTGCCAAATGCCTCGACCAAGCAAGACTAACCTCCTTATATCAGGATTCAAAAAAACAGCTTAAGGAACTTTTGGAAAAAATTCCGTTTGGTGGTGTTGCTAAACAGGCTCTTGAACAATTAAAAGATGGGCTCAAGGCATCCCTTATGGGTGGGCGACTATTTGAAGAATTTGGTTTCCGGTATTTTGGCCCGATAGATGGGCATGATTTGCCGGGAATGCTTAAATGGTTTGAGGACATCAAGCAACAAAAAGGCCCGATTCTCCTGCATGTCTTGACTAAAAAAGGCTGCGGCGTCCCCCAAGCCAGTGAAGACCCTGTCACATTCCACACCCCACCGGTTTTTGAAAAAATCGGACCGGAAAGAAACATTATCTCGATGAAACGGGGTGGAAGCAGAGGTTACACAGATGCGGTCAGCTCTGGAATATTTAAATCAATGCAGGAGAATAAAAAGGTTTGTGTGATCACTGCGGCCATGTGCCAGGGAAACAAACTCGAAAAAATCCGCGAGGAATTTCCTGACAGGTTTTTCGATGTTGGAATTTGTGAATCACATGCTGTTGCTTTTGCCGCCGGCCTTGCAAAAACTGGGAACCGCCCGATTGTCGATATTTATTCAACTTTTTTACAGCGATCATTCGACCAGGTCTTCCAAGAAGTTGCGTTACAAAATCTTCCAGTGCTATTCACCTTGGATCGTGCCGGCCTCACAGGCCCTGACGGCCCGACCCACCATGGCGCTTTTGACAATACTTACATGCGCGTTTTTCCGAACATGACTGTAATGGCTCCCGGTGACGAACTCGATGTTGAACCGATGATCCAGTTATGCCTGGCTCATAACGGCCCTACCGTCATTCGTTATCCAAAGGCGAATCTCGAACATATAGAACGGGATTTTGTTCCATTGGAAATCGGGCAGTCTGAAGTCCTGGATTGGGGCGAGGACATTATTTTAATCGCATACGGAACTCTCCTTGGAGAATGTTGCAAAGCTGCCGAGATTTTAAGGGATGAAGGACATCAGGTTGGTGTTATCAACGCCCGATTCCTCAAGCCAATGGATAAAAGCACCTTGTTCAAGGCTTTGGAAGAATCAAATCTGATTGTTACCGTTGAAGAAGGATCACTTGAAGGTGGGTTTGGCAGTGCCCTCCTTGAGGCCGCCAATTCCGCGGGACTAGAAACCCGAAAGCTGATTCGACTGGGTATCCCAGACATTTTTGTTGAGCATGGCGAAAGGAACGAACTTCTCCACGACTTGGGCCTGGATTCAATTGGAATCGCCAAAACCGCCAGGCAATGGCTTGCCAAAAATGTGAATTCATCAAGCCAAATCCTTGGCAAATAATCTGAGGATCGGTGAACTGTTGAAAATATTTATACTCGGAAACGCCCAAAGACCCGGGGTTACCACACAGTCTGAAAAACTTCTTCCATTGTTGAAGAAGCACTTTGAAGTTGTGTTGGTTGATCTTGAGCAAAAAGAAGACTTATCCAAGCACAAGGCTGATCTTACTTTTGTTTTGGGGGGTGATGGTGCGATTCTTCGTGCTGCCAGGCAAATGGGATACAACCAAATTCCTGTTTTAGGCATAAATCTTGGTCGTTTGGGTTTTCTTGCAGACATCAACACCACCGAACTTGAAGAATGTATTTCCGATATTTCCAATGGAAATTTCAGAGTGACTAACCACCTGATGTTCGAATGCCTTACTGATGCGAAAAACAAAACAGGGCCTTTTCTTGGTCTCAATGAGATTTCGATCCATGCTGGTGCGCCTTTTCACATGATTGAAATCGCCTTGATTGTCGATAACGAAACAGTCTGCACTTACATGGCGGATGGATTAATCATGAGCACTCCGATTGGATCCACCGCGTACAACCTTTCTGCTGGTGGCCCAATATTGAACCAGGAGATTGAAGCATTTGTCATTAATCCCATTTGCCCCCATGTTCTTACCAGTCGGTGCGTCGTTGACTCATCTTCAAAAGTTTACAACTTGGTCATGAATAAGGTTACTGAGGGCACCAGCCTTGTTATTGATGGTCAGGAAAAAATCCCGCTGATAAAAGGGTCAAAGGTTACCTTCAAAAAAGCTCCCGTAAAATTTCAATTAGCCAAAGTTCCCCATAAGAACTTTTACAAGACTCTGCGTGAAAAATTAAATTGGGGCGTCCACCCAAACTACCGCAACGAATCAAAATAAACCCATGGGCCCCAAGAACTTACATTGCGTTAAAAGTATATATTACGGCAGAGTTCAAGGAGTTGGATTCCGCCAAACAGTTGTTGATTTGGCGCGACAACAATTTTTATCTGGACGGGTGAAAAACCTGGACGACGGTTCGGTTGAATTCACAGCAGAGGGAAGTAAGGAAAAGATTGACTCCCTACTGAGATTGATAGAAAATAAATTTAGTAAAAACATCACAGGGTTGAATACAACTATTATTTCCCCCAGAGGTTATGTTGACTTCAAGGTGGAATATTAAGTTGACGATATCCAGCGGGGACAGGTTCTAATGAGCTCATCATTCCAACAATGGTTAATCGAGTCAAGCTTCGTTTGGGCCCAGTTTTTATTGTCAATCCCTTGGGTGTTCACCCTATTTTTCTCTGAGAACAGTAGCAATCCAAAAGCAATAACATCAAATAAAAAATCATTGCTGACCACCATTGGTATCATGCTTTTGGTTGGCGCTGTTTCACCACCTGTTTTTCATACTTTTCTACAGGAAACCAACAGCATTGAAACAGCAGGAAGGGTTTACGGGGCCATTTTTCAGACACAACTTATTCTTGATGCTTTTGTGATGATTTTTCTGGTACTTTTAAAAGTATGGCCAAAAGGTGGGGCCGTGGCCCAGGCTGCTTTTCGCGAAGGTATAAGGCAACCAATGTTTTGGCTGCTTTCCAGCTTGGCACTTTTTGCCCTCCTTGTATCTCCTTTCATACCTTATTTCACCTTTGGTGAAGACCTTATCATGGTAAAAGAACTTGGGTATGACACCATCATGCTTGCAGCAGTCGTCTTTGGCACTTTGGCATCAAGCATCTCTGTTAGCGAAGAGATAGAGGGGAGGACTGCCGTCACCCTGATGAGTAAACCAATTTCCAGAAGGCAATTTCTACTTGGTAAGTTTGCGGGAATATTGCTTTCATCCTTTTTGATGTCGTCAATTTTATTCGTTGTTTTTCAATCAATACTTCTTTACAAGCACTGGCTTGACAGAATGGATCCAGTACCCAACCCTGAATGGATCAAAAACTTTTTGTCAGGCTCAAATTTTCCATCAGAAACAAAGGACTTGATCAACGGTCTTGCCTTTTGGGTCCAACACACTCTTGACACCTTTCCCGGGTTGATTCTCAGCTTCTGTCAGGTGAGTGTCTTGGTTTCGATATCTGTCTCGCTTGCCACCCGATTACCAATGGTTGTTAATTTAAGCACCATATTGGTAATTTACTTCCTTGCCCATTTGACACCAGTGTTGGTGGCGATTGGTGAAAAATCAAAATTGACAGACCCTGACTCACCCGTCTCACGACTATTGGGATTCATGGCGGGAGTTTTTGACTTATTTCTTCCCGGGCTTGAATTTTTCCGAGTCGGCCCGGCAATCGTTGGTGAATCCCCGCCAGATTTCGTGCCTTTTGCAATTTATGTGCTTTCAGTTAGTTTTTACGGCTTGATTTATACCGCTGTCGCCCTGCTAATCGGGCTTATATTGTTCGAGGACCGTGATCTAGCATAACTTTTACGCCAAGGATTTGGCACTGAACGGGTGGGATATGCCCGAATATCTTGATCAGCAACAGTTGTTTTTTAAACTTCTGAATTTCCGTTCCGGTGCCCACTGGACCAGGGCATTTATTTTTCTTATTTCCTTTTTGAAATATTCAACCATAGTTTTTGTTTTGGCACTTTGCTGGTGCCTGTGCTTTTTCCTCTTCACGGAAGACATGCATTTTATAAGCGAAAAATTAAATTTATCGCCCAGCAATTCCCCTGGATCCGCATTGGCAAACTATTTCTGGGGATGGCTAAGCTTTCATGGGTGGGGCCCAAGCCCCCAGACTACAACTGCTCTTCTATTACCTACTTTATGCTTTGCTTTTCTACTGCTACGTTTGTTGGAACAATCAGCCTGCAACTATGCTGCGGAGCATCAAATATCAAACATCAGGAAGTTTTTTTACCAGAATGAGTTTTTAAAACTTAAGCTTCCAATTTTAAATCGTAAAGACAAGATGAACGACTTGGAAATCCTCTTGATGAAGACAGGGGAACTTTTGCTCCTTTATAAATCCAAAATCCAACCAACAATAGTTGCAATAATTCTTTTTACCCTAGCCGGTCTGGCCACAAACACAGCACTTTTTTTAATTTTTTCAGGAACATTTCTTTTTATTATTGCAATCCAATCTGTGTTTGCAAAAAAAATAAATGCCTGGATCCTTCAAGAAAAAAACCTTGCACGACATGAATCTAAAAACTTCGCTAGTGCAAGCAAGTCCATCTCGTTTTCAAAGGCATTAGGGCTTTCCCACATATGGCTTGAAAAATTATCACACTCAACGCAAGATCTACTTAAAGCAAGATTAAAAATCTCTTTTTTAAATAGCCTGAAACAACACCTTGGATATATTTCTTTCACCCTTTGCCTGATAATATTTCTTATCCAATCGGGCGGATTATTATCATTTGAAATATCGACCCCACCAAACTTGTTTACTTCCGGGGTTCTGGCATTTTTCGCTGCTTTTTACACAAATTTTTTATTAGAATGTAAACTTATTTTGAAGGAAAATCTTCCCACTACAACTGAATTATTCAACAGGCTTGAAAACAAAAACGAATTGACCCGGCAATTTGAAGGGTGGCTTGATTTTCCAACTTTCAAAACCATCCACTTGGACTCTATTTGCATTAAAAATACCCAAGATTTGTTACTCTTCAACAACTTAACACTTTCCATAGAAAAAAACACCAAGGTTGGATTTGCCGGATTAGACAAAGACCAGAAAATCGCACTAGGTATGCTCTTATCCTGTGCCTTGACCCCCGATTCTGGAGAAATCAGGTTTGATAACACAAATGCAAGAAATCTGAATAACAATTTGCTACCAAGGGAAATCACATTTGTATCAGATTGTTTTGAACCCATGCCAGATTCAGTTCAAAACATTATTTGCAATTATTCTCAAAATCCGGACTTTCCAAGAATGCTTGAAGCGACAAAAAACACCAATATTCACACTACTTTGGCCAGCAATCCAAAAAAATACGAATTGCTTTACAATCCTGAAGAAAACATGTTTGATGGAACTTTTAAATTCCTTCTTGGATTGGCGCGATCGATTTACCTGAATGCCAGGGTCCTGGTGCTTGAGGAACCCTCGACTCAAGAATTAAAACAAAATCAAGACCGCATAAGCTCTGTTTATGAAAAAACACTTGCAGGAAAAACAATTGTTTTTCTTGGGGGAAGCGAAAACACATTTTCAATTTGTGACAAGATTTATCTTTTCCGAGACAAAGAAATCTTAGCCGTGGGTAATCACAAAACACTGTCAAATGATTACCCAGGATACCATCTTACTCAAATCAATAATCTTTCAAAATAGGCACTACATATTGCTGGGGCTGCCCACCGGTAACATGGACTTTCCTATCCCAATCAACAAAAACATTAACCTCGCTTCGCACCCCAAAGTCTTCAAGATAAATACCGGGTTCGATTGAAAACAGGCTTCCAGGGAGGATTTTTCTGGTATCAAGCGTTTCCAATCCATCGATATTTGCCCCGTTTCCATGCGTTTCCTTGCCGATTGAATGACCGGTGCGATGACAAAAAAACTCGCCATATCCAGCTTTGACAATAACCTCGCGGGTTACATTGTCAATCTCCCATCCCTGCAGTGATTTCCCTTCTGCAAATGAATTACGAACTTTTTCAATCGCGGCATCACGCGCGCTTGCGACTATGTCAAAAATCTTGGTGAATTTTTCTGGAACAACTTTTCCCACAAAACCAGTTCGGGTCAAATCACTGTAAATCCCCTCGGGCACATTAAGTTTTGCCCACAAATCAACAAGTATAAAATCACCCTCACGAATCTCCCTGTCAGTTTCAGGGGATGTTGAATAATGCGGATCACCGCTATGCGAATTCACCCCAACGATAGGAGAATGATCCGTGTAAAGATTATTCTTTGAAAAATGCCCCATGATTAACTGAATGACATCACTTTCCTTGATTTTCTTTTTTGCCCGCACAGATTCCGCAATATAACGAAAAACCACTTCATAAGCCTCTCGAGTATGGATAGCGGCATCCAAGTGATTTTGAAACTGCTGCTTATCCAAACAAGACTCAAACACTTGGATCAAATCGCCTGAAGAAGCGACATCAACACCCAAGGACCTGACAAATTCAATCGTGCCGGCATCGACCCTGGAAAGATAGGGGATCGCATTATTTGGGGAGTATTCCATCGCTACTTTTCTTTTGCCTTTCAAGACGCGCCCCAATGACTGCTCAAGGTCCTGCCATCTCAAATAAATCTGTTGATCGCCCGGATAAGATGCCAGGGCGGATGGCTCAATTTTATGATTGATCTTTACGGGATTTCCAATCGAAGGAATAAAATAGAACCAGCGCCTTGAAAGGAAAAGTTTTTCTGACAGCCCCAGAACACGCCTCGCAAGGGGATTGCAAAAGCGAAAATCATACAACAACCATCCATCGAAACCAAACTCAACCAATTTTTCCTGAATATTTTTGAGAGAAAACATAAAACACCCGTTATCTTTTAAAGAAAAAGTTAGTCTTAAAACTGAATTGTTTATAATCTAGAAAAGTCTTTTAATTGAACACTTTTTTAATTTATTTTGAAATTTAAAAATCATGGATATGAATCAATTCAACTTGGAACTCTCAGACCCCAGACACGAGTTCCACCTCATGCACATGGAAATTGCAATTCAAGAGGCAAAAATAGCGGAACAGGAAGACGAGGTGCCAGTTGGCGCAGTGATCGTTTCAGCTCAAAAAGGCATAATCGCTCGAAGCCACAACCAAAGGGAACTCCTGAAAGATCCCACAGCTCATGCGGAAATGATTGCCATCACCCAGGCAGCCCAATTTTTACAATCATGGCGCCTCGAGAACTGTATTTTATATGTCACACTTGAACCTTGCCCCATGTGCGCGGGTGCCATAGTTCAATCTCGCATACCATGGGTAGTTTATGGCTGTATGGACCCCAAAGCGGGTGCCTGCCATTCGCTATTTAACCTCCTAACCGACCAAAGACTTAATCATAGGAGCAGGGTGGTTTCTGGGGTTCTTGAAAACGAATGCTCAAGCATTCTTACAAATTTTTTCCAAAAAAAAAGGAACAACCGTAAAGGTTTGCCTAAGTTATAACTATCGTCAGATGAATCCACGCTTAAATCATCAAAGCTTCGATCGGATTATATTTCTGTGGTAGAATTCCCATGTTACCAGTTAACATGGAAAAAAATCATGCGCAATTTTACTTTCGCTTTTATTTTATTATTAATTGGAATTAACTCCAAAGCGGCAGACAACCTCAAAATTTTCACCCAACCGGACATCCCCTCGCAGGAAGTTTTGGATAGATTGAACCTCAAAATGATGTGGAAAGCTTTTTCCCCTATGGAAGGAAAGCGCGATGGGTACCACGATGTTCAGGTTTCTGATAGCCAGATTATCGCACAAACAAGAAGCGGTACAATTATTGTGTTCAATTCCGAAACTGGTGAGGTAATCTGGAAAACCAACTTCGGAAAACCCTATCAAGTTGTTTACAACCTTGCTTTCAATGACAAATTTATATTTGCCGTGAATGAAAATGATATTTATGCATTGGACCGAAAAACCGGCAATATTTCATGGCAGTCAACATTTGGAATATCGATCTCCGCTCCCCCCTCAGTTGACAAATCTCACCTGTACCTATCCGGGTCCAACGGCAGAATTTATTGCTATGCATTACCTATGTTCAAAAAAAATGGCGAGTTCATAGGATATGAAAAATCTGATTTTTACAATCGAACCCTCAAAAAGCCCATTCCTGATGCCCCCGATGATAGTGTTGATTTCAATGCTCTAGTACCCCAAACAACAGGGGGTAATCCAAGATTACGTGGGCCTCAACCAAAAATCATATGGGAATTTCAAACTCGGCTTATATTGAATTACCCCATGCTACTCACAGAAACCATAGTTGCCACTGTTGGGCTTAAAGGCGATTTGGTTGCACTCAACATACATTCTGATTTAAGCCACACAACTGTCCCTGCCAACCAAGGATATGAAACAGACAAGGCAGTGATAGTGCCTCCCTCCGTTTATGAATCAATCGCTTACATTGGGTCAATGGATGCTTGTTTACATTCATTTGACCTGCAATCAGGCAAACTTCTCTGGCGTTACACGATAGGAAGCACAGTCCACCACAGGCCATTCATAACCGATGAGGAAATATTTGTGACAGGTGAAAGAAATGGAGTTGCAAAGCTGGACCGGGAAACTGGGATTCCGATGTGGAATATAAATAACGGCAGCAGACTAACACCTTTCCAGGAAAAATCAGACCGCATGATTGCGGCAAATTCCAAATTCCTTTACACACTCGATCGCAGTGGCAGGATGGTTATTATTGATCGCAAGACTGGAGCTTATCTAACAACCTGGGATATCCATGACTTTGTTTTCCCAGTGGTAAACCGGACCACTGATAGGATCTTTCTAGCCGCTAACAATGGATTGCTAATATGTTTGCGTGACCGGGATTTTCCCAAACCAATGTTTCATGTGAAAAAGCCGGTAAGTAATGAACCATCCACCCCAGCAACCACTGTGGACGCTCCAACTCCAGACGCAAATTTGAAAAAAATACTTGAGACTAAAATCAAGGAGGAAGAGGGGGTCGAGAAACCTCTTCAAGAGCTGCTTGATGAATTGACAAAAAAATACAACATTAAATTTGAAATCAATAAAAAGGCTTTTGCTGCAATGATGATTGAGGATGCGGATAAAAAACCTGTGAAGGCTCCCGCTGCTGATAATATACCCCTTGCCGTTTGGCTCACTGAAACCTTGGATCCTATTGGTGTTACTTATCAACCAGTTGCAGATACTATCCTTCTTTTTCCTTCCGCAAAACCCATGAAAGATAAGTAATTATTTGCCAGACCCGGATGTTAAAAATATTCTTTCGAAAAACCCCGGCTTTTGATTCTTATTCGAAGAGTCATGCAAGTACTTGGCCCATAGCTCGTAATTTGCTGGAAAATCTTTTCCCGTGATCGCCTGCAAAGAATCCCTGCAACAATTGACCAGGGCAACATCCTGCTCGCTTTGAAGAACAGATAATAAACTTTCAGAAGCTTGATATTCCTTGTACTTACCAAGGGATTTAGCCGCAATTATCCTTTCATCAATCTTTTGCTGCCTATCCTGTTCTGAACCCACAACCGCGGGTTCCTTCAAAACTTTTACAAGCAATTCCAGCCCGGAAGGACTTCGAACCTCACCAAGGGAATTCAACACCTGGCACTTGATAACCGTGGCTGTTTCAGGATTAAAATTAGATGCCCGATAGTAAGCGTCTTTCAACACCTCCGGGGTGCGTGAATCTTTAAAATTTCTTAAAGTTGATATTGCTTGAAGCCTGCAAATCGCTTGACGATCAATTAGTGCGGCATCCGAAAGCACTTTAAAAACCTTCTCCTGCTCTTCCGCGGTTCCTTTATTAGCCATAGGTTCTTTTAATGACGCAAGTGCAACGGCCCGTTTATCACCATCAACGCTTTTTTCCAGCACAACCATGGGCGGTTCAGGAGGCATAAAAAGGTTTTTAACTCTAAATTCCCGGCTTGTCACAGAATCCCAAAAAGATGCACAACCTGGGGCAGTTATCAGCAATCCAAAAAACATGGATCGCATAAAAAAACGCTTATTCGCCCAATTTTTATAGAACCCCATGATTGTTTACCAATTCTTGATAATTTTAAAACTCTAAATTCAAAATTACGCACTTCATTTTGGCAAATAACCATGAAAAGCCTTTTCATCAATACGAGTTTTTACAACCAAAGGCAATTTTTCAAACGCCCTTCACCTGACATACCCCCCAAAACCCCAAAAATTGCAAATTAATCGCGTTTGTTACAAATTTTTGCGAAACTATCGAATTAAAATCAATTCCATGTAATACTGAATATTATGGAAATCGAAGAGTTTACAGGTTTGGTTCATTTAACCGAAAAACTGGGATTAATTTCGCATTTTAATGTAATGGATATTCTTTCCCAGATAGGGACTGCTGAAAATCGATTCATTGATCCAAAAATATTAATTCAAAATAATTATTTAACACCTTGGCAAATCAGCAAAATTGTTGCAGGCGAGGGGTCTTTACTTTTATTTGATGGTTACCAACTACTTGGCCCAATTGGTTTTGGAAAATTAGGAAGACTTTATAAAGCAAAGAAAATTGATACCGGGGAAACTGTGGCCTTGAAGGTACTTCGTAAAAGGCACCTTGGCGATGAATTTGAAACTTTAAATTTTTTAAGACAAGCGGAAATTTTGAAAGATATTGATCATCCCAACATTATAAAAACATTGGATTTATCAACAGGAAACGGGAATACTCCACCTTATTTTTCCATGGAATGGGTAAGAGGTGGTTCCATTTACGATTGGCTTGAGGTCAAGACTTTTTTAAGTTGCCCTGAAGCTTGCCTTATCATGGAGGAAATTAGCAAAACACTTGTTTTTTTTCAAAAGCTGGGAATAACCCATGGAAATTTATCTGGAACTAAGATTTTATTTGAAAATCATTCTCAACCAAAACTTAACAATTTTCGTTACGGAACTATTTTTGATCCCAAAACAGGTAAAATTCAAAGCCAACCTGATTTATCATTTGATTATTCAGGACTTGCTAGGCATACAAAAAAAACCCCTAGTAACAGCCAGTCGGATATTTTTTTTGCAGGATGCCTTTTTTATCACATGCTTACTGGAAAATCACTCCTTCCCGGTTCCTACCAAAAAAGAAAAAAAATGTACAACAGTGATGAATTCACCCTCATGTTCAACAAGGAATTTGAAAAAACACTTCCATCAGAAATCTTGGGCGTGATAAAGAACATGATTTCATTGGATCCAAAATCTCGATATACCGATTTCATCCAGGTTCAAATCGCAATACAAGCCATACAAAAAAAAATAAAAGCCGATTACCTCAATAATAGCGATGGAAAAGAATCCACCATTTTTCTGGTTATGAACAGCGATAAAAACAAAACTTTGATCAAAGCTTACATGCAAAACAGGGGTTTTAGAATTTTACAGGCAAACAATCTTTCCCAGGCCTTGGATGTTTACAAGCGGGAGCCCTTCAGGCATCTTATTTTGGAATTGGATAATTATCTCTCAATCAAGGACGCTTTTACAAAAATTGTCAACGAATCAGAAATGCGCAGGCTCACACTGCATACAGTATTCCTTTTGAAAGGAAGGAAACCGATAAATATTCCCGCAAGACACGGGAACACTTTCATAGAAAAACCGATTGATTTCTCACTTGTGATGGAGCAAATCCTTGCCTATGAAAAGGCATGATTAGGTTGCCGGTAGCGATCTACCAAGGTAGGCTATCATGAATTTCATATCTTCCCACACATCTCTTTTCTTCTCAGGATTTCGTATTAAAACCGCGGGATGATATGTGCATAAAACAGGAATCCCATTCCAATCATGTAATCTGCCTCGCAACTTGCTTACTGGAATTTTGCTGTTAAGAATATATTCCGCAGCACAAGATCCAAGGCAGCAGATAAGCTTAGGGCTGACTAACGATATTTGTCTTTCTAAAAACCCACTGCAATTTGAAACTTCAACAGGCAAGGGCAGTCGGTTTTCGGGGGGTAAACATCGAATAATGTTTAAAAAATAAGCATCACTCCGTTTCAATCCCGAAGCAATCAGGATTTTGTCTAGCAATGCACCTGCTTCACCAACAAAGGGTTCCCCTTTTTCATCCTCCGCAATACCAGGCGCCTCACCGATAAAACAAATCTCAGCCTCAATCTTACCACCACCAAATACCACTGATTTTCTGGTTTTTACCAACTGGGTGCATTTACCACAATCCTTAACCTCAGCTTTCAGTGACTCCAGAAGCTCCCCTCTTTTTAAAATCGTCAATTCGGTTTTTGCAGGTTGACTTGGATTTAATTTGATGGCTTTCAGATCAACTGGATTGGAAAGTTGGTTAGGGATTTGCGGATCTTTGACATTTAATAAACCGTCATTGCCAATGGTTTTCCCGACCCAATCAATCCCCGAAAGCTTCAGGCATTCAAGGTTCAACTCGATCTGTTTTAGCAACTCAGAGTAAGAAAGCTTTTGCATTACGGACCTATTCCAATACTTATCAAAGCTTTTTTAATAGTTTATCATTATTGATTCATAAATCATTTTACAATTTCAACAGGTTTCGGGTTGTTATAAAACGATGCTACAAGATGATATTTTCAAGATTGGCTTGATTCAAATGAAATGCCATCAAGATTCCAAAGCGAATCTCTCAAAAGCGATTTCAGGGATTGATCAAGCCGCGAACCAAGGTGCACAAATAGTTTGCCTTCAGGAACTTTTTCTGACACCGTATTTTTGTCAAGTACAAGACCCATCCTTTTTTGAACACGCTGAACCGATTCCCGGTCCCACAACCGACGCCCTGGCGGCATGTGCCAAGAAAAATAGCTGCGTTGTAATTGGTTCAATTTTTGAAAAACGAGCTCCAGGCCTATATCACAACACCGCTGTCGTCATTGGCCCCGATGGAAATATCATTGGTATTTATCGTAAAATGCATATTCCCGATGACCCCCTTTTTTATGAAAAATATTATTTCACACCCGGAGACCTGGGTTTTAAATCTTTCAAAACTCCATTTGCTGAAGTGGGTGTCCTAGTTTGCTGGGATCAATGGTATCCTGAGGCAGCAAGGTTGACAGCACTAGAAGGCGCTGAGATCATTTTCTATCCGACCGCAATTGGCTGGCATTCCCATGAAAAGGAAATTTATGGTAAATCCCAGACAGATGCCTGGTTAACCATGCATCGATCACATTCAATCGCAAATGGAATATATATCGCAGCGGTAAACAGGACAGGTTTCGAAAAAAACAGTATGGGAGGTGGGCTAGAATTTTGGGGTAACTCCCATGTTTTAAACACCTATGGAAGTTATCTTCATTTATCGGATTCGCAAAATGAAGAAGTGATAGTGTCAAGCTGCTCGAGGAAATTAATCGAGGAAACCAGAAGAAACTGGCCATTTTTCAGGGATAGAAGAGTTGACTTTTATAAAGGCATTTCAAGCCGTTGGAACAGTAAAAATTCGATTTAATTATCAATAAAACAGATTCATTTTAAGAATAAGCTTTATGAAAGGATAATAGGGGTTTTGGGCGAAAACCCCTATTTAATCGCTAGTCGAGTAAATTCTCTTATTTGAAATTCATGTTTTGGGCAAAACAATATTCCAAATTAAGAAAATTTAATGTTCGACTAATTTATTTATCATGCAAATCATATGCCACTTATTAAAACCATCAAAGATTATTCAAATAACCATTAATTAAAGCACTTTTTTAAATAAAATTTGTAATTGATATCATATCAAAAAAAAACACCAGTCGAAAAAACCGACTGGTGTCGAAAAAACCGTCAAAAGTAACAAGTTCTACTTTCTGACACCAAAATCACCTTGGGAAGCTCTCCAAGAACTGTGAATGTGATTTGAGGGGTTACCACTTCCATCGGCCTGAATATTCAAGAACTCAATTAAAAAATCAGGTCCTTGAAGCCTGTATGTGTAAGGATTACCGGGTTTTGATTTATCCATTGCAAAGCTAAAATCAATTTTCTCAAAATCCGAGCCAGAAAGCCTGGATACTTCCTTCTCAGCAAAATCCTGTGGAAATCTATTGGAATAACCTTGGATCATCTCTTTGACGATTTTCTTCTGATCCACATTTAGAGCTCCACTTTCCAATCCTTTGGGAAAAGATGGGGCTGAGGATTTTCCCTGTTCGATTTCTGAAAACAACATCCCTTTTCCAGCGGATTTTTTTTGTTCATCAGAAAGCGACTCAATTAATTTCTTGGCAAAATCCTCTGTTTCAGGAAGTGTGCGTTGTCCTTTTTGTTTACCATCCATGATCAAAGCGGGGTTCGCACCAAAAAATGATGGAGTCGCACTAACGACCTTGCCACCCTCTATCGTGAAATTTAGAGACAAATGGTGCCCTTCAAAACGCCATCCCCATTTTTTCCCGGCGTCAGGGTTGCCGAATATTGAAACAAAATACCAATCTGAACTTCGAACATTTGTGCCATTTTTTTCGGTTTCTTTCAGGACCTGCTCAAGGCCCATTATACCCCTTACCCGTGAAAATCCCTCTTTACTTGTTCCAGACTGCACCAAACTCATGGCTAACTGCTTCTGGTCAGCAGACATCTCTTCCATTCTCAGACCTTTACGGGTCGGATTTTTTGATTTGTCCTGAAGTGGCACAAAGTTCCAATTCGAACGCTCGGCATCTTCAAATGAAAATAACGCCTTTTTTTTCTGGTCGGCTGAAAGCGATTCTGAGAAAGCATTCGCGGCTTTAGCCATCATTCCCGCGGTCGGCATTCCAGTGTCGGCATTTGAAATAAAAGCTGCAAAAAGGACTATTCCACAGCAAAAAACCAAACCAGATTTAACCCACAATTTATTACGAGAATAGGATTGCAATTGAATTTCTCCAGAAAAAAGTTGAGTGAAAAGCTTAAGGAATCATGATGGAAAAGAAATTTCCTTCACTTCATAACGCAACACACCTTTGGGGACCTTAAAAGAAACCGTATCCCCACATTTCTTACCCAGTAAAGCCTGACCTCGGGGACTAGAGGATAAAATTTTGTTGTTATCATAATCTTCATCACCAGGGCCGACCAGTTCATAAATTTCCTCTTCACCAGAATCCAAATCCCTGATTTTAACACGCGCACCAAATACAACCTTGTCAGAGGGAAGACTGCTCAAATCAACTATGAGTGCACGAGCAAGTTTATCTTTTAGCGCATCAACTCTCGCCTGAAGCATGCCTTGATCTTCGCGAGCGGCATGGTATTCGGCATTTTCGCTCAAATCACCCAATGCACGAGCATCTGCAATACGCTTTGCAATCTCAATCATTTCAGTATTTTGCATTCGATTCAATTGAAGCATTAGATTTTCATAACCTTCTCGGGTCATGGGAACTCGTTCTATTGTCATTGCATCACCACATTCAAATAAGCATCACATACGGGTAAACACCCCGCATCGTGACTTTTACCAAAAATTAAAATCTAAGTTATATTAAACATGAGAAACTTGAAAAATGCCATCTTTTATTTAAAAGTTGGTGTTTTTACATCATTTTTTAATCTCCTACCAATGAAATTAAAGTCTGAATAAAAATCACAAATTCTTTTAAAATATTTATAAAAATCTCATGGTGACATTGCTTTTGTAAAAAACCATGCGAAACTAAATTCTTGGCATGATTTTCGAGGTTTAACTGAGATAACATGAAGAAAAAATCCAAAGACAAAGAAAAGATCCTGGGCTTTATCGGTCTCGGTCTGGACAATAAGGATGAACACCAGCGAATCACCAGCAGCGAGCATTTTTATTTGGTCGGGGGGTCCGAGGAAACCCACGAAAGAATGCAAGACACCGCAATACGTTTCTCCGAATCACTGGAAAAAAAAGGGAAACGACTTGAAGACACATGCCCTCAGGAAGCGATCGACATGTTGCGCGATTCCATGCGTGATTAATTTTTCGACAAAACCTTGCAATCAACTTCACCACTAAAAAATCTGGTATCCCATGTCTATTAAATGTCTTAGGCAGATTAATTCATTTTTCTTTATTCTTATTCCCCTGATTTATTTGATTGCACCTTTTGATTCTTTCTCACAAGAATCCAAACAAGCAAAAGAAGCCAACCTCAAGGAAGAATCTGCGAAGATAATAGCCAAAAGAGATTTGCTGGCCAAGGAACTTGATTTACTAAAAACCAACAATACCAACGAAAACGATTTACCCGAAATCGAGATTTACATAAAAGCTTTGGATTGGTTGGTCAAAACCAAGGACTTTGAACAAAAAGACATTTTTAAAAAAGCGAATCACATCGCAGACCAGGCTTTTGTCAGGGCATCCAAACTAAAAAACAACCAGCGCCCTTGGATGGAAACTTTTAACTCCAACCAGGTAAGGGCATACCGTTCCATCATTGATGACTCTTTACAGGCATATTCCATTGTTTACCCCAAGGATTATGGCCAAAGCAAAACAAAAAAATACCCCTTGCACTTGGTGCTCCATGGCAGGAACGAAAAACTCAACGAGGTGAATTTTCTTTATGAAAACAGGGGTGAGAAAACTCTATCCAAGGAACAGGATTTTATACAACTTGCAGTTTATGGCAGAGGAAATAACGCATATCGCTGGGCGGGGGAAACCGACCTCAATGAAGCTATTCAAAATTTCATCAATCAGGAAAAACGCTTTGGACGGGAAAATTTGATTGATCATGCCCGCTTTGTTGTTCGAGGGTTTTCAATGGGAGGCGCGGGTACATGGCATTTGGGGTTACATCAACCTGACCGATGGTGCGTAATGGGTCCCGGCGCAGGTTTTACAACGACCCACGGGTATGCCCCGAATCTACCTGATAAACTTCCACCCCAGCAGGAATCCTGCCTGAGCATCTATGACGCCTATCTTTACGCGGAAAATGCTTTCAACATCCCAGTGGTTGCTTACTCTGGCGAAATTGACAAGCAAAAACAAGCGGCTGATTTAATGCAAAAACACATTGAAGGATTCAAAATCCCGATGAAACATTTGGTCGCTCCCGGCTTAGAGCACAAATTCCCACCCGAATGGCAACAAAAAGCATTCGAAGCTTACGCCCCACATATCGAAAAGGGCAGGGCACCTTATCCTGCCAAAATCAAGTTTGTCACCTATACACTTAAATATCCCAAATGCGACTGGGTGGAAATTCTCAGCTTGAACAAGCACTATGACCGCTCCCGGGTTGAGGCGACATTTGATGGCCAAGGTTACCAGATTGACACGACCAACATCTCAAAAATTTCAATCACTCTACCTGGCGGGAAAAGTCAGCCCCCCATCCAGGGAAAAATGACCAGCATTTCGATTGACGGGCAAAAAATTTCCGGATACCCCATGGTTGTCGATGGCTTGAGTAAAATAATCCTGGTCAAGGACAAAAAAAATGATTGGACAGTTGATTCAAGTAAAACCAGTGCGATTAAATCAAAATCCCATGGTCTTCAAGGCCCGATTGATGACGCTTTCACAAGTGGTTTTTTATGCGTGACTGGAACTGGAAAACCTTGGAATGAAAACATACACAAGGCTTCCATGGCTGAAATGGAGCGATTTAAAAAGGACTGGTTTAGTTTCTTCAGGGCGGATCTTCCAATTAAACAAGACACCATGGTCACAGCCAAAGACCTAGAAACAAAAAACTTAATTCTTTTTGGTGATGGAGGTTCCAATTCCCTGATTGCAAAAGCCCTGCCGGCCTCACCTATAAAATGGGACAAATCCACCATCGTTGTGGGAGACAAAACCCATAACAGTTCCGACCACATGCCTGCTTTTATTTTTCCAAGTCCATACTCCATTAAAAATTATATCGTGATCAACAGCGGGCATACATTTCGAACAGAGGATTTGAAAGCAACCAACGCGCTTTTATTTCCGCGTTGGGGTGATTATGCGATCCTTAAAATCACCCCGGACTCACCAAACAAGACAGAAATTAAAATTTCAGGCTTATTCAATGAAAACTGGACTTTAAATAGTGACCCGAAGTAACAGTATGTTTCCCAAGGATGGTCCGTCACTTAGCTATATATTTGAAAAGACCGGATTAATCGATACCTTTGAACGCTTGTAATTTGATTCTTTACTTTTATTCCCCCTTCTTTAATCACAATAACTTACAATTACATTTAATATCCCAAGAAAAAATCCTGGAAAGTATATGCTTCTGATTTTTTCCAGGGGAAGTGAAATTTTACATGCTATATTTTCATGATTGGAAATGCTTTTAAGGAATATTCAATGGACATGGACAAACTTGTTTCACTCTGCAAAAGAAGAGGGTTTCTTTTCCAATCAAGTGAGATCTATGGCGGACTCAATGGTTTTTGGGACTATGGTCCACTTGGTGTGGAATTAAAAAGAAACATCAAGGAAGCATGGTGGCAGGACATGATCTCAGGCCACAATGAACTTTTAGCGCCCCAAGGTGCTCCAAGTGAATACCAAATGGTCGGAATCGATTGCAGCATCATCATGCACCCCCAGGTATGGAAATCTTCAGGCCATTATGATTTATTTCATGATTTCATGGTGGACTGCAAGGAATCAAAAAAGCGTTACAGACATGACCAGGTCCGGGGTCGTTGGGTCACAGCGAAAGAACAAAGGGTTTTCATCGCAACCCAGTCGGGCGGCGATGAGGGACTCCAGGAAACGGAACAAAAAGCACTCAAATTTTTCAATCTAAGGGCAAAATCATTGGATGAATTGTCATGGGAAGGGCCCTTGGTTTCCCTCATCACGATAACAGATTTTGAAAAAGTATTAGCTCCCGATGCCAAGACCTTGGGCACCTTGACCCCACCCAGGGAATTCAATTTGATGTTCAAAACAATCGTGGGCGCAATGGGCGGAGAAGAAAGCGCTGCATTTCTACGCCCTGAAACCGCCCAAGGCATCTTTGTGAATTTCAAAAATGTTGTTGACTCATCCCGCGTTAAAATCCCCTTTGGAATCGCACAGATTGGCAAAAGCTTTAGAAACGAAATAACTCCCAGGAATTTCACTTTTCGTTCACGCGAATTCGAACAAATGGAAATTGAATTTTTCTGCCATCCCAGCCAGTCACCTGAATGGTATAAATACTGGCGTGATCGAAGGTACAAATGGTACACCGACCTTGGGTTATCCTCCTCAAGATTGCAATTGCGTGACCATGAAAAAGATGAATTAAGCCATTATTCCTGTGGCACCGCGGATATAGAGTATGCTTTCCCTTTCCTCCCCGCTGGTGAATTTGGGGAACTTGAAGGCATTGCCCATCGAGGGGATTTTGACCTTAAGAGCCACATGGAAGGAAAATTAATCCGCTCTGGGGATGAACTTGTCGTTGAAAAATCCGAGGATGGAAAACCTAAGCATCGAGGCTCCGGCAAAGACCTTCGGTATTTCAATGACCAAACCAGGGAGCGGTATATTCCACATGTTATCGAACCTTCCGCAGGCGCTGACCGGGGAACCTTGGCTTTTCTTTGTGAAGCCTATTTTGAAGAGGAAATTGAAGGCGAGACCAGAGTGGTACTTAGATTGAATCCTCGAATCGCACCTGTGAAAGCGGCAATATTTCCCCTCGTCAACAAGGATGGACTGCCTGAAAAAGCTAAGGCAATTTATTCGGATCTTAAAAAAGAGTTCGCTGTTTTCTTTGATGATGGTGGTGCCATCGGCAGGAGATATCGCAGACAGGACGAAATAGGTACACCTGTGTGCATCACGATTGACGGGCAAACCAACGAGGATGACACCATCACCTGGCGAGACAGGGATTCTCTGCAGCAAAAACGATTACCGGTCCAAGCAGTCAAGGAACAGCTTAGGACCTTGCTGAATCCATAAAAATCAGTTTTTCTTATGTAATCTCAATGCATCAAGCGTTTGTTGCATGTCTGCGGGTATCGGCGCTTTTATTTCCAGAATCTGGTTGGTTCTCGGATGCTTGAATCGCACTCGAAATGCATGAAGCGCCTGCCGACCAAGTAGCAACATATCATCCTGTTCTGAAATATCATTTGCAAAATTCCGCAGGTGGATGCAGTCACGCCCGCTGTAAACCTTGTCTGCCAAAACGGGGTACCCGATACTTGCCAAATGCACCCTAATCTGATGTGTTCGCCCGGTTCTAGGCTGAACCCTTACATAGGTGTAACCTTTAAATCGCTCTATCACCTCGTAATAACTGCAGGCCTCCTTGGCATCTTCATTATCCACATCATCAGTCACCGTCATTTTCACACGGTCGATGGGATGATGAGCGATCCTACCCTCGATATAGTCACTGTCCCTGTCAAGAACTCCAGCGGTGATCGCGATATATTCCTTGAACACCTTGCGAAGCTCAAACAACATGGATAAATCCCGATGGGTCTGCTCATGCTTGGCGACCAGAATAACCCCACTAGTATCACGGTCAAGGCGGTGGACAATTCCAGGTCTATATTCACCATTCACAGTGCTCAATGTTGCGAAATGAAAGCGCAATGCGTTAACAAG
>SYCV01000111.1 GCA_005786805.1 Planctomycetia bacterium | reverse complement strand
TGGACATTGTGTTGGTGGATGCCACCAATCCATGGGGGCATGGCCATATGCTGCCCCGGGGGACTTTGCGTGAACCTCGGGACGGCTTGAAAAGGGCTGGTGCAGTGGTGCTAACCCGTGTGGACCAGGTTTCCGAGGAAAAACTTGCGCGAATAAGAAACGAAATCAAAAATCTGGCCCCTGGTTTGGTTGTATGTGAGGCGGTTCATCAGCCTGCGGAGATGATTTGCTGGGGATCTGATGCGTTGGAATTGGATGAGATCAAAGGTAAAAGAGTTTTGGCGTTTTGCGGGATAGGAAACCCAGGTTCGTTTCTTAAGACCCTTGGTTCTCTAGGCGCGAATGTTGTTGGTTGCAGGGTTTTTCCCGACCACCATGCCTACTCAAGAAATGACATCCAGGATTTGATTGAATGGGCGGGTCCAATTTCAGATTCAGAAACTATCCTGGTAACAACCCACAAGGATCTTGTGAAAATACGGGCATCTTCCCTGGGTGGAATTAGCCTTTATGCCCTCAGAATTGAGATGCGGTTTTTGTCAGGTGTGGAGGAAATTGCCTCTCTGGTTCGTTCCAGGGTCCTGATGGTTTAATCAGTCTGTTTTAAATGGAGGATTTTATAAGTGACACATAACGGAAATAAAAATATGAACAAGCCTTTCGACCTTCAGGGATTAAAAACCTATGATCTTGCATCCCGTCCCTCAAAGGTATTCAAGGAAGACTTGGGCAAACCACTTGGTGAAAATGCCTCGGTTTCTGATTTGATTGATTCTCTTCCCAACCAACTTGCCGGTAAGAGCATCCGCAGGGTCAGGGATCATTTGGTGCGTGCCGCCACAAATGGAAATACCGTGGTTGCGGCGATTGGCGGCCATGTCATTAAGACGGGTTGTGCCCCATACCTGATTGATTGGATCAAAAAGGGAATAATCAAGGCGGTCGCCATGAATGGTTCCGCTGCCATCCATGATGTTGAACTCGCACTTGAGGGAAAAACTAGTGAGGATGTCGGCACCGTCTTGAATGATGGAAAGTTCGGCATGGCTCGTGAGACAGCGGATTTCTTCGCCCTTGCAACCCGCAGGGGAGCTGACGAGGGAATCGGGCTTGGCGCTGCCGTTGGAGCATTGCTTGAGGAAAAAAATTGCAAGGCACCTGAGGCAAGCTTGCTGCTTGCGGCTCGGAAAGCAGGCATCCCCTGCACGGTGCATGTTGCGGTCGGCACGGATATTGTCCATATGCATCCCCATGTGAGCGGTTCCGCCATTGGTGAATCAAGCCATTTGGATTTTCGAATTCTCTGTTCAGTTGTAAGCACCATGTCAAATGGTGTCTGGATGAACCTTGGCAGTGCAGTGATCATGCCCGAAGTGCTGTTAAAGGCTGTCAGTGTTGTCAGAAATTTCAATTATGACCTGGATGGACTTGTCTGCGTGAATGTTGACAAGGAATCCCGTTATCGCAGCACGGTTAATGTGCTCAACCGCCCCTCCTCCGAGGGCATCGAACTAACAGGGCATCATGAAATCATGTTGCCCCTCCTGCATGCGGCGGTGGCTTCAGCCTGGGCGGCAAACCACGGCTTTAACCAATCCAAGGCAGCTTAGTTTTGGGGAATGTCATGTTGAACGAAATGAAACCAAGGCTCATTACCACGGACGCCATCATGCAAACAGATTCGAACACTCAGCAGGGAACTGAACTTGTCGACCTTGTTCACAAGCTTGGACAGCCCAGGATTCTGGTGCTTGGTGACCTGATGTTGGACCGGTATGTCTGGGGTGACGCGGAGCGTATAAGCCAGGAGGCGCCTGTGATCCTTCTCAGGGCAGAGCGCAGGGAAGAGCGACTTGGTGGCGCAAGTAGCGTTGCTACCATGCTCAAGGCGATCGGGGCGAGGGTTCAGGTCGCCGGAGTCGTGGGAAATGACGCGAATGGCGTGCAGCTTCGCAATATGTTGATAGAGCAGGGGGTCGATCCTGAGACTGTGCTTGTGGATTCAGAGCGCCCCACCACCGTGAAGGAACGCTACATAGGAAAAGCGCAGCACAGGCACCCACAGCAGATCATCAGGGTTGATTATGAGGTGCGAAATCATCTTTCCAAGAACCTTGAGACCAAACTTTCGGAATTGATCAAACGCGGCATCAATGATTTCGACCTTGTGCTTGTGAGTGATTACGACAAGGGAGTTTGCACACCGGGCCTGCTTGCCAGTGTGATATCTGACTGCAAGGCAATTGGGAAGAAGGTGATCGTTGATCCCATAAGGGGTGGCGATTACCGCAAATATCATGGGGTCTCCACCATGACCCCCAACAGGCTTGAGGCTGGCCTCGCTACCGGCAGGGTCATTGAAACCAATGAGGATGGGTTGCTTGCAGCGAGGTCATTGCGCGAACGGCTTGACATGGAAGCTGCCATCATCACTCTCGACAAGGAAGGTATGGCTCTTTGCCACCAGGATGGAAGGGCGGATATTTTTCCCACCAGAATCAGGCAGGTATATGACATCACCGGTGCTGGTGACATGGTGCTTGCAGTATTGGGGATGGCGCTGGCGGCAGGTGCTGATTATCCCGAAGCCATCAAGCTTGCAAACATCGCAGGCGGCCTTGAGGTGGAAAAGATAGGTGTGGTCCCGGTAACCAGGGCCGAGATCATCGAGGATATCTGCAAATCATCCCTCGCGGGAAAAAGCGAGACTCTCTCAGGTGCTCAAAAAATCATGGGCCGCGACTCGCTTCTTCGCGAACTCGAACAACAAAGGAAACTCGGTAGGAAAATAGTGTTTACCAATGGTTGTTTTGATGTGCTTCATGCCGGCCATGTCCAGTATCTGAGGGAGGCCAGGGCCCAGGGCGATATCCTTGTCGTTGGGTTGAACAGCGATTCAAGCGTGCAGATGCTGAAGGGGCCAACCAGGCCGGTTAATAAGATTGACGCGCGTTCCGTGGTTATAGCAGGTCTTGAGTGCGTTGATTTCCTCGCTGTCTTTGAGGAAAAAACACCCATAGATCTGATTCGCTCCATCAGGCCCGATGTCTTGGTAAAGGGCGCGGATTACCACAAGGATGAAGTGGTTGGCGGCCAGTTTGTTGAAAGTTATGGCGGAAGGGTTCACCTCGCCAATCTTCGAAAGGGTGTTTCCACCACGAACATTTTGGAGCGCCTGGGCGCGGCTTGATTTTTCCTGGGGATGTTTTAATTCATGAATGTCGCTGTTTTTCTACCCGGTTGGATCGGTGATGCGGTGATGGCTACCCCTGCCATCAGTGCGTTGAAGCGCCATTTCCTGACAGGTAGATTTATCTGTGTCTCGAAGGCTTATGTTTCCCCAATTCTTGCTGGTAATCCATGGTTTGATTCCACAATTCTCACCGGGGGAAAAAACGGCCTTTCAATCCTTCAGGCAGCTTCCCAGCTTAAAAAAGAAAAGATTGATGTCGCTGTCTTATTCCCGAACTCATTCAGGGCGGGACTTATCTCATGGCTTGGGGGTTGTAAACGATCGATTGGTTTCAATCGCTATTTCAGAAAATGGATGCTGACGGATTCGCTTGAAGCCCAACGCGATTCCAAAGGTGGGTTTCTTCCATCTCCTGTGATTGATTCCTATAACCAGCTTGCTATGGCCGCAGGAACACCTGATCCCGGATATGAAATGCAGCTATTTACCTCCCCGGCGGAGAAAGAGTTAGCAGAGCAGGTTTGGCGGTTCGCCTCCTTCAAGGACAAGCCTGAAGTCATTTGCCTTAACCCCGGCGCAGCCTTTGGTGCCTCAAAACTCTGGCCTGCGGAACACTTTGCCTCGCTGGCACGCGAATTGATAAGGCTCAGGGGGGCGGGTATTCTCATCATGTGCGGTCCCAAGGAGAGTGAACTTGCGCTTCGCATTTCCTCGCTCATAGATCATCCCTCTGCAAGATGCCTGGCGGAACCCGGGATGCCCGACCTTTCCCTGGGCTTGAGCAAGGCGATCATTCAAAAATGCCAGTTGCTGGTTACAACAGATAGTGGCCCAAGGCACTTTGCTGCGGCATTCAACAAGCCTGTGGTTTCCTTGTTTGGTCCCACTCACATAGAGTGGACCGACACCTATCACAAAAAAGAAATAAAGTTGCAGAAGAAACTCCCGTGCGGGCCTTGCCAGAAAAGGGTTTGCCCGTTTGGGCATGAATGCATGAAAGAGCTTTCGCCCTTGGATGTTTTGGGAGCCGCGATACGGTTGCTGGATGAACAGTTGGAATCCAAGAGATTTTTAAGGTCGGTTGGATAATTTCCGGAGCAAGTGTTTTGATATCTAGGCTGCTAAGAATTTTGGGAATGATTTTCTTACCCCTGGCATGGGTGTCAGGGAGGCTATGCGGTTTTTTCATGCCATTCAGGAAAGATTTTCTGATTGTTCGTCCCAGCAAAAGATCAGCGTTTTTCTCGCAGGGTATTGAAAATGCGGATGCCGTTTTCAACCTTGAGGGAGTGAGGGTGACAGGGCATGGTTGGAAAACCGGCAGGCATGTTTCAAGCATAACCTTGGGCGAGGGTAAAAACGAGACTCGCGCCTTTTTGAAAAAGGAGCACAACCCTGGATTTATCAAAGGCTTGACCTCAGGTTCCACGGGGGTTTTACATGAGGCCCGCATACTAAACGCCCTTGAGCATGAGGGAATTCCAGGCCCTTCCTGGCTTGCGGTTGGGAAAACAAGGCGAGGTGATTCTTTTCTCCTCGTTGAGGAAATCCCGGATACTGTGAACCTTAAAACATATTTTGCCGAGCAAAGAAGCAGGAACCAGCGCAAAGAGGTGCTGCGAAGGCTGGCCTGGGTATTGGCTCGCATGCATACCCTTGGTTTCTCACATGTGGACTTGTATTCGAAGCATGTCCTGGTGAACCCGGAAACCAGGATGGTTTTCCTTCTTGATTGGCAGAGATCTTTCAGGTTGCAGGATCTGCCATGGAACATCAGGGCGGGAAATCTTGCCAGGCTTCATGCAACGCTGGATGAAAGTATTTTAAAACCCAGGGAAAAACTCGCATTCCTTGTCTCCTACATTGAAGCCACCATTGATTTTTCCCATGGTGACTCAAATGTCCCCCAGTTTCATCTTCTTGCACTGGATATAGACCGGGAAGCCATTAGGCTGTTGAATTACAGGCATGTCCGGGAGAAACGAAACACCCAGGTAACCCTTCAGCCACAAAATTGGATCTTTCTTGAAAAAGAAAATATTTTTGTGACATCCATCATTTCTGAAACCGAAAAAGAATTTCTCAATGAATTGTTGATGGAGGCAAGAAAACTTGGCTGTAACGGAAAGACCGTGATTCGTAAGCCGCTCCCGGGTTCAGAGATTGTATTGCGGTTGCAATATCGAAGCACATCCTGGATGGAAAAGCTGCTTTCATCCTCCTTGAAATCCCGGAAAACCAAAGCCCCAGAGTATTCACACGCTGCAATTCTTTACAAGGTCCAAAGACATGGGGTCAGCACGGGGAAAATTCTTGCAATAGGTATAAGAAAAAATAAATTTTTTTCCCAGGAGTCATTCCTCCTTACGAGGGAACCCGCAAAGACTTTGCCGCTTAATGAGTGGCTTGAACAGGGATCGGTGAGGCAACAAAAAGGAAGAAGGCAGTTGGTCTTTGAATCAGTGGGAAGATTACTGGCGAGGATTCATTCCGCCGGTTGCTATCTCAAGGGTAAAAAGACCTTGTTCTTGCGTGTTGACGAGGCTTCCAGTCCAAATGTCTTCCTTGACGCTGCCAATTGCCTGGAGGAAGCTCCAACCTCCAATTCGAAATGGGCCAGCATAGACATGGCGAAAATGAAACAATTGCTCCGTTCCCTTGGTGCAGAGCAGCAGGGAATTGTTTGTTTTCGCAAAGCTTATTCAGATGAAATCAGTCATGACCAAAAAGTGATGAATTCCACCACGCATGTCGCAACCGGAGTCCTCGCAATGGATGCTTTTTCAGGTGGAACCAAATTGGCAACCATAAAAAAATCAGACCCTGTTATTAATGATGTTGATTCTAATGACATCCAGGATGGAGTTTTGGTCCAGGTGCAGAAAGATGGAAGCCTGGTGAAATTTTATTCCACACCCGAATGGGTTTCCCATTATGGCGGTGATTGGACAACCAGGGTGATGGATTTACAGGTCACAGATAGATTTCACGCCAAACAGGGACGATCCGTGGGAAGAATCATACTTCCTGGAAAAGACGGGAAACCCGAACTTTGCTTTTATTTGAAAAGGCACTACAAACTTTCGTGGCGGGAAGGTTTTATGGGTTGGCTTTTTCCTAAAAAGGATTGGTCGCCCGCGATGCAGGAATTCCATCATTTGTCAACTGCCAGACGATTGGGCTTGAATGTTCCTGAAACCATAGCTGCGGTGGAATTTATCGGGCCGGGTGCCAAACTTAGAAGCGCACTTGCAGTGCGTGAACTGGACGGCATGCTGCCTCTCCACGAGGCGATCCCATTGGCACTTTCAAGGCAGACACCCCAGTCATTTCGGAATTGGAAAAAGTCACTCATTGGTGAGATGGCTCGGATGGCGAGGATTTTGCACGATCGGAATTGGTTTCATAAAGACCTATATCTATGCCATTTTTACATTCATAAGAACGATACATTCCGAATCCCAGATAATTGGCGGGAAAGACTTGTTTTGATTGATCTTCATAGGCTTTCAAACCATTATTGGACTTCGCAAATTTGGAAAATCAAGGATCTTGCCCAGCTTATTTATTCATCTGAAATTGAAGGGGTGGATGACCGTGACAGATTGGAATTTTGGCGTTTTTATCGGGATTTAGGGCCCAAATCCAGTTTGGATCGACTCTTGCTTTTCATCATTAAGTTGAAATGGACCCGCTACAGGAATCATAATTTGAAAAAGATGGCAGCCTAGTCCTTTTGAAAACTGGGTTAAGTTTGTTGTCGTGATATGTCGAAATTAGAAAGGTATGTTTGTAAGGTTTTTTCAGGAAACATTAGTGGAGTGGTTTAGGTAAGATGGAAATAGCTTTTTGCTATGAAAGTGTTCTTCCCAGAAGAGGGGGCTGCGAAACCTACATTGCCTCCCTGGTTAGAAGGCTTGCAGTTGATGGACATCAGATTCACCTTTATGCGAGTCGCTGGGATGCCTCAGCGCTTCCCTCATCCTTGAATTTTCATCAAGTCAATATTCCCTGGTGTCCAAGATTCATGAGACCCTGGGCCTTCGGTTCAGCCTGTATAAAAGCCCTCAAGGGCAAGGATCATGATGTAAGCATAGGTTTTGATAAAACCTGGGGATTGGATGTGCTTTATCCCCAAGGTGGTTTGTTCGCAGCCACCGCGGAACATAATTACTTGAAGTACAGCAATCCAACGACCCGTGCCTTGGTTAAGTTTTTCAAGACATTTGATCTTTCGCATCAATCATTCCTCATGCTCGAGCGTTTGCAATATCTTGGCATGAAAAAATCGCTGGTTATCGGGATTAGCGAGATGGTCAGGGATCACTTCCAGAAATATTACCAGATATCAGCAAATGACCTCCGCTTGGTCCGCATTGCAATGGATCCCAATAGGTTCCAGGAGACTGACAGATTGAAGCGAAGGATTGAATGGCGCCAGCAGTGGAATATTGATCCTTCAGATTGCCTGGCATTGTTTGTTGGCATGAATTACAGGCTCAAAGGTCTGGAACCTTTGCTGCATGCGATGAAGCTTCTGCCAAAAAACAGCCCGATCAAGTTGATGATTGTCGGGAACAAGCATACCGGCGGCTTTGAAAAAATGGCCGATAAGCTTGATGTTTTGGATAAGGTTCGATTTGTTGGTTTTTGCGATGACATGCGTAATTGTTACTTCGCATCAGATTTCCTGGTGCATCCGACATTTTACGATCCATGTTCCAATGTGGTTCCCGAGGCGATGGGATGTGGTCTGCCGGTGATTACAACCCGTTATAATGGCGCATCGGAATTCATCACGCAAAACAAGGAAGGCATTGTCATTGATGATCCCCATGACCATGAAAAATTGGCATGGAGCATGACCCAGTATGTCGATAACCAAACGAGGATCCTGGCTGGTCAGGCTGCCAGAAAAACAGCGGGCCAATGGACTTTCGAGCATCATTACAAACAAATGATGGCGGTGTTCCATGAGGTAGCCGCCCGGAAAGCCAAGGAACGCGAAACTCAAGCGTCCTCTTCCGCCAGTACTTGAATGCAATCGCTTTGATTGGTGATTTGCGCCCATAAACTAATGGCACTGCTGCTTAATTTTCGACTTCCCAGCCAACTTTTAACAGTCATGCCCCGGGCTTTTATCTCGTTACAAGCCGATTCCCTGAGCCAGTTGGAATGCCTTATCTGCCTTAGATCGAGCAATTTGAATCCCGCTTTTTTTAGCAATCTTTGCAGACTTTTGGGGCTGAAGAAAAGCAAATGCCTGGGATGGTCGATGCCCAGCCAGTTTTCCTTGAACCAACGATAGGCAAGGCTTTCAATGTTTGGCACCGACACCGAAAGCCTTCCTTTGGAAACCAGGTGTTTTTTTGCCTCGAGAAGTGTTTCGATTGGGTTGTGCAGATGTTCCAAAACCTGCCTCATGGTGATGCATTCGAATTTCATCCCGGCTATTTCAGGATGTTTGAAATCGCCTTTGAACGCTTTCAATCCCATTGAATTGGCTGACTTGACCGCATTGTCAGATGAATCCAATCCAACGGAGTCCCATCCAAGATCTTGCATTTTTTTTAGAAAGGCCCCGCTTCCACAGCCATAGTCAAGCAACCTGGCATTGGGGTGTGGTGGTTGTGATGAGAATTCCTTGCTGGTTTTTTTGTTTTTTTTAACCTTGTTGGATTGGTGGGGAGCGTAATCATCCGGGTAAAAAAGATGAATACTTGCTTGATTCGGCCTTGGGGAGAGATAAACCAATTCACATTCCGGGCAACGCATCAAACTGCAGGGCATTTTTAAATTTTTGGAGATTGATTCGAGTTCAAGAAAAACAAAGCCCTGATTGCATTCGCAACCAGGGCAATTTGTGTTTTCCCAGTCTGGGCTGATGGTATGGATCACTTACTTGTCTGCTGCCCTGCTCAGGTATTCGCCGGTGCGTGTGTCAATTGACACCAGTTCACCAATTCCGATGAATGGCGGAACAGTTATCTTGAGACCTGTTTCAGTGACTGCCGGCTTGAACTGTGCCGCGGCAGTGGCACCTTTAAGGGCGGGGTCGGTTTCCGTGATTTTTAGCTGCACGGTTGGAGGTAATTCAAGGGAGATGGGTTTCCCCTCGAAAAATGTGACATGCACGATATCGTTTTCCTTGAGGAAATATATCTGGTCACCAACCCAGTCCTTATGCAACGGGGTTTGTTCAAAGGATTCCTGATCCATGAATACGAAATCATCGCCATCACGGTAAAGGTATTGGGCTTCTCTTTTATCAAGGTATGCCTGCTCTACTTTGTCCTGTGGGCGGACCCTGCTTTGAATGGTTGAGCCATTGCTTATGTTCTTAAGTTTAAGGCTAAGGATGGAGCGCAGGTTGCCGGGGGTGTTGAGATCCCTGTCGATCACTTGAAAGAGTTGACCGCCTTCACCCACGATAACCATGCCTTTTCTAACCTGACTATAATCGATCGATGACACAATAAACCTCCAGACAAAATAAGGCCTAAAACCTAACGATGCTTTTATTAAGATAACTTACCATCAAATACTCCCTGCGAGAAGGGGTATAAAGCGATAATCATGCTTAAAATTATTTTTGAGACTGCAAATCAGACAGTTCGAAACTTGTGATTTGGTCGCTTGAGTTCGATCCCGGTTTTATAAAAGTGGAGAATTTTTTGGTTGGAGAGGGAGTGAACTCAAGGCGGGTGATCTCCCAGGTTTCAGCATCGATTTCTTTTTCCATGACCTTCCAACTTGGAATCCAGACCTTGAAGTCGTGTTTTCCAGTTGGGATGTCGTTGATTTCAAAACGCCCGTCCTTGTCGCACCTTGCGGCATGGGGCGTGTTCAGGACAAAAAGATGGGACCGCATCCAGAATTGCCCCGACCCGGTTGTGAGGGTCACTAATCCGGGTTTTGTGAATACCTTGCGAACGGGCTTGTTTTTGTTTGAAAGTGGAATGCTGAAAAAAGCATCTCCCCTTGCCCGGATCGTGAAAAAGAAATCCTGTTTGTTCACAAAATCAACACCCTCGCCCAGCAGGATAAAACCAACAGGTGATGAAACTCCACCCTGGTTGACCTGCATTTTAAAATGATTTGTCTCAACCTCCACGGGAGGGAAATTTGCGTTTGATGATGTGAAATGTTCCCGGGCATCAAGATAAACAACAGCGTTTTCGATTCCCTTGTTGTCTGAATTAATCTTCGGTGCGTTGGGATTGGGCCAGGCAACCCTTGGCTTGCTCGCATGTTCGCTTAAGGGGCTGATGGGGCCGGAAAAACCCTCGACCGTTGGGATGGGGCCGGCCCATGAAACCCTGCCACTCAGGCTTCCATTTTCTGTCTCAACCACGGGTTTCAAAGATGTGGAGAATGTGGTAGTTTGTTTTTGGCCGGGGATATTTGTTTTTTCATCGCAAGCAATGCTTGAAAAAATGCCCGGGATTGAAAAGCATGCAACCGTGATGCGAACAAGGAATGAATGGACACGGTTTTGTTTTGTAACTTTAGCAGCGCTAGATTTTTCTTTGGAGTTTGCCATGCCAGCCACCATTGCCAGGGGTTATAGGGTTCATCATGTTTCTGAATCCCCCACAGTCCCTTGTTCATGCGGAGAAAGTACCCGGGTTCTTACCCGACCCGATGGCTTAGCTTGTAATTTCCATGTCACTTTTATCCAGGATTCCGTCAAGCATTACCACAAGGAATGTACTGAGGTTTACTATATTTTGGAGGGTAAAGGCAATATGGAATTGAATGGTGACACCATCGCGGTGCAACCCGGGATGGTGATTTACATCGAGCCAAACACCAAGCACAGGCTATGGAGTGAAAAAGGTGTGAGGACAATCGTACTGGGAATTCCCGCATGGAATCCCGAGGACGAATATTATGATTGTTAATCCCCCTCGTTTTGACCCCAGCGTTTTTGCAGGTTATGGTCCACGCCTATTTGGTCGCAAATGCGGGCGACGATAAAATCCACGATATCTTTTATGGAGGCTGGCTTGTGGTAAAATCCGGGCATTGCAGGCAGGATCACGGCCCCAGCCTCGGTGCAGGTTACCATGTTGCGAAGGTGAACCATATGAAGGGGAGTTTCCCGGGGCACTATCACCAGTTTTCTCCGTTCTTTCAAGTGAACATTGGCTGCCCGGGTTATTAAATTATCAGATATTCCAGAAGCTATGGCGCCCATGGTGCCCATGCTGCACGGGCAGATCACCATTCCTCCGGTTAAAAATGAACCACTGGCGATCCCAGATTTGAAATCCCGATAATTGTGGTAAGTGAACCTGCTTGAAAGAATAGGTGTCCAGAATTGGCCGAAAAACTTCGATGGATTGAATTTATCAGGGTCAATTTTTCTCCCACATTCTGTTCCTACCACTTCTACTGCTGATGGACTTAGGGTAAAGTGAATGTGCTTTCCCGCTTGAAGTAGGACTTCGAGCAGGCGAAGACCGTAAGGTGCGCCGCTGGCCCCGGTCATTGCGATCACGATATCTTCTATTGCCATGGATGACACCTTGGAATTTAAGGAATAGTTTTCAAACAATCAAATAAAGACCCATATCATCATGATAGATCCGAACAAAGTCCTTAATACCATAGAAAAAGCAATTCTGGCATTTAAAAATACTCCGGGACGGTCCGGCAGGGTGCTTAGGCTGGCAGACACATCCGAAGTCATCGTTGTTGGAGATTTGCATGGACGGGTTGATCATCTTAAAAAAGCCTTTACTCTTTCAGATTTGAAAGGCAATCCGTCAAGGACACTTATTGTGCAGGAATTAATCCACGGAACTTCCACGCACCCAGACGGGTCTGATAATTCCCACCTGGTCCTCGACATGGTCGCTTCGTTGAAATGCCAGTTTCCCAGGCAGGTGCATTATCTTTTGGGTAATCATGAGTTATCACAGGTCACCAACAGGCAGATTTCAAAGAACAATATTGATTTGAACCAGTCCTTTAACCTCGGAATAGCTTATGCCTATCCCAGTGCGGCTGATCAAATCATTGAAGCTTACAAGAAATTGATAAGTGTTATTCCAGCGATGATTTTTCTACCAAATCAGGTTTGCATCAGTCATAGCCTTCCGGATAAATCCAGGGTTGGTGCTTTTGAAGTGGCTAGACTTGAGATGGTTCCCGAGCAGGATTCCGACCTTTTACCCGGGGGAAATCTGCATTCCCTAGTTTGGGGAAGGGATACAAGTCTTGAGAATGCGGAAAATTTTCTCAACAAGGTCAACTGTAAATGGTTGGTCACAGGCCATATTCCATGTTATCAGGGATTTGATTACACTAATTCCCGGCAGATAATACTGGATGCGCATTTTGATAATGCCGCCGGATACTGCAGGCTTCCCGCTGACCGGGAGGTGACCAGTGAGGTCTTCCTTAAAAGTGGTGGGTTACTTTAGAGCTGATCGGAGTTGGTTGGGTTTTTGATGTCCAGCAAGCCAATAAAAAACATGCCATCCACGCCCAGGGATTCACTTGGCCCGACGATTTGGGAAAAGGTGATAGCGGGGGAAAAGGAATTCACGATTGGGCGACCATCTGATACTGACAAGATGCTCAACCATCCTGAAGTGTTGAATGAAATAACCTACAACGAAAACATGCCGTATTGGGCTGAAATATGGCCCTCCGCCCGAATGCTTGCGAAGTTCCTGATGAGGGAGAATTTTGAACCGGGTGTGAAAGCGTTGGAAATAGGATGCGGGTTGGGTGTTGTCGGAGTTGTGGCGCTTCACAAGGGGATGGAAGTGACATTTTCAGATTATGATGCCACAGCTTTGGAGTTTGCCGCCGAGAATGCCAGGGCCAATGGCTTTGAAAAATTCAACACGATCCAGATTGATTGGCGCAATGTTCCTGATGGCTTGGATTACCCGATTATTCTTGGATCAGACCTTGTTTATGAACCCGGTAATGTCGAACCATTGGTGAAAATGATATCCAAGGTCATGGCTAAGGACGGATTATGCTTGATGACCGACCAAGACCGGGTACCGGCCCAGTTGCTCAGGGAGACCCTGGATGCATCTGGATTTGTGTATACCACACAAGTTTTAAAAGCTGGGCTGCCTGGGGGTATCAAGCATAAAGGGACTCTTTACAGCATTCGAAAAGCCTGAAAGTCACTCGTATTTTTTTTGTTTCCACGCTAACATGATAATGGGTTTTAACTTGATCGGAGATATTGATGAAGAAGATGATCATGATGGCCGGTATTCTTCTCTCGGTGGCTTACGCTTCCGCGGGAGAGGTCTCGGTGAAGACCGTCAAGTACTCAGAGTTGACATCATTGGTTCGAAACAATCAGGGTAAGGTTATTCTGGTTGATTTCTGGCGCCATGACTGAGTCCCCTGCAAAAAGGAATTTCCGCATCTGGTACAGATGCACCAGAAATTCCAGAGTCAGGGTTTTATGTTGGTGACAGTTCATCTGAACATGGCGATCGACAAGGATCTGGCCGGGGGAGTTGAAAAAACCACCCTGCCTTTTCTTCAAAAGATGAAGGCTGATTTTGTGAATTTGATTTTGGATGAACCGGAGACCGTCTGGATGTCGAAGCTGGATGGGGGTTCTGTTCCCACCTTGTTTTTGTTCAACAAACAAAATCGAATCGCGCAAAAGTTTGACGATGTTGAAGACCACGAAAAGTTGGAAAAACAAATACAGGAACTGTTGAGTAAACCTTGAGCGATAAACCCGCCTCCCAGAAAATTCCAATTGATGAAATCGCTTCCGCACTGGGGAAAATCCCCAGCGGTCTTTTTCTTGTCTCATTGGTTGATGATTCAGGTGCCGATGATTTCATGCTTGCAAGTTGGGTGCAGCAATGTTCATTCTCACCCCTGATGGTAAGCATGGCAATTCGCTCGGACCGTGAGATTCTGTCAAAGTTGAATCCGGGCAAAATCTTCAATCTCCATATCATTAAGGAAGGTTTGAACCAGATGGTGGGCCGGTTTGCAAAGCCGGTTCCCGCCTTGGATCCATTGAATGAATTGAACATCAAAAGGGATCCCGGCAAGCCGGTTGTTTTTCTGGATACCTGTTCAGTCCTTGAATGCAAGGCTGCTGGGATTTTGACGGCGGGCGATCACCAATTGCTTCTTGCAGAGATTGTTTCAGGCGTTATGCTTGCTGGTGGGACACCCATGGTTCATGTTCGCAAGAATGCCAGGACTTATTGATTTTAGGATGATTGATTTAACCCTTAGTTTTGGAATAACTGCATGAAAAGGCTTCTGGATAGTTTGAAAAACATTGTGGGCCCAGATGCCATGATCACTGCCGCAAGCGAATTGATGGTTTATGAGTGTGATGGTTTCACCATAGAAAAGAATCGCCCGGATGTTGTCGTGTTTCCCACCACGACCGAGCAGGTTTCCAGGATTGTCGATGCGTGTAATTATTTCAAGGTTCCATTCCTGCCCAGGGGCGCTGGCACCAGTCTCGCGGGGGGGTGCCTTCCGGTGGGCGGAGGCGTGGTGATTTCGCTTGCCCGCATGAAAAAAATCTTTGATGTGGATTACAGGAACCGGTGCGCACTGATCGAGGCCGGGGTCATCAACCTTTGGCTTACAAATCACTTGAAACCTCACGGATACCATTTCGCCCCGGATCCCTCCAGCCAGGGTGCCTGTACCATTGGCGGCAATGTCGCCACCAATTCAGGTGGCCCACACACACTTAAGTACGGGGTGACCGTCAACCATGTCATGGGCGTTGAATTTGTGATGCCTGATGGCGAGATCATTCATACGGGTGGCCCGGTTGAGGATAATCCCGGGTACGATCTTACCGGTGTGATTGTTGGCTCTGAGGGAACATTTGGTGTCGCGGTGAAATCCTGGGTCAGGATCACTCGCAATCCCGATACTTACCGAACCCTCCTTGGGGTTTTCAATAGTGTTGATGATGCCACCAATACCATAAGCGAGATAATTGGCGCGGGCATAGTGCCTGCCGCCCTCGAGATGCTGGATCAGATGATATTGGGCGCGCTGGAAGATGCCTTCCATTTTGGGTTTCCCCTGGATGCCGGGGCCATCCTGATCATGGAGGTCGATGGTCTTGAGGCGGGAATCGATACCGAGGCTGAGAGGATCACTTCGATTGCGGTCAAGAATGGCGCAAGGGAGGTCCGCAAAGCCGACACGGAGGCCAAGCGCACATTGCTTTGGAAAGCAAGGAAACAGGCGTTTGGTGCAGTGGGAAGGTTGGCATCCAGTTTTTGCACCCAGGATGGTGTTGTGCCTAGAAGCAAGCTACCCCATATTCTTCGTGAAATCCAGAAGATCGGCGCCAAGTATGACCTGAAAATTTGCAATGTCTTTCACGCCGGGGATGGCAATATTCATCCCATCCTGCTTTTTGATGAACGATATCCCGACCAGGTTAAACGGGTTCTTGAAGCCAGTGGTGAAATCCTGGATGAATGCATCAGGGTGGGTGGTAGCGTGACAGGTGAGCATGGTATCGGGGTTGAAAAAATTGATTTCATGGCGAAGCTTTTTTCTCCTGACGATATCGCGATGATGATCAGGCTAAGGAATGCCTTCAACCCGACAAATAATTGCAGCCCCCAGAAAATGTTGCCTACCGCGGGTGCCTGCATCGAAGCTTCCAAGGCCGGTAGAATGGCTGCAATGTAGTTACGGAGGATCTTTCCTTGCCTTTATCCGAATCACTGAATTTGAACTCTTTCCAAACTAAGACTCCCTCGGATGTCGCTGAAGCCTGTGATATCATCAGGCACTCCGCGAGCACGCTTGATGCGATTGTCCCCTCCGGTTCCGGTTCCAAGATGCATATTGGTTATTCACCATCCCGCAATGGCGTCATTCTTTGCACCAAAAATCTGAACAAACTGGTAGATTATCCCGCCCGTGATATGACCGTGACGGTGCAGGCGGGGATCCTTGTCAAGGATTTAACTGAGATGCTTAACAAGGAGAATCAAAGGCTTCCCATTGATGATCCGTATCCCGGGGAATCCTCCCTTGGAGGTTTGCTTGCCACCAATACCTCGGGGCCAAGAAGATTTGGATGGGGAACCTTGCGCGATTATGTGATTGGCATTTCCATTCTCAATGATGAAGGCAGGGAAACAAAAGCTGGGGGCAGGGTTGTAAAAAATGTTGCAGGATATGATTTCTGCAAGCTTCACACGGGGGCTTTTGGAACCTTGGGAATCATTTCCCAGGTCACACTCAAGGTCAGGCCAAACCCGGAAGCATCCTCCATGGTTTTACTTAGCCTCAATTCCGCAAATGTAGAGTCAGTGTTGGATAGGGTTCATACCACCAAGACCAGGCCGGTTGCCGTTGAGTTGCTTAACCGAAATGCACTGCAGCAACCGCTTTTTAAAAATCTTGATCTATCTTCTGATTATTGCCTTTTTGTGGGATTTGAACATGGTGCAGAAGCTGTGAAGTGGCAGACTGAGACCCTTGCCCCTGAGCTTTCAGATGTGCCCGGAAAAATCGATATCATCCATGGGCCATCGGATTCAGCCATATGGCGGAATTTGGGAATGTTTCAATCAACGCGAATCCCCGGCAGTCCCCTTACTTTCAAGGCGAATATTCCATCTTCCAAGGTGGCTTCCTGGTGTGCCCTGGCAAGCGACACCTTACCCGGTCTTTCACTACAGTCCCATGCTGGTTCTGGAATAGTATTTGGTCATTTGCCCGGGGATGTTTCCCGGCAGATGGCTTTTGATGCCATTACCTTGCTGTTGCAAAAAGCGGTCCGCTACCAAGGTAACCTTGTGATTCCCTATTGCTTGGAAGACTGGAAGTCAGACTTCCCTGTTTGGGGCCAGGTTCGTCCCGACATAAAAATCATGCGAAAGGTTAAGGAGTCCCTCGATCCCAAAGCAATGTTTAATCCCGGACGATTTGTCGATCATATATAATTACCAGGTTAAAAATATAATCTTATGAATACACATAGCGTCTCTAAACCGATGGAAAAAGACCCCCTTGCCCTTCATGTTCTTCCCGGAGAGAAGGGATTTGGAACGAATGTTGATTATGAGACATTCATGGATTGTGTTCATTGCGGGCTTTGCCTTGGGTCATGTCCCACATATGTGCAAACTGGTGATGAAAACGACAGCCCTCGGGGTCGTATTTACCTTTGGCGCGCTGTGACCGATGGTAGGACCGAACTCACTCCCGAGGTTCGCAAGCATATGGATCTTTGCCTGGAGTGCATGGCGTGTGAAACCGCCTGTCCCTCCGGTGTGAAGTATGGCAAAATCATCTCCTCATACAAGCATGATATGACCCGGGTCCTTCCGCCCGCACCCACTGTTAATGCACTTCAGCGCTGGATGTTGTTTAACCTGACACCCTACGCCAATCGGATGAGGCTTGCCCTTATGCCGGTCCGCATCATGCAAAAATTGGGATTGATGTGGCTCGTCAGGTTGGCGGGTAAATTTCTCCCCAAGTCCCTGCGCCTGCTTAATGAGATTGTTCCCGATATGGAACCACATTATGGCGAACTCCCTGAGATACTTCCGGCCAAGGGAGTGAAGAGGGCCCGTGTCGGCCTTATTCTGGGGTGTGCCGCGGACGCCTTTTTGCCCCAGGCAAACCTTGCCACCGCCAGGGTGCTTCAGGAAAACGGGTGCGAGGTATGGATTCCAAGAACCCAGGGATGTTGTGCCGCGCTTCATCATCATGCCGGCCTTGATACCGAGGCCAAGAAATTTGCGGCGGCGAACTGTGTCGCTTTTGCGGATGGCTTGGGTGATGGGCCAAACAAGCTTGATGCCATAATCAATAACGCCGGGGGATGCGGTCCTGTGCTTAAGGAGTATGGGCACTTGTTGCATGGCACACCTTTCGAAAAACAGGGGGAATCCTTTGGTTCCAAGGTGAAAGACATTCATGAATTTCTTGTTGAGCTTGGGCCCATTACCCCCACTCATGAAGTGCCTCTCAAGGCGACATATCATGACGCGTGTGGTCTGAGCCATGCCCAGAAAATTCGCACGCCTCCAAGGCAATTAATGGGCCTTGTCAAGGGGCTTGAACTTGTGCCACTCCTTGAGAGTGAGCATTGCTGTGGTGCAGCAGGCAGTTACAACATCACCCAACCTGAAATGTCGAGGGCATTGGGTGAGCGCAAAGCCAAAAACATATTGGCCACCGGCGCCCGCGCGATTTTTACCGCCAACATTGGCTGTTTGTTGCAGGTGGACCGGTATTTGCGTGAGAACACCCCATCGGTTTGGGTGGCGCACCCGATGGAAGTTTTGTGGGCCGCATACAGTGGTCAATTTTCACCCAGGCTTAAAGCCGCTATCAAACCATATATAAAGGATTAATCATGAGTTTTCACGGCATCATCCCTCCATTGGCCACTCCGTTCAAGGAGAATGAGGATCTTGACATCGAGCGCCTGAAGTGGTTTATCGAGCAGCAGATAGAGGCTGGTGTGCATGGGATATTCGTCTTGGGAACCAACAGTGAATTTTATGCGATGGACGAGGCTGAAAAGCAAAAAGTTATCGCTGTCGCAGTGGAGCAGGTTCGAAAAAGGGTGCCGGTTTTCGCGGGCACTGGCGCGGAAACCACCCGTGAGGCGGAACGACTGACCAAAATGGCACAGAAGGAAGGCGTTGATGGTGTCTCTGTCATCACCCCTTATTTCATCATGCCAAACCAAAATGAGATCCATGATCATTACAAACGGATTGCGGAATCCACCAGTCTTCCTCTTTTGCTTTACAGCAATCCCGTGACTTGCGGGGGACTGAAGATCGACCCTGACACATGTGGCAGGCTTGCTAAAATTAAAAACATCGTTGGCATCAAGGATTCCAGCGGTGATTTGCAAACGACGATAGAAATCCTCAGGTCGGTTCCCAAGGATTTTGTTGTGATGCAGGGGCGTGACACTTTGATTTTCTCAGCGTTGCAAATGGGCGCCAAGGGTGCTGTTCCCGCAACCTGTAACATCGCCCCAAAACTGCTTGTCGAAATTTACGAGAAATTCATGAAGGGTGACATCGAGGGGTCCAGGGCCGCACAGGCCAGGCTGCATCCTCTTCGAATGGCTTTGACTTTGGGCACCGCGCCGGGTGGGGTCAAATCCGCGCTAAGGGAACTTGGGCGTTCCATCGGGCCTTGCAGGTCACCTGTCGCTTTGGTCGGGGCGGATAAAATTCCAAAGCTAAAGGAAGCCCTTGCTGCCGCTGGATTGGTTTGAGCTTAACTCATAAAATTATCGAGGCCGATATCTTCAGGGGTATCGGCTTCTTTTTTATTCTTCCACAAATGTTTTGTTTGTTTTGATCAACCAAGAAACTGTAAGTAGTAATTGGTTGTAAACCGTGGATGGGCAAGTTTTTTAGGGATTATGAGGTCGCCCGGCCGCAACCACTGTGTCTGTATGGGCGATGGTTTGCCACCCAAGGTTTTGATGGCCAAGTTATTGTATTCCCTGGCAAATAAGCGCCAATTGGGGTCGTTGGGGTTGGAAAAAATCGGGTCAAAGGAAAACGATACACCGGGGCCGGTCGAATAAAGCCCATGGGGTTTCATCTTCGATTCCGGACGATTGATGAAATACAAAGCCCAGGCGTTGGGTACAAAAGAATGTTTCTTTTCAAATTCCTTCGTGAACGCGTGCGATTGTGAAAAGACAGCTTTGATTTTTGAAATGTCATGTTCATAGTACTGGAAATCAAGTCGGTTCTCCGTTGCGGATGGTCGCCAGTACTCATTGACCAAGTCCGCCCTGGAATAGGTTATTTCCCTGACCAGAGGTTGCAGGTTGTTGGTGTTCTGCCCGTGGTATCCTCCATGTTGGATCGCGGAACGCTTTGCCAGTCGCAATTTGTTGAATTGAGGTTGTGATTCAATTGGAGTTACCGAACCCGGTCCCGCCTTGTATCGTTGATCGCAGGTTGCGAATAATTTGTCCAGGATGACAAATGCGAAAAAAGCATCACATTCTTTTCGTAATTGTGTGATTTTTTCCGCAAGTTCCTCGGGTGACTTGGATTGGTGCAGGGAATATTTCGAAGTGCAAAGACTTGCGGGGCGAACTTCAACGCAGCATTCAACCACAATTCCCAATAGCCCGTAGGAACATTTGAATTCGTTGAAACTTAAGGTGTCCCTAGAGTCAGATATGGCGCATATTTCCCCATTGGGATTCACATAAGAAATCGCGGTGACACCCGCGGAGAAAAAACCAGCTCCATCCAGCGAGGAATCCTTCGTGTCTCCAACTGCTACGGACCCGACTGTGGCATCTCCTATCTCTGATTGAAAAGGTATTTCTAATCCCTTTGATTGAAGCCATAAATTTAATTTTTTCAGCCTGCATCCAGCCTGCACACGGACAACCCTTCGTCCTTTCTCATCTTTTTCCAAGCCGATGATCTCATCAAGTTTTAGGGTGCACAATAATGTTCCACCATCATTTGAAATGGTTGGAGTGACTGAGAGCATGGAACCAACCGGGCTTACCGGGGTTGGAAATAGTCTGGTATCCTTGACAACCGCCTGCACATCCCCGTAGCTGATTGGTTCGACATAAACCGCAGGCTTGGTGCTTTTTGATAATCCCCAATTGGAATAGATCTTTCCCTCATTTTCGAGAAGGCCCTGAAAAGGAATTGGCGCCGGTTGATTTCCCGTGGTTGTGGAAGCAGGATTTTCAATTGCATTTATCGGGTTATTTCCAAGCGCTGAAATGCCTGAAAGAATTACTACTTTCATGGCATCGCGCCTGGACTTATGTTTGGTTTTCCAGCTCTTATTTTCCTGAGATCTTTTCAATTTTCCCAAATGCTTTCTTTAGAACCGCACCTTCGCGAAGTTTGACAAAATAATCGAGGAATTCGTTATGCCCATTGGGACGATTCGAATTCATGAATGATACCGCGACATATCCCATCTCATCCTCATCATTTTCACCAATGAATACCATGCGCGGTGGGTTGAATGGGTTCGTGGGGTTCCGGGAGGAATTGTCAAAGATGGCTTCAACATGCAGGATGTCACCTTTCTTGACGGGATAATATTCCTTGGTGTAGAAACTTGTCTGCCAATTGTAATCCCAACCTCTCAAGTCAAAGATGAGCTTTCGCTCTTTGGAGTTTTTTGGTTGGTGCCAGACGCGAATCTCTTTGCCAACGAAATGCATGTGGGGCTTGAATAGATAAACCTCGCTGTCTTCCTGCACAACCTTGGATCCGGTGGATTTGAAATTTGAGACATCCTTGGGAATCCATCGGAAGGAAGTATCCACCAGCATGTAGTTGACAAATTTCTCGGGCTTTTCCTTGGCAAACCAGATGGCGAGTTTGCTTTTATCCGTCTCTGGTTTCCCATTTCGATGATAGTGAATCTGCATGAGAATCTCAGAATCCGGGGGCACGATTGCCACGGCCTTTGGTGGAAATGCCATCTCACCCTGTCCGGGGACCCATACTCCAAGCGCCCCGCCTGGATTCTGCTTGTTTTTTTGTAGCCCGATTGGGTTTGGTTCAAATCCCAGACCCATTCCCGATTCGTACCCGGGGCCATAATCCTCCTCACCTGTTCCAGTGGGCTTGGTTTTTTGCAATCTTTTCTGGGCATCAAGGACCATTCCTGTCCCATCATAAAAAGTCAATTCATGGTGAACGATTCGTTTGTTACCAGGAATGAACTTCACCTTGTGGATGTTAAGTTCCGTTTTATTATTTAACGGGAAAGCGATCATCCGATAATGATCTTCCCCCTTGGCTGCAAGGTGAAATTCGGATGGCATTTCAAGGACAAGGTCCGGGGGGTTATTTTCATCCCAATCCTTTGTGGGGGGAAACGAGACTGGTTTTGGGGCGTCTTTTATATCGCCTTTGGGTCCACCAATCTCAACCCACTTGGAAAAAATGGCTATTTCATTCTCATTGAGGGAAAAATCGTCCTTTAAAGGTAAACCACCACGCACAGGCCAGGGAGGCATTTTACGGCTGGAAACATAATCTTTGATATCGTCCGCCCATCTGGTTGCATCCTCAAAAGTCAAAAGTTGAAACGGTGCCACCTCACCAGGTCGATGACATCTCTGGCAATGTTTCTGCAACAAGGGAAGCACATCCTTGTAGAAGGTGACTTCTCCCTCCATGAATGTCTCTTTTTTCTCCCTGTTAAGCGGACAACCGATTGCCTGTGTCGTTTGCACTTCCACTGGCTTGTTTGAAAGCACCTGCTCGATCGCCTCCTCAAGGTAGGCGTACTTTACATTCTTCAGACGGGTGGTTCGGTCTTGGTATTGGTCATTTATGGCACCGAAATACCTTAGCTTTTTATCCTGGTCGAGTAAAAAGCACTCAGGTGTCACATCAGCCAGAAAATGATTTGAAACAAGGTGGTTGGGGTCGTAAAAGACCTTGAAGTTCGCGAGGAATTCCTTTGTATGCTTGTCAAGTTCTTCCGCACTTTCAGAATCACAAATCACCGCGGTCACAATCACACCCTTTGATTTGTATTTTTCATGCAGGGAGTTAAGAACCGCGACATACCGATTCGAGATAGGGCATTTGAAATCCAGAAATGTTATCACTGTCGCCTTGGCATCTTTCTGGTCATGCAGATTCCATTTTGCGCCCTTGGTATCCACCAATGTGATGGGAGGTATTACTTTTCCAAGTCGCAGCAACGCAGTGACTTTATCATTTTGCTTTTCCTGGGACACAGCGGGTTCGGGGGTTGCTAAAAAACTTAATGCAATCGGAACGAAACTAAGGGAGATGATGCCCATGAACCATCGGAAACTTGAGGAAGTGCCATAAACTTTTTGTTTTTTCAGCTTAAACATATTGATACCATTTAGAAAGATTAATGAATTGACAATACTTAATATATCATTCTATACATAACCAGCAACATGATGGAAATTACACATTCTGCAATAAAGGATAGAGTCTTTCAGTTTTCAAATCGATGGCTGGCTAAACAAAAAATTCAAATAGACTTAATTGGCACTCAATTCGCGAATGTCTGCCCTTGAAATAGTTTCGAAATCGTTTAACAAAACTGATCGTGACATAAAAATGATCAACTTGTCTAAAGTCAGCATCCCAATCATTCCACATGTATGCGAAGTATCAGCGGGATAAATTTTATTTGAGAAATTTGGATTCGGTTTATTTGGAAGTCCCAAGTTTCGGGCGATTGGCTATTCCGTGATGAATGATTTTTAGAATTCGATCGCGTTCATCCCCTGTAAGAGGAAGTCTTGGTTCGCGTACTCTTTCGGAACCCAATCCGGTTTCTTGAGCTGCAAGTTTGATGTATTGCACAAATTTCACATGGGTGTCAAGTTTTAGCAATGGGTAAAACCATTTGTACATTTCGCGTGCTTCATCCCATTTACCCAAGCGGGTAAGATCCCAAAAATATTGGTTTTCCTGCGGGAATGCTATCCCCGAGCCAGCAACCCAGCCATCAATCCCAAGGATCGAAGATTCCAAAACAAGGTCATCAACGCCCACGAAAATACTGTAACGGTTTCCAACTTCAATCCGCAGTTCGGTGATTCTGCGGGTGTTCGCTGAACTTTCTTTCAAGGCGACCAGGTTTGGAATGTTTGCAAGCTGCGAGAATTGCGCGGGAGTTATGTCAACCGGGTAGCCCACGGGATTATTGTAAAGCATCCAAGGCAGATTCGTGGCTGCTGCGACTTTTCGGAAATGGTTCATCGCCTCCGCGCCATCTGCTTTGTAAACCATTGCAGGCATGACCATGAAACCGTTTGCGCCCAGCTTTTCGCAATCGCGAACATATTGGCAGGCTGCCGAGGTGCTCATCTCCGCGACACCGCTGAGCACGGGTACCCGTCCTGATGCCATCTTCACAATTTCTGATATGAGAGTTCGTTTTTCTGAGGGATCGAGAGTTTGGTTTTCGCCCAATGATCCCGCCATGATCAAGCCGCTAACACCGGAAGCTATCAATGCCTCGACATGTTTTGCCGTGGCATCAATGTCCAAGGACATATCCTTCCGGAATTGTGTGGTTACAGCGGGAAAAACCCCAGTCCAGGCATGTTTTGACATTTTTGACTCCTTGTGGATGACACAGGATTAAACTTTCACCAAATCCATGGACATGGTGTCTTGATAAATTTCAATCAGGCCATTCTAGATAATGCGATTATCTGTGACCACAAATCAATTTAGACTATTTTAATGGCTGGTGAATAATAATTAGTTTTGTTGACACATGCCAAGAATGCATCTATAGATTAAGACATGGAACCACCTATTTTATTATCTTTGACAATTGGTTTGATTGCTTGGGCTTTTTTAAGCTTGGGTGCCGCGGTTGCTGGTTTATATTTTCCAACCAAGAAAGATCTCGAACTTTGGCGGGCTTTTTGGTTCATGAACGGCATATGGGGCTTGATTGACGGTATTATTGGGTGGGCTAACTTGCTAACCACTCCCGCCACATTGGATTTCTTAGCCAAGGTTCTCGCTATAAATACCTTTCTTGATTTTATTTATATCACGGCGGGTTTGGTTTTAGTTGCCCTTAAAAAACCTATTTTAAAGGGCTTTGGTTTTGCAGTTTTGCTTCAAGGAGGCTTCCTCCTTGTGTTTGATTCCATTTTTTTATATTTCTGCTATCGCTCATAAAACCATTACTACAAGTGTTTCGTAATGGTCATGATGGCCAGATACCCTTATACAATATTTTTGCCCCATCAATGTTTTGTTTATAAAGGTACGCGAAAGCCTTGGAACCATCAGCTAATGTGATGGATTCCAGTTTGAACAGATTGGGTGAGCCTTCAATTTTGTCGAGATCTTCAAGCATGTAAATTGGGATCTTAAAAAGTTCACCCTTCACGGAAAAACCATCTTTGAGATTTTCAATCATGCCCGGATAAGGACCAAGGTCTACGAGCATATAATTTCTTGAGGTGGAGGTTTCACGCAGATACATGTCACTCATGATTGCAGGATGGTTTTTTTCGCCCCGCTTTAGGGTGCCATAGGTGAACAGTAGCAATTGATCGCCAGGTTGCATCATTAAAGTTTTGTGCCAGCAAGTTTTTTAAAGGTGCTTTTACTGATGGGAGAGAATCGCACCCTGTCACCGATATTGAAAGCGAAATATTGTTCAACAATATCAACCAAAAGGTTTGGGGCTTGCCCTATGAGATGCCAACCCCCGGGCTTTTGTTCGGGATAAATACCTGTCTGAATACCAGTAAGTCCAACGCTACCGGCGGGGACCTTTAACCTTGGGGAAGGAAGTCTAGGCACTCCCTCAAGTTTTTTTGGAAGGTATCCCATATAGGGAAACCCGGGACTGAAGCCGATGGCGTAAACGCAATACTCGGTTTCAGAATGGAGATTAATCACCTCCTTGGTGGTTAACCCCTTAAGTTCAGCAACGATTTCCAAATCGGGACCAAATTCATAACAACAGGGTACTTCAAGGGTTTTTGAGGCATTTTGGTGAATGAATTCATCCTGTGTTTTTATTAGGTTCTTTATCTCAGCAATTACCCCCTTTAATTGGATCAAAGCGGGGTTGTGATAGATTGCGATGGTGTTGTATGCGGGAACAACATCAAAAATCCATGGTTTTTGCGAAAGTTGGATGGTGCAGGAAAAGGCCTGACATTCTTTTTCATTTTCAAATCGCACAAGGATTCCCATGTCTGCGATTGGCTGAATTTTCGGCTTTTGGGATAAAGGTAATTTTTTTGTTGAACCCATTTTAATTTATCACTTTGCCCGGTGTTTGGATTATATTATGAAAGTCGCTTGCATCATACACACTTTAATTTACCGAGGCATAATCATGCGGACACTAAGCTTTCTACTTTTAGGCATTTTACTTGGTTTGGTTTCGGGTTGCAAAAGCAGGAAACCACCGTTTGATAAAGAAGCTGAATCCACAAAGCAGACAACCAAAACAAATACCACTTCCCCAACAACAGCAACTCCAGTTACACCCCCGGTTCAGAATCTGAAAAGAAACGCGGTTGCTCGAACAGGCACAGGCACCAAGCTTGGTGAGTTGTATAAGGCGTTGGACCTTTATGCAAATGACAACAATGGCAATTTCCCGCCCGCCTATACCAAAAGTGCCCAAGGCACGCCTTTGTTAAGTTGGCGTGTACTCTTGTTGCCTTATATCGAACAGCAAAACCTTTTTAACAAGTTCAATCAAAGCGAACCTTGGGATGGCCCCACCAACAAGCCACTTTTGAGCTTCATGCCAAAGATGTATCTGTCTTCCGGGAATTATGATGTGAATACGGCGTTTAAAACCACATTTCTGGCTCCGTTGGCCAAGGGCACAGCTTTCTCCCCCATGGGTGCAACCTCAAAAAATGCGATCACCGATGGACTTTCCAACACTATCCTTGTGGTTGATGTTGATGACGAATTCGCAACGGAATGGACCCGGCCCGTTGATCTTAATGTCAACGCTCAAAATCCTGTTGTTGGTTTGACCAATAGTAACCCTGCGGGGTTCATGGCATTGTTTTGTGATGGATCAAGGAAGGTTGTCCCAACACGCCCACTTCCCAATGTTTGGGCAATGTTCACAATAAGTGGTGGAGAACAGGTTAATCCTTGATTTTTCCAAAACAGTTGTATTGCTGGTTGACCAGTGTTAAATTTTTGAAGAAGATATGCTCTCACCCCGTTTTTTACACATTATGAAAGGAATGTACGAATGAAGACTTTGAAAATTGCACTTATTTGCGCAATTTTTTCCTCTGTCGTCTCTTTTGCCACCGCACAAGATTCCAAGAAGGAAAATACCGCGATCAAGCCCGTACCCAGGGATAAAAACTGGGAAAAACGACACGATACTTTTGTAGGTATCGCCAAGAGGGGGAATGTGGATCTGCTTTTCCTCGGAGATTCAATCACCGATGCCTGGGGTGGTGAAGGTCATGGCATGGGCGGCGGTCATAAAATTTTCACATCTAAGTTTGTCCCGATGAAGGCTGCAAACTTTGGTATCGGCGGTGATCGAACCCAGCATGTTCTTTGGCGTTTGCAAAATGGCGAACTCGATGGGATCAAGCCCAAGGTTGTGCAATTGATGATCGGCACCAACAACAGTAATGGCGCGGACAACACCGCTGAGGAAATCGCAGAGGGCGTGAAGCTTATAATTGAAGAAATCAAAAAGAAATCCCCTAGCACCAAGGTCTTATTGCTTGCCGTATTTCCAAGAAATACTGGCAAGGATGACGCTGTTAAAAAAATCCAGAAGGATAAAATTGACAAGGTAAATTCAATCATTTCCAAGCTTGATGATGGTGGTAAATCTGTAAAGTTCCTTGATATCGGCTCGAAATTCAAGGATGCTTCCGGTGCTCTTCCCAAGGAAATCATGCCTGATCAACTCCACCTTAGTGAAAAAGGATACGAGATCTGGGCAAATGCTGTTGAAAGCGTGATCACTTCTATGTTGAAGGGTGATCAGACCAAGGCGGTTGAACCAACGAAGAAGGTTGAACCGGCAAAGCCTGTGACTGGGACTCCTGAACCAACGAAGACCGTGAAGAAAGTAGATCCTGCACCTGGAACTTCAGAGCCAGCAAAGCCAGTAAAGAAGCCTGGTGAACCCGAACCAGCAAAGACAGTCAAAAAGGTTGAACCAGCAAAGCCTGCCACTCCCGAGCCAGCAAAGCCGGTGAAGAAGCCTGGTGAACCCGAACCAGCAAAGACAGTCAAAAAAGTTGAACCAGCTCCAGTGCAGAAGAATCCTGAACCTGCAAAGGAAACGAAAAAGGTTGAACCAGCTCCAGTGCAGAAGAATCCTGAACCTGCAAAGGAAACCAAAAAAAGTGATTCAAGCTCATCTGTTAAAGAATCAGGAAAAGCTTCAACGGTTGAAAAGGATGAATATGTTGAAGTAAGAAAAACCCCAATCAGGGATTTTTTCCGGAATCTTCGTAACCGATAATACTTCACTTTATCGCTGCGTATCCAAAAAGTAAGCCGGACTCTCCCAACAAAAGGGAGAGCCCGGCTTTTTTATTTGGAGCTTATCTCTAAAACTTTAAGTTCAGTTTTCCCAGGCGTTCTACAGTTTCTTTCATAAGGGCATCTTCCTCCGCCTCATCCTTTGCGATATAAGTGACGGAAAATCGCAGGAAAGAACCAGCATCATCCCATGGAACGCAACATACCGATTGCTCGGTGATCAGGAATTGGGAGGCATCTTCCGCATTTGCAAAAGTCTGACCAGTACATCCCTTGGGAGCTTTGGTGTAAAGGAAATAAGTGCCCTTGGGCATACTTGCCTGAAAACCCACTTGTTTCAATGCCGCGACTAACTTCCTCAATCTTCTTCCATATTTTTCCCTCACCTGCTCACCTATCTCGGGGTGTCGGAGGGCTTCAGCAGCGGCTTGTTGGATCGCCATGAACTGGCCAGAATCACAGTTGTCCTTCACATCGGCATA
>SYCV01000110.1 GCA_005786805.1 Planctomycetia bacterium | reverse complement strand
TACGCGCCTGACCATCGAGGAAGTCTTCCCGGTGTTCAAGAAATTGATCATAATTTCCCGTGGCACGATAAAATCCTCCCGGATAAACCCTGTTTATTTCAAGAATTTCATCAGCGACAGAACGCAAAAAAGCCCTGTCATGGGTTGCCACCAGGTATCCAAAAGGGGAAGCCCTTAGAAGTTTCTGCAGCCATACTATTCCAGGTATATCCAAATGATTGGTTGGTTCATCAAGCAGCAAAATGTCAGGTTCAATTGCTATTTCCCTTGCTATACCGAGTCTTTTACGCCAACCACCCGATAATAAACTTGCCGGTTTATCAAAATCATCGAAGCCTGTACGGGTCAAAACTTTGCTAACACGGGTTTCTTTTTCATGATCTTCAAGCGGTTCAGCTTCCAATCTTGCATACACGATATCTCGAACACTTTGCCCATGGGGAAACACATCATCCTGAGCGACAAACCCCATTTTGGTGCCCCTTCTCAAGGACCTGATACCAGAATCGGATTCCTCCCTGCCCCCGAGGATTTTTAAAAGAGTTGATTTACCAGCCCCATTGGGACCAATCAATCCAACTCGCTCATTTGCTGAAAGATCGAAAGTTAATTCTGAAAACAACGGTCTCGCGCCATAAGCCTTGGTAAGGCCCTGCACACTAAGCAAAACAGCCATTAAAACCCCTTGAAATTTGAATTGAGCAATAAAAGAACTGAAAATATCTGGTGTTAATTTTTAATTTCAAGTGAATAAACATGGGTCTTGGTTCTGACAATGATGTTTTTTCCAACGGCTGCGGGAGAGGCCATGCAACCATTCTCCAATTTGTTGGTTTCAAGCAATTTCCAGTCTTTGCCTGCTTGAATCACATAACCGCTTCCCTGCTCATTGAACAGATAAATCCGCCCATCAGCATACATTGGCGAAGTCCAAAAAGCCCCTGCAAGCCTTTCTTGTTTTACAACCTCACCTGTTTCGGAATCCAGTTCGGTAAAAATGCCATCTTTGCTAACCATGAAAACCTGGTTCTTTACAACAAGGGGGGTTGAGTAAGAAGGAACACTTTTTATTGTTTTCCAACTGACATGCGTGGTGGAGACATCACCCTTGCCATCCGGCCGAACCGCAAACAATTTCCAACCACCATCTCCCGTGGTGACAAGAATTTTTCCGTTTGCCATGACAGGCCTGCAAGACGCATTCATTCCACCATGATGAACTTTCCAAAGCTCCGCCCCCGTTGAAGGGTCGTATGCCACGGTTCCCACAGCGGCAGGGCTGACCATTTGATATTTACCATCAATTTTAAAAACCGCCGGCGTGGAAAACGCTTTCTTGTTATCACCATTGTTCGTGCCATAGGTGATCGATCGATCAGTTCGCCAGACGGTTTTTCCAGAAATCTTATCCAACGCGGTAAGATACTGAACATCAGCCCCATCAAATGTAAGAATCAATAAATTTTCAAAAATAATAGGGGAAGAAGCTGGGCCCCGATAATGATCACAAAGAATGTCTTGCCGGGTCCATAATGTTTTTCCAGACTTGGTATCTATACAGGCAGTACCAGCGCTTCCAAAATGAATGTAAACTCTTCCCTCCTCGATTACGGGAGTAGGTGACGCATAACTATTGGTGGGAAGATTAAACATGGGTTTTTCAATGGTGAACAATGGAATGTCATGAATTATTTTCCCAGTGCTTAAGCTAAGGGCAATCGCACTAAGTTTATCTCCTTTTTCCGTGGCATTACTCAGCCAAACCTGATCACCCCAAACAACTGGTGAAGCCCAGGCTTTTCCTACTATAGCTGTTTTCCAACGAACATTTTTTTGTTCACTCCACTGCAAGGGAAGGTTTGTGGCGATGGAGTGCCCATCTCCATTAGGTCCCCTATATCCGGGCCAATTAGTGTCTTGAGCTGGAAAAATAGAAAGCATCAACAAAAGCATCTTTTCCATCACAACCTCGTCAACTTCAAAAAAGAAAATTAAAAACCTTGCATCCTATCAGTGCTAGATATTACGGTAAAACAATCAATAATGTAAGTCTTTATGAATGAAAAGTATGTGATTTAAATTTAAAATGAGACCATGGCCTGAATATGCTGATGTACTTAAATCCCATCAAACCTTGGTATGGTGACAAACAGAAACCTATTAATCAAAATAGATCCCTAATTACTGGTTGATTCGGAAGATATGAGAAATATCCCTTCAAAAATATGCCCTGCATGCAATAGGCCGTTCACCTGGCGAAAAAAATGGGAGAAGGTTTGGAATGATGTGAAATATTGTTCCAATAAATGCAGGCGAAATAGAAATACAAAAACTCATGAATAACAAAAACAAATCAAAAACAGTATTTTTGGTTCTTGGGGACCAACTAACCACGGAATCAACCTTTTTTTCTGATTTTAATGCCGCAACAGATGTTGTTTGGATGGCTGAAGTCAAAGAGGAGTCCACCCATGTCTGGACTCACAAGGCCAGAATAGTTATGTTTCTTAGCTCAATGCGACATTTCAAGGAAGAACTTAAAAACAAAGGATACCCATTCTCTTACACCGAAATGAATTCAAAAACAGCTTCTTCCTCACTGGAAGCGGAGTTATCCAAGTTTTTAAAATCTTCAAAACCAACATCAGTAAAAATTCGAAAACCCGGTGAACATCGAGTTGAAGAAATTTTAAAAAAAACCGTCATCAACCATGGATTAAAATTAGAAATTACTGAAGATGACCATTTTTTATGCACCACTGGAGAATTTGCCCTGCATGCAAAAGATCGCAAGCAACTACGGATGGAGTACTTTTACCGGGAAATGCGAAAAAAATACAAGATACTTTGCAATGACAACGAACCCGAAGGCGGGGATTGGAATTATGATTCCGAAAACCGTAAAAGTTTTCCAAAGGATGGACCAGGGCTATTACCAACCCCTATCACTTTTCAACCAGATAAAATAACCAAGCAAGTCATAAAACTGGTGAATGAACTATTTCCTGATCATCCTGGTGACTTGGATCATTTCGACTGGCCTGTGACCTCCGCCCAAGCTGAGGATACCCTCAAAGATTTTCTTGACAATCGTTTGGTGCAATTTGGTGATTACCAGGACGCAATGTGGACAAACCAACCCTGGCTGTATCATTCCCGACTTGCTGCGGCTATGAACCTGCACATCCTTCACCCACTTAAAGTCATTAAAGAGGCTGAAAAATATTATAAATCTGGAAAAGCCCCTTTAGCAGCAGTTGAGGGTTTCATAAGACAGATTCTTGGCTGGAGGGAATATGTCCGCGCAATTTACTGGCTATTTATGCCCCAATATCTTGAGAGAAATTATCTTGATGCCAATCACGATCTTCCAAACTTTTTCTGGACGGCAAAAACTGATCTAAATTGTCTAAGCCAAGCCATAGGACAAACCCTCAAGCATGGATATGCGCATCATATCCAGCGCCTTATGGTAACTGGGCTGTTTTGCCTTTTATTTGGAGTCAAACCAAGGCAAGTTCATGAATGGTACCTTGCGGTGTATGTGGATGCGGTCGAGTGGGTAGAACTGCCGAACTCGCTTGGTATGTCTCAATACGCCGACGGGGGCGTTATGGCTTCCAAACCTTATATCGCATCAGGAAAATACATTGACCGCATGGGAAATTATTGCAAAAGCTGTAAATACGATCCTGCAAAATCAGTGGGTGTTGACGCTTGCCCAATAACCACAATGTATTGGGATTTTCTAATGCGCCATGAAAAACTTCTTTCATCAAATCCAAGAATGGGAATGCAAGTGAAAAATCTACAACGATTGACAGAAACCACAAGAAATGAAATAAAATCGCATGCAAAAAAATTCAGGGTTTCCCTGAAAATGGCATAATTATTTCAATGCGTATTTTATTTGAAGATTTTGAGGCAGTGTCTTTTGAATGAAATCATTTATTCCTTAAAGTTTTTATATTTTTATTTTTCTACATCATATGTGTTCAATTTATTTATGTGAATACAGCACCCTGATATTAATTTTGTCCAACTCCAAACTATTAGGCAAAGTAGATCATATGAGATCATGATCTTTTAGATTCCACAAATAATATTAAAACATGGTGGTATTAACACCGGTGATTTATATTAATATTCAAGCTGGAATCAAAAAATTGATAATCCCGATTCGTGGACAGAGATTAATTTTATATGTCTTTGTTAAAGGTTTATCGTTTAAAATAATTAAGACTTTGACTTTAACTGAATGTATTGTTGGAAAGAAACTTTGATTTCGGCTTGAGCAATATCGAACATGAAGTTTATTTCCGGTCATTAATATCATGTTCACCTTGAACTGAATCTGCCCGGAATTTTCAAAGAGAAATTATGGGTACTCCATCCGAAAATTACCGTGACACCAAGCTAAGCTGGTTGCAATTTTTTATCTTAACCCCCCTAGCCCGACTCCGATTTTTTTTCATAATTGGTATTGTCGGATTGGTGCTTGCAAAATGGGATACCATTGTTGCAACAAGCAAAAAGGTTTTGTGGAACCGTTCTGATCCAGAGATTACCTCTGATGATTACGAATATTTTTGCCCTATGCACCCTTCGTTTAGCTCACAAAAAAAGAACGAAAAATGCCCGATTTGCTTCATGGGTTTAAGCAAGCGCAAGAAGGGTGTATCCTCTCCTGATGCATTGCAACCTGGAATTGTCAGTAGAGTCCAATTGTCCCCTTATCGAATCGCGCTGGCAGGGGTTAAAACCCACTCAGTGGGGTTTTCAAAACTTATCAAAGAAATCAACACGGTTGGAACAGTGGAATTCGATGAGCGGGAGTTAAAGCATGTAGCCTCCCGAGTCAAGGGTCGGATTGAAAAACTGGTTGTCAACCAAACTGGTCAAATGGTCCACAAAGGTGATGAACTCGCCGTACTATTTAGTCCCGACATGATAGTCACTGTCCAAAACCTGCTTGATGCCCGAAGGTCTAACAACAACATAATGGAAAAAAACGCCAGGGAACGCCTTGAATTATGGGGGGTGGGTCCCGGTGAAATCGACAAAATAATCCGCGATGGAAACCCTGTTCAACGCATACCTATCCGTTCTCCGATTGATGGCCATGTGCTGAAAAAATATCCCAAGGAAGGACAATATGTCGAGGAAGGCGGTCCTCTTTATGATGTTGCGAATCTCGATCGTATTTGGGTTCTTGCTCAATTGTATGAGGATGACCTTGGTTTTTTTACCCCAGTCAACCATCAAGCAGGCGCCGAAAACTCAAATCCAAACCATTGGAGGGTCATTGCCTCAAGCAGGGCCTATCCTGGAGAAAAATTCGAGGGGATTTTATCTTTCATATACCCCCATGTTGATCAGGAAAGCCGAACATTATCTGTTAGATTTGAAATGGCAAATCCCGGTAATCGCCTAAGGCCAGGCATGGCAACCAAGGTTCAACTACAAACAAACGCCAGTCAACTTGCCGGTTTTAAAAGGGCTGACGGAAAACCATTGTTTCCATTCCAATTGAAAGATGAAAAAGTATTATGCGTGCCAGAAGAAAGTGTGATTAACACCGGAATTTCCCAAGTTGTGTATAAACAGGATTCTCCTGGCGTTTACCTTGGAGTCACAGTTCAATTGGGACCCAAACTCAATCTTCCTGATGGCCAAGCAATGTTTCCAGTTTATTCGGGAGTAAAGGAAGGGGACGAGATTGTCACACAGGGTTCATTCCTAATTGATGCTGAGACCCGCTTAAACCCTGCTTTGGGTTCCATTTATTTTGGGGGAGGTTCAAGCAAGGCAGTGGTCAGGCCAACAACACCCAATGATGAGGAAGTCACCATTTCTTCAAACTTATCCAAATTATCCGCAGCGGACAAAAAAATCGCTCTTGAACAGTTATTATGCGCCAGCCAGGAAAATTCAAAACTTGGATCAATGGGAGTACCAATAAAATTTACCATCGAGGGTCAAACAGGTTTTGTTTGCTGCGAAGGTTGCCTGAATGATGTGAAATCTAACCCCTCAAAAACCTCACAGCGAATCAAGCAATTGAAATCAAAAAACACCCCGGCAAATTTGAAAAAGGGGGAATCCCCTTGATAGGAAAATGGATTGAGTTTTCAATTCGAAATCCATTCGTGGTGATATTGATATCCCTTGCACTTTCCTGTTGGGGCATATATGCGGCAATAAACACCCCGATTGACGCGATTCCCGACCTTGGCGAAAACCAAGTGATTGTCTTCGCAGACTGGCCCGGTCGTAGCCCAAGGGAAATTGAAGACCAGGTAACCTACCCACTTTCCAGAAAACTTCAGGGCCTTGCCGGGGTTCGTGCACTTCGGTCTTCCTCAGAATTTAACTTTTCAATGATAACCATCATTTTTGAAGACAAGGTGAATTTTTATTTTGCCAGGCAAAGGGTACTTGAACGCCTTGCCGAAAATTCTGACAAACTACCCCCCGGGGTGACCCCATATCTTGCTCCCGATGCCACCTCTTTGGGCCAAATTTACTGGTACACCGTTGAGCCATCAACCGGCGCGAAATACGACCAATCCAAATTATGGGGACTTAACAAATTTCTTATCGCACCACAAATCAATTCAGCTCCGGGCGTCGCGGAAGTAGCAACCATTGGCGGCATGCCTTTGGAATACCAAATTGATGTCAACCCTGAAAATCTCAGAGCATATGGCATCAGCCTTGGGGAATTGTTCGACGCTGTTTCCCGATCCAATCAACCTGCTGGTGGTGGCGTGATTCAGAAAAATAACGCAGAGTACATCGTGCGCGGTATCGGATGGATACGCGGCAAAGAGGATATTGAAAACACCATTATCAAAGAGGTTGAGGGAATCCCCATTTATGTCCGAACAATCGCCACCGTCCAGATTGGCCCCAGATTCCGAAGAGGAGTTTTTGAAAAAAATGGTTCTGAAGTGGTGGGCGGCGTTGTTTTGATGCGCTATGGCGAAAATCCTCTTGCGGTGACCGCTAGGATCAAGGAAAAAATCAGGCTTATTACTCCCAGCCTTCCCCCTGGCGTTCGCATCGTCCCCGCTTATGACCGCACCAGATTAATCATGGGAGCCATTAATACCCTTGCAGAAGTCATGTGGCATGAAATGTTGATCGCCGCAATCGCTATCATACTTATTCTTGGCCACATCCGAAGCGTTTTTGTAATTTGCATAACCCTTCCCCTCTCTGTATTATTTTCGTTCTCCACAATGTGGATCCTGAGGCATCTTGGAATTATCGATATCCAGGCAAATATCATGTCGCTTGCGGGTATCACGATCTCTATCGGAGTATTGGTTGACCAGGCGATAGTCATGGTTGAAAATGCATCGCATCATCTCAAGGAGAAATTTGGGGATAACAAGGTCTCTGGCGACAACACAAGCCTTATTATCAAATCATGCGTTTCCGTTGGACGGCCCATTTTCTTTTCCATTTTGATAATGTTGCTTTCATTCACCCCGGTTTTTCTTTTGTCTGGCAGGGAGGGCAAACTTTTTCACCCCCTTGCCTACACCAAGACCTTTGCGTTGATCGGCACCGCGTTTTTTTCTATCACACTGGTCCCTGCGTTAATACCCCTCTTGATCAAGGGACGCCTACGCTCTGAAAACGAAAACTGGATAGTCCGAAGTTTCATTTCAATTTACAGACCTTTTCTTTCATGGTTTTTACCACGAATCAACCTTGTGATGTGGCTTTTTGCTGTGATCCTTTTGATTGCTGCAGGGATTTTTCCACTACAGGCCTTGGTAGGTCTCGGAGCTTCAGAGACTGCATGGCAAAACATGTTCCTTTCGGTTTTTTCCATTGTCACCACCATCACAGTATTGTCCACAAGGGGTTTTCTTCAACAAATCTTTTCACTAGTCACACTTATCGCACTGGCAACTTGCGCATATGGTTTTCCAAAAATCGGTGTTGCTTTCATGCCTGCGTTGGATGAAGGGACAACCTTGGATATGCCAGTTACGGTACCAAGGGCGAGTGTCACCCAGGTGATTGATGATCTCAAGGCCAGAGACGCTCTAATTCGCGGATTCCCTGAAATTGAAAGCGTCGTGGGAAAAGGCGGGCGGGCTGAAACCCCCACAGATCCCTCCCCACTGGACATGGTTGAAACATTCATAAATTTCCGACCGTATGAGTTTTGGCCCCGGCGTGTGCTGAAATACATTGATGGCTTAAGGCATACAACCACTGTTCTCTCAACCCTGGAAAAAGAAGGCTTCACCTCAAAAAAAATCACAGAAGATGAACGATCCAACTTGCTGATAGAAGCTGCGCAAAGATCACTGGAAAGATTTGATGAAATCCAAAGGGAACTTTCAAGCAGAAGGTTTTTGGAATTGGAATTCTTGCTCGCAAAAACCTGCTCCACCCAATTTATAACCAAGGCATACGAGCATTTTGCTGGAACCACAAATTGGCTTGGTGAAACCACCTCGATTTCAGAGGCAAAAATCAAAGAATTTGAATCAAAACTCACCCCGGGACTTGGCACATCCTTGGCTAGGAATATCTCCATGGGGGAAATTGAAAAAGAACTCAGGATTTTCGCAAACCTGCTAAATGCGGAAAAACTAATTGATAGCCCAGCCAATGCCCTGAAAATCAATCCTAATTTCCTTGAAATCATCTCCGAGAAAATTACAGGTAAACCAAAAACCCTTGCTGACAGGATCATTAATGACCTTCTCAAAACACAAACCGAATTTTGGACCAGGGAAGTGCAGGAACTAGACAGAGAACTATTCTACCACGGCACCTCGGCCTTTACTTGGCTTGCAATCGAGGAAGTTTTAAACTCCGCAAGGAACCTTGGATTTTTGGAACCCGGCCTCATGGGGGAATCCGCATTAACCTTGCTTGACACATCGATGTCTGAACGGCTTGGCCATCAACAAATGACAAAAGTTCCCGCGCAATTTGAAACTATCTTCAAGAAATTGATTCCAGATTTCCAAAAATGGGTTCTACTCTGGAAAAGGACCCGGGGCCCCAGGGGTGACCTTATTGATGACGAGATGGGCAGAGTTCTGCAAGTCCCGGGATGGAGCAATATCTTCACTCAACCTATTATCAATCGCATTGAAATGCTGTCCTCAGGTATTCGCACCGATGTTGGAATCAAGGTGTTCGGGCCGGATCTGACCTTGATTGAAAAAATCTGCAAGGATGTTGAGCAATCTGTCAAGTCCATCCGTGGTGCCCGCGATGTTGTTTCGGCCCCAATCATGGGCAAAGGATATCTTGAGATAGAAATCGACCGTGCCAAGGCCGCGCAATTTGGAGTTAGCGTTGAAGACGCTCAAATGGAAATTGAAACTGCCATTGGTGGGCGATTGGCCACTTCAACAGTTGAAAAACGGGAAAGATACCCTGTCCGCATACGATATGCCCGTAATGATAGAGAGGATGAGAACGCCATTCGTAAACTTCTTGTTGTTGGGACCAGGACCAGCAAGACTGATAAAAATTCTGAGCCGTTGAACAAGGCTCTTCCCAGCAGCGACATCCATAAGGCTGGTATCGCGCATCTTGGCGGACTGAGGGTAATTCCATTGGCAGCTTTTGCTGATATCCGGGTTACCGAAGGACCGGCAATGATAAAAAGTGAAAATGGCCAAATGATGAACGCTGTCACTTTGAATGTTCGAGGTCGGGACATGATTGGCTTTATTGAGGAAGCTAGGCGGGTTGTTGAACAAAAAGTAGCTTTACCCGAAGGTTACCATATTGAATGGGCCGGCGAATTCGAACATCAAATCCGTGCTGCAAACACGCTTCTCATCGCCTTCCCCGCCGTCATCATTTTCATTTTTACCATACTTTACTTTACCTATAAAGACATCGCGGATGCTTCACTCATCATGCTCACCCTTCCAGAAGCTCTTGCAGGTGGTGCTTTCTTTCTTTTCTTGTTTCCTAAAATTCAATTTGGCTGGGACTCTCCACCACTCGACTTCAGCGTCGCTGTTTGGGTTGGATTCATCGCGTGTTTTGGAATGGCAGCGGAGACGGGCATCATCATGATGGTGTATCTCCGCGAATCCATAGAAAAACGCGGAGGATTAGAAAACATCAAATCCATAGAGGAACTACGCGAGGCCGTCCTTGAAGGGGCCGTTCAAAGGCTTCGGCCCAAGCTACTCACGGAGGGAGTGGCGATTCTGGCGATTTTCCCCATGATCTATTCCCAAGGGGTCGGTTCAGAAATCCTTGCGCCAATGGCCTTACCAGTTCTTGGCGGCCTCCTAATATCGGACGAAGTGGTGGATTTGTTCCTCCCTGTGCGATTTTTTTGGATTCGAAAGGCACGATGGCAAAAACTTCAGCAGCGAAATAGTGCCCCGAATTGATGAAATTTCAGGACTATTTGGCTTGAATATTTGCTGTAACACGATCAAGTGCCGCTTTTCTTCTCAATGATTCAGCCTGTGCCTGAAACAACCTCTCTTGAGCTAGGTACATCTCCTTTTGGGCAGACACCAATGTAAGAAATGGTATTTTCCCCGCGATATAGGAGGCCTGGGCCTCGCGTACATTTGCCTGTGTTGATGGAACAGTCGTCTTCTTGAAAAGATCAAGGATTTGATTGCTTTCATTCAACTGCTCAAATGCCTCCTGAACCTGAAAATTTATCTGGTCCTCAAGTTTTTTTCTTTCTGCTTTTCTTTGCGCCAATCTTGATTGGGCTTCAGCCAAAGCTGCGTATCTTCGGGAACGCTGAGATGGCAGATTCATCCTTAAACCCAATTGATATTGCATTTGCTTGTCCATGCCCTGCCAAAAATTGTCATAAGCTGCAAGGGCTTCGTAATCGGGTGAGAATTCCCGCCTGGCAAGTTGAACCGCCGCCTCATCTCCCCTTATCTTGTCCTCAAGGGCTCGCAAATCCGGCCTGTTTGCACGCGCATCATCTCGCAATTGCTCACCACTTCTTTTTTCAAGCTCGACTGGAATATCCCTGATTGTGGGCGGCAAACTCAAATCCGGCTCCAAATGCATCAAGGTATTTATTCTTGCCTGTGCCACTTTGCGCATCCGGCCAAGGCTTATGGACCTTTCTTTTTGCAAACTGATTTCAACATCCGCCTGCAGGACATCCTGATGGGGAACCTGACCATTGCGATATCGTGTTTCAGCAGTCTGTCTAAATTCGGATAACAACCGCAAGGAATTTTCATTTACCTCAATCGCCCGATCAACAAGATAAAAATCAAAAAATGCGTTCTTTGCATCTTCGGTCAATTGCAATCTTACATCTTCGATTTCTTTTTCAGTTGCACTCGCTTCCGCCTGAGCCATGTCCCCACGAAGTTTTAACTTACCTTTTCCGGGCAATTTCTGAGCGTATTCCACCCTCAATGCAAAATTAACTTGATTTGATCCAATCGTTCCTGGTGCAAACCAACCACCAAGGGTCGGATCTTCCAAGGAAATCGCCTGCGGATATTTTGACCAAGCGGCCTCTGATGCCGCCGTCATCGCGGATAAAGTTGGATTCCGCGCAAGAACCTCACGGACCAAGTCGTCAACCCCCAATGTGTTTAATGTGGAAAAAGCCGGAATTTTACCGGGAGCATCATCAACGATTTGTGTTTCGATTTTTTTGTCTACAATTTCCAACGGCTCATTTTTAAATACAACTGATGAAAGACTTTTCTGATCTTGGGAGATAACAACAGGAGCAGGATTTTCAATTGTTTGTGGAAGCAACACGCAACCAGGCAAGAATAAAACCGAAACCATACAAAATTCTCTAATTGTATTGCTTCGAATTTTCATTACTTACAAAAACCTAGAATTTATAAAAGATGTAAACACATTAATAAAATCGACAAAACAACTGGATTTACTTGATAAAAAGTAACGATTATAGTTGTTTTGACAATAAATTGAATCCAGCTTGCGCAAGATGGGAGGTTTGCGCAGAAAAATGTTCGGGTTTGCAAATTAAGGAGGCTTAAATTTGAGGCATCAAAATCAAGCAAACTTCCAATGATAGAAAGATTGAATAACCATTTGTTCTTTTTCAACCACCAAAGGATCCCGCCAATGGGTGTATTTTGTACCTAAAATCAACGCCCCATCTCCAGGTAAAATCTCAATTTCATGGATCTTAGAGTTTTCATCTTCAATCCAAAGTGGCCAGGATTTGTTTATATCAGAGTAGGTGCATACACTTAGCGTGACATCCAGCCCGGGTCGGTCCTTATGCTTTTTAAGATCAGAACCATTAAAATAAATCCTGGTATAAGAATTTTCAGGGATTATATTGTCCCACCCGGTTTTTTTCTTAATTAAAGGCGTAAGGGCAAGAAGTACTTTTTCGAATTCAGGAATTCGTGCCAACCCAAACGAATTTCCATAGTGAGGATCATTTCCTTCATAATTCAATGATTGATTATTTCGAAAATTCAAGGCTACTTGGTTTAGTTGCATGCAACGAAGTTCATCAAATAATTTGGGTAGAAACAAAATCATGTGGACCCCGAATAATTGATTAATGAAAGCATCTAAAAATATATGAATCTATAAGTAAAATTTTTCCTAGATGAATATGCAAGTTTTATGATTTAACTAACTTAATTCGTGTGAAGATGATTCGTTATCAAAAACCAATATCTTAATTGAAATGAAAAAAGTGTCCTCGACAGGAGTCGAACCTGTAACCTTCGGCTTCGGAGGCCAACGCTCTATCCAATTAAGCTACGAGGACATCATTAAGAAAATTATAAGTAATTCAATCATAATTCCAACATGCGAATCATTGCGATTGTGATCACCTTCAAATTTCACCAACCAAACAACTCGGGAAGATTATGTAAACTTTGATGGCGTAAAAATGAATTAAAAAATCAAAATACAGCCTCCCATTTCTCATCGGTTAACCAGTTTACTTTATCACAATCATTTACCTCGCCATCCAACTGGACCCATTTGCTCCATATTTGAATATCAGTTGTCGTAAATCGTTTATCTGAATGAACTTCCGTTCAAGAAGAAAAATTTTGAGGCCGATAATTCTCATGTCAATGGGAATTTTTTCCTGTTTGCAATTTAATGAAGGAGCTTGCAAGGATGCTAGGTGAAGAATTAGTTGACATCACTTCGGAAACCAACGCCCTAAAACATCAGCTTTTTGAGGCTCAAAAATTAAGCAGTGTCGGGGCTATTGCAAGCAGTGTCGCCCATGAATTTAATAATGTGCTTACAACGATTATCAATTACACAAAAATGGCCCAACGCACCGATAATGACGAAAACCGCAAACAAGCATTGGAAAAAATATTAAAAGGCGGGCAAAAAGCCGCGGTTATAGTTAGCTCAATGCTAGGCTACGCAAGAAAAGGAAATCTTAAAAAAGAACCAACAGATCTTGCGACATTGATTGACGAAGTACTTGTCTTAACCGAAAAAGACCTTCACAAACACCAAATTAAATTAACCAAAACTTACATAGACAAACCAAAAGTCCCAGTAATAGCTTCACAGATTGAACAAGTTCTACTTAACTTGATCATCAACTCAAGGCAGGCAATGGAGCAAGGTGGAGAAATAAAAATCAGCCTTAAAACCAACCAAGAAATGAACATCGCGGAAATCTCAGTGGCTGATTCCGGGAAAGGAATAGCACCACAAAATCTTCGAAAAATATTCGATCCATTTTTCACCACCAAAAACCCGGATCAATCCGGGCAGGGTGGAACCGGCCTTGGACTAAGCGTTTGCAGGCAGATAATTGATGATCATTGCGGAAGAATGCGCGTTGAAAGCGCGGTTGGCAAAGGAACCACTTTTATAATCAAATTACCATTGAATCCGGAATCAATCGCAGCCTGATAACTTTTATAAAAGTTATTAAAACTTCCTGTTGATAGGCACAGCAGTTTTGAACTTGGCGATTCTTTGAAGCATGATCTGCTCGATATGATTATCTCTGCCTATCGGAATCCAGTTGGAAGCGAAAACAGCATCATCAATCACTTCAAACTGACGCTCAACGGTATTATCACTCCTGAAAGTGGCGGAACCAGCGGTTTGTCTCACAGGCCTCTCAAGATCCTCAAGCTCCTTGAAAACCTTGATATCCACAAAGAAACCACCATCGTCAGCGGGCTGGATAGTAACAATCGCACGATGCCTGATTGACTGGCAAGTGGCAAGAAATCGCTGTCTAAAATCCGGACTACCAGGTTTCCAAGGTTGACCAATCCCAGGTGCAATCGAAGGAAAAGTTTCAATTCTTCCATCATAACGGTTGGAATAAGACACCTCAAAAAAGTCATCAACAACATCCATGCATTTTTCAAAAACCACCCCGTAAGAAGCAGGGCCTAAAGGCACATAAACAGGGTTCTCACTAGTGGTTTCAAGTTCTGGCCTCACAACCGCAGGGTTTTCAAGCAGTGGTCCCGTGGCACACCCCGCAAAAACAATTGCCCCCGCCATCAAGGATACTGGAGCTAGTTTTTTTATTACCCAAAGGTATTTCAATTGGCTCATGATCAGCTTTCAAATAAACATTAATTTTAATTCAAAAGACAGTTCCTAATGCCCGTGATTCAAAAAAATGTCAAGTGCAAGGCAGATAAAATGAAAATCGGCAGAACTTAGATAAGGATTGAAGACTAGACAAGATGCTTGAGCCCGGTAAGCACATCAAACTTGGGATCAAATCCAAGAACCTTGCGGGCCTTAGAGATATCAGCAAGTGAATGCCTGATATCACCACTGCGCGGAGGCAGATGCTTGGGAGCTAAAATCTTCCCTGTGATTGACTGGAAATAAGAGGCCAAATCTAAAAGTGAGGTAGATTTTCCAGTGCCAACATTAAAAACCTCACCAGATATCCCAGATTTTTCTCCAGCGAGCAATAAAGCTTGAACAGCATCTAACACAAAAATAAAGTCCCTTGATTGCATACCATCACCAAAGATAGTGGGAGCATTACCTTTTCTAAAAGCATCAGCAAATATAGCAATAACACCTGAATACGGACTATCGCCCCGCTGTTTGGGACCAAAAATATTAAAAAACCTAAGCCTCACAGTCTCCAATCCCATGGCCCTCGCATAGGCAATCGCATGATATTCACCAGCCAGTTTCGAGGATGCATATGGTGAGAGAGGATCAAGTTTGGTGGCTTCATCCAGCGCGACATCTCCCGTATTACCATAGGCACTACTGCTGGCTGCAAAAATAAGCCTTCTACACTGATTCAATTTAGCGGCTTGAAGCACTTTCAAAGTGCCAGTCGCACAAACATCATGGCTAAACAGGGGCATTTCCATGCTTTTCTGCACACTTGCAACAGCGGCCAGATGATAAACATTTTCCACCCCTCGTGTGGCCATGTTTATATCAGCATCATTCAAGATGGATCCCTGAAAAAACTCCACATTGGATTTTATGGGATCAAGATTACAAATCATACCAGTGCTAAGATCATCAAGAACCCGAACCTTGCGTCCTTTTTTGACAAGCGCCTCCACCAAATGGGAGCCAACAAATCCAGCGCCACCAGTCACAAGATCGGTTCCACTCATGAAGTAAACAATGCCTCAACAAAGGAAGCTGGATCAAAAGGTTCAAGGTCCTCTATTTTTTCGCCAACACCGATAAATTTAACCGGGATATTTAGACGCTGCTTGATACTGAAGATAGCTCCACCTTTTGCGGTGCCATCCAACTTGGTGAGAATAATCCCTGTGCAATGAACAGCTTTTTGAAAGTTCTCGGCCTGCAGAACCGCATTCTGCCCTGTTGTCGCATCCAAAACCAAAAGCACCTCATGTGGTGAACCGGGAATAACCTTGCTTGTAACCCGGTGAATTTTCTCAAGCTCACGCATAAGATGGGTTTGGGTGTGCAACCTGCCCGCGGTATCAACAATCACAAAATCAAAGCCTCGAGCCTTTGCTTTGTCACAAGCATCATGGGCAACGCTTGCGGGGTCACTACCCGGAAGGCCTTTGACAATGTCAACGCCTAGTCTTTCGGCCCAAATCCCCAACTGGTCGATCGCGGCAGCCCTAAAGGTATCGCAAGCGGCAACCAAAACCTTTTTACCATCCCGACTCAGGTATCCCGCTAGTTTTGCAATCGATGTGGTCTTGCCGGAGCCATTGACTCCAGCAATCATGATGACAGTAGGGCCATCCGTGTTAGTCTTGATTTCGCGACCACCTTCAATCTGCAATAACCCGGACAGGTAATCGCGAACAAACAATTCCGTGTCTTTGTCGATTTCTTTGTCCAAAAAGGCATTTTTCATCCGGTCAACCAGTCCGGCGGTTGCTGCGGAACCAACATCCGCAAGATAGAGCTTTTTTTCCAATTCCTTCAAGAAATCGTGATCCACCCTGCCCTTCAATCGAAAAAGCCCCGCGACTCCCGCGAAGAGATTCCTTGTTTTAGTGAGGCCAAGCTTTAGTTTGTCTAGGAGAGCACGGAACATGGACGGTAGCCTTCTGATCGAAGTTTGATTTTTTCAAGATCAAGAATGGTGATGGAGGAAGAACCAATTGAACGCGGTGGTAAGCCATGAGAATCACTGCCTCCCCCCGTGCAAAGATCCAACTTGGCGGCCCATTCCCTCAACTGTTTTCGCCTATTCATTTTGAAGCCTGGATACTCAACCTCAACACCATCAACTCCTGCATTCTTAAAAAGTACCAGATCTGCCAGAGTAATATTTTCAGGCGGGTGAGCTAACACCGAAACCCCTCCGGCATTGTGAAGCAATTCACATGCATTTTCCATGGTCAACCAACCATGGTTATCATCCTGAAAAAACCTCAAATGTTTCCAATAAGCGTTTTGTATGGAATGCGCCTTTTTTTGATCAACAAGAGCCTGGGCCAAATGACGGCTTCCAAGAGCGTATTCAGGGTTTTTCAATTGAATTTCAAGGTTATCCATAACCGCCCCGGGGTCATTCACCCTGCCCTGCATGAACCCAATCATTTTCAAAAATCTTGCTTTTCTAATCACTCTGTTCCTGGCCAACCCATCCCGCAATTCCGCATTCAACGGGTCCATCATATACCCCAACAAATGGTATACTTTGCCATTAAAAAGGCAAGTTATTTCAACCCCGGTGATTATTTCACAACGATCCCTCGATGGCTGTGAATCGTAGGCGGCAACAGTGTCATGATCAGTTATCGAAATAGCTTCCAGTCCTAATTTGCAAGCGGAAGAATAAACCAAACCCGGGTCCCATAATCCATCACTAAAAGTCGAATGAATATGAAGGTCAACACGCCTGTGTGAGGCGTTTTTAAAAAGTGACTGGCACAATGAGGTGAAAGGCTGACCTTTAGGCATTTTCAGGCTTTGGGCGCTCAGTGGAACAAATTTTATCAAGTATACCATTTATAAACGAAGGCGACTCAGCCGTTCCAAATCTTTTGGCAAGCTCAATCGATTCGTTCATGACAACCTCGGAAGGGGTGTCTTTCTGGTGGCTAAGCTCAAAAACCCCCAGCCTAAGAAGGTTCCGGTCCACAGCAGCCATTCTAGGCAATCGCCAATTTTCCGCAGATTTCACGAGCATCTCATCAATGCCTGAAAGATTCCGCATTGTCTGCTGGTAAAGCAGAAGAGCAAAATCCCTGCTCGCCTGATCGTTGATGCGATTGGTTATAAAATCGGCCACCTGCTCTTTAGTCATGGAGGGATTCAAATCAACCCTGTAAAGAAGCTGCAACGCCACTTCGCGCGCTTTTGATCTTCGATATATCATAAATTTAAATTTTCATTATTTTGATAGCTTGGAAACGAGATCCGCCATTTCAATTGCTGTGAGAGCGGCCTCGAAACCTTTGTTTCCAGCCTTGGCTCCGGCACGATTAATCGCCTGTTCCAAAGTGTCACAGGTTAGAACGCCAAAAATAACCGGCACTCCTGTCTCAACCGAAATCCCAGCAATACCATTAGTACTTGCACCGGCAACATGATCATAATGGTCTGTCTCACCCTTTATCACCGCCCCAAGACAAATTATCGCTGAATACTTGCCAGATTTTGCAAGCTTGCTGGCGATTAATGGTATTTCGTACGATCCTGGGACACGCACCAAGGTGATGTTTTTGTCCGCAACACCGTTCCTTCGAAGCCCATCCAGGGAACCGTCCACAAGCCGATCCACAATTGAATGATTAAACCTTGCGGCAACAATCGCAAAAGCATGATTACCAGAATTAAAATGGCCTTCAACAACATTGAAACTCATAACTTGTCCCTTATGAATTAAAGTCGGTTATCATGCCTCTAAAGATTCATGCTATTGAGAAAATCATGATTAGTCTTGGTTTTGGCCATGCGATTGAGCAATAACTCCATCGCCTCGACGGGATTCATGTCGCTAAGGACCCTTCGCAACACATAAACCTTCCTCAATTCATCCTCATCAAGCAATAAATCTTCCTTGCGAGTTCCAGAACTGTTGATATCAATCGCGGGCCATACCCTCCGATCAACCAGCTTCCTTTCTAGGTGCACTTCCATATTGCCTGTGCCCTTAAACTCCTCAAAAATAACCTCGTCCATCCTAGAACCGGTATCCACAAGAGCGGTGGCGATGATTGTCAAACTTCCACCTTCCTCAATGTTACGGGCAGCCCCAAAAAACCTCTTGGGCTTCTGCATAGCATTCGCATCAATACCACCAGAAAGTATTTTCCCTGAACTCGGCATCTCCGTGTTGTAGGCACGCGCAAGCCTTGTGATTGAATCAAGCAGAATCACGACATCAGTACCATACTCGACCATGCGCTTGGCTTTTTCAATGACCATCTCGCAAACCTGCACATGGCGTGTCGCAGGTTCATCAAATGTGGAACTGATAACCTCCGTGTTAACACCCTTGACCATGCGCTCCATTTCCGTGACTTCCTCAGGCCGCTCATCAATCAGCAGGATAATCACATAACATTCAGGATGATTCTTGAGGACGCCGTTGGCTATTTTCTGCAACAGGATGGTTTTACCGGTCCGGGGAGGTGCAACAATAAGACCGCGTTGCCCCTTGCCTATGGGCGCCACAAGATCGATCACCCTGCCGCAAACCTCGGAAGGTTCGGTTTCAAGCTTCAATCTTTCATTGGGATGAAGGGGTGTCAAATCCTCAAACATCACCTTTTGATTCAGTAGGGAAGGATCACCGTAGTTGATCGCCTCGACCCGCAAAAGGGCGAAATACTTTTCATTTTCCTTGGGAGGACGAATTTGTCCGGAAACAATCGTACCAGTACGAAGGCCAAATCTTCGAATCTGGGAAGGCGAAATATAAATATCATCAACACAAGGGAGATAGTTGTAATCAGGACTTCTAAGAAAACCAAAACCATCTGGAAGAATTTCCAATGTGCCCTCGCCAAGCATCAATCCATTTTGCTTGACGCGTTCCTTGATAATCAGGAAAACCAGATTTTGCTTGGACAACCCCTCGGTTTCCTTGATACCAACATCCTTGGCTATCTCAACCAATTCTTGCAGGGATTTTTGCTGCAAATCGGTCAAATGACTGCCACCTTTTTTTATCTCCTCATATCGACTGTTAACTTCCTCATCATAACCTTTTGACCTGGATTCCTCTTTAACCATGGGGACTTCAGTTTGAATATTTCCCCCAGACAATTCCTCGGTGCTCGCAGTGTAACCGGTCAATTCTTTTGAACCAGGACCTTCAGGTTGAATAACCTCCGCGACAACCGGGGGCGACAAAGGAGAAGCATACTGAGCCCCTTCCTTCACATTATTTTCATGATCTGCAGAGACCTTGGGCTTTACAATGTTTTTTTTCCTGGGGGTAAAAACAAGGTCATCATCATTACCAGTTTCTGGGGAATTTGTTGCCTTTGCAGACGAAATTGACGGCTGATCTATTACAGGTTCCAACCCAGTTTGGTTAACAATTCCAGATTCTGCAACTTCAGAAACCTTGGCTGCTTTGCTGGAAACAGACTTGCTGCGTGTTTTGGGCTTGCTAACAGAACTATCTTTTTTTCCCTTGGCCTCCGCCATCACAAAATCTCCTATCTGGCCAAATAAATCCTGGTTGAGATGTGAAAAAAACCAGAAAACAAAGGCACAGAAAATATCCCGCTAATTAATTCAGATCTGCAAATGGAGCGGGCAACCATCTATTTATTACTGAAAATTCCATGTTCCAGAATAGACGACTATGTCTAGATATTACATATGCTTCAAACTTTCAACATCCTATTACAGAGTCTTATGACAAGGCAGGTTCAATTTCTCAATTAAATCTAGGACTTGTTTATTAGTATACGCCAAATCACCCGAATTATCTATTCTATATTCGCAAAATAATGCCTTTTTCGTCAAGGGCATCTGTGAATTTTCACGTTTTTCCCATTCTGATTCAGTCCAGCCTCGTTTTTCGCAACGTCTGAGCCTTTGTGTGCGGTCACAATCAACAAAAATGAGAAAGGAACAAAGTTTTGACCATCCCTTCTCAATTATTAGAGGTATATCCATCACCAAAAATGAAAATTTCGAGAATTCCTTAAAAATTTTAATTTTTTGCTCAGCATTCCTTAATATCAAAGGGTGCAATATCGATTCTAGTAGTTCCCTGCTTTTAGTTTCACCAAATACAATTTTAGCAAGTTCTCTTCTATCTATTTCGCCTTGCAAATCAAATATCGCCTCCCCAAAGCAGTTTTTTATCTGCAATTTCACCGCTTCATCTTTTAACAAACCATGAACTTCAGAATCAGCATCAAAAAGATCTCCTCCGCAACGGGCAAACATTCTTGCAACTTCACTTTTGCCACTCCCTATTCCGCCAACAACCCCAATCACAGGTTTATTTAACAACTTGGAATTCATTTGACCTCTTCCTGCGCAAGCCAGTTTTCGCCCGCGGAAACTTCCACCGTGATGGGGACTTTTAAATTCAAAATCGCTCCAGGCTTCTCAGACATCTCTTTTTTCAAAATAGTTTTCACAGCACCAATTTCGCTCTCGGGGCATTCGATAACGAGCTCATCATGGATCTGAAGCAAAAGCCGGCCTTCAAGTTTTTCATCAGCCAATGCTTGATCAACCCCGATCATCGCCAATTTGATGAGATCGGCTGCGGAACCTTGAATCTCCATATTTATCGCCTCACGCTCAGGCTGGTTGCGCTGCTGGTAGGTCGAACGGTCACGAATACCATCAATCCGCCTTCTTCTGCCAAGAATCGTCGTTACATATCCGGTATTCCTGCACTTGGCGAGCAATTGATCCTGATATTTTAGAACCTTGGGATAGCGGGCAAAATATGCATCGATGAACTTTGAGGCCTCATGTCTGTCTATCTCCAACCTTTGAGCCAGTCCGTGGGCGCTTATGCCGTAAATGATCCCAAAGTTCACAGTCTTGGCGGTTCTTCTCATGTCAGGCGAAACCATCGTCTCAGGAATTGAAAAAATCTCAGCAGCCACTTGGGAATGAATATCTTTTTCCTGCTCGAAAGCCCTGATCATGTTTTCATCACCACAAAAATGCGCCATTAGCCTGAGTTCAATCTGCGAATAATCCGCCGAAACCAATACCCATCCCTCCTTGGGTAAAAATGCTTTTCTTATTTGCTGGCCCATCTCTTTACGAACAGGAATGTTCTGAAGGTTAGGGTTGCTGGATGACAATCTGCCAGTCGCAGTCACCGTTTGATTGAAAGCCGCATGCACCCTTCCTGTAGATGGTTGCACAAGCTCCGGAATCGCATCAACATAAGTGCTTTTCAACTTGGAAAGCTGTCTGTATTCCAAAATCTTTCTAGGCAAGGCGGCGCCCGGGTGATCAAGGATGGCCAGCTTTTCCAAAGTTTCTTGGTCTGTGCTTGCCTCTTTGGAAACACCTGTTTTCTTTATCATTGGTAGATTCAAATCTTCATAAAGGACTTCTCGAAGTTGAGGAAGCGAGCCAATTTGAAAGGTTTTGCCTGCAAGTTGATAAATATCTTTTTCAACTTTTTCCAATTCCAGCCCCATCTCAACACTAAGTTCCTTAAGAAACTTCACATCAACGCAAATCCCTCGATATTGCATCCTTGCAAGCACGCTTATCAATGGAATTTCAAGCTTTTCATAAAGGCTTATAAGCTTGTCTTTTGTTCCATCAACCACCGTTTTTCGAATCTCATCTTCGAGAAGGTCAGAAAGTTGCAAGGCAGCATCCGAATCTTCGCAGGCATAAAGAGCGACCAACTGGGGATCAACTTCACTCATGAGTTTTTGCGGCTTGTTTTTCCCCTTAACCCCGATCAAGTCAATGATCGGTATCATTTCATGATTCAAATATCGCTTGGACAAATCATCCAAGCCATGACTTCGTTCACCTGAATGCAACAAATAATCTGCAATCATACTATCCCCGGACACGCCATTAATGGATACGCCGTTGACAAGTAACACGAGGATATCGAATTTGATATTTTGATTGACCTTGCGAATACCCTTGTTGCCAAAAACAGGGCGGAGTTTTTCAAGCACCAAAGCCTCTTCAAGATGGGGCCGACCATCGGGAACCCTGATTGCAACATAAAAAGCCGAGCCTTTAGCCAAGGAAAACGAAATTCCCGCAAGCTTCGAGTTAAAAGGATCAAGACCGGTAGTCTCGGTATCGAACGCGAATTTATCACATCGAGAAAGCTTATCCAAAAAAAGCTCAAAATCAGCATTGTTATCAACCAGAGTATATTCATGCCGCCAATCACCCTGCCCGCATAATTGTAATGGCTGCTCAATTGAAAGCCTTGAGCAAGGACTAGAAAAAGTGGGGATCTCAGGATGAATATGTTTCTCATTTTGATTAAACAAGGATGGGGCCACTGGTTTTTGGGAAAGTCCAAGTCCATCTGGGGACAATTTTTCCATTTGTGCCAACATTCCACGAAAACCCATTTGACGAAATAATGCGATTGATTTTTCCCGGTCCACCTCTCTTAATCGCCATTTATCAAAATCAACATCCATGGGTACATTTCGATCCAAGGTCACGAGTTTTCGAACCAATGGAACTTTTTCCCTGAATGTTTCGAGATTTTCCTTTTTCTTTGCACCACTAATTTTTTCGATGTTTGAGTAGATATTTTCAATCGTTCCAAATTGCTGGAGAAGGCTGGAAGCTGTTTTTATTCCGATTCCAACCGCACCGGGAACATTGTCTGCCGTGTCTCCAACCAATGTCTGAAGATCAACAACTTGATTGGGAGAAACCCCCCAATCAGCAAGCAACTCATCCCGTCCATATTCAATTTGCTTCCGAATATTAAAAAGGGAGACATTATCATCAATCAACTGTCTGCAATCCTTGTCAGAAGTCACAAGAAAAACCTTGATGCCCCGGGATTTTGCTTTTTCAGCTATGCTTGCGAGAATATCATCTGCTTCAAAACCAACCATGCTAACCAAGGGAATATTAAGTGCATCCAAAACCCCTTGGATCATGGGAAGTTGCATCACCAAATCCGGCGAAGGTTCATCGCGATGCGCCTTGTATTCGGAAAAAATGATATTTCTGAAAGTGGGTTCTGGTCTATCCCATCCGCAAATGATGTAATCGGGTTTCTTATCGCGTAGAAACATCATGTCACGGGTAAACCCATAAATCGCGTTGGTAGGAACTCCAGTCGGACTGGTCATGTTTGGGATCGCATGAAAAACCTGAAAGATCAACGACATTGAATCAACCAGGTACATGACTTCAGGATTATTTCCCATGATTGAACTTTTACTTTCTTTAATGAAAAAAGGTTATTTCTGCAATTTATAAAGGATGGGCAGTTAATCCTAGGAATAACTTGCAAAAATAGTCAAAACCTTATCAATAACCCAGCCAACCAATATGCGGTTTTCAATTGAATTAAAGTTGATTCAAAGCTGATTTATCCTTCTTTGCAGGAAAAAACGCCATTGATTTCTACAACACTTGTTACCAATAATTGACTAGTCTTACTTATGATTTACAATCAAATAGGTGATGTTAAAGGTTTTAAAATGTTCTCTTCGTAGCAAGGTGATGGATCATGGCTGCAAAAGCGATTAGTCGAAGTAGTTCACCCAAGGGCGAATCTAAACAGGGATTAGTCGTCACTTTAGTTTTTTTCATTCTTGCAACAATTGGTCTTGGTGTGTCCACTTATTTTGGTTTTTCTGAGCAGGAAACCCTTCGAGCCGACAAGGAAAAATCCGACACCAACCTTAAAAACGAAACTAAATTAATCGACTTTTATCGATTTCAATCCATGTTGTATTGGACTTATATATCTACCGTTAATGGATTTAAACCCGAAGACTTGGAATTATACGAAGGTTTACGTGAAAAGGCTGATAATGATACAATACTGCCTAAGGATGCAAAATATGATCCAAATAAGGAAGAATTAAAGCTTGTCAAAACCAGGATGGAAATGCTTGAAAAAATGGTTTTCAAAGATGCAGCCGAAAAAGACCTGACTTTGAAATTTGACAAGGCCACAAAAAAACCAAGTAATACTTTTGATGAAATCGCCCTTGCACAATCCAAAAGATATGTGGCTTTGAAAGAAAGATTTGACAAATTGGAAATGGAGAAGAAAGAGGCCCAGGATGCCGAGAAAAAAGCCTTGGATGAATTCGCCGCTTTTAAAGCTGATATCAATAAGAAATTTGCGGGACTCACTGACACCTCCAAAAAAGAATTCGCAGACTTTGCTAGCCTTCGGGACCAACTTCGAAAACAAAAAGATGACTTAGCCAAGGCGCTGACACTAGAAAAAACTGAACGAAGCAAGGAAGTTGAAGAACTTACTGAAAAAATTGCCAAGCTCGAGAAAAAAACGAGGGATAAGGATTTGGAAATTACCGCACTTGCCGACCAACTTGTGCTTACCAAGACCAAAGGCAATGACATTGGAAAAAATATAAGGCCTGATTACAAAATCATCAGCATTGATCGCACTGGTAGCTTGCCTTACATCAATGTTGGATTTGCAGACAGGGTTAACCCACAGGACACTTTTAGCATTCATGGTATTGGCCCTGATGGTAGGCCTTTGCCTGAAATAAAAGGTTCTTTGGAAGTTATAAATATCGTTGGGGAGCATATGTCCCAATGCAAGATATTGACAGTGAAAGACACAAACAAGGATCCAATCCTCAAAGGGGATGTCATTTTCAATCCCACTTGGAATCCCAATTCCAGAAAAAGAATCGCCATCATGGGAATTGTTGATTTGACCGGTGATGGCAAGGACCAAATTTATGAACTAATTGCTCAATTGGAACGACAAGGTGTCATGGTTGATGCGTATCTAGACCCAGCCACTTTGGAGATAAGGAACACACCGGGAATTTCTCCAAAGACTGATTTACTCATTATTGGGGATGGGATTGATTCAGTGAAAGCACCCCGAGGTATCATTAATGAAAAAATGACCCAACTTACGAAATCAATCAATGATATGCGGCAGGCAGCCAAGGAAAATGGTGTTTCGAGCGTAGATTTACGAAAATATTTGGAAATGTCTGGCTATCGCGTACCTAAAAATTATTACGAAATGGGTCCTAATCCCAATCCGGTATTCACTACTAAACCAAATCCCAAGGGTGCAGCGCCTATTAACAAAGAGGAACAACCCAAGGAAGAACAAAAAAAAGCTGAACCTGAAGAGAAAAAAGAGAAGTAGCGGTTGGGTTGAACCAGAAAAGTCTTTCAAGCACTCTTGCTTGAAAGGCTTTTCTAATTTACACTCAAAAACTGATGCCGCCTTAGCTCAGTTGGTAGAGCGACGCTTTCGTAAAGCGTAGGTCGTGGGTCCGACTCCCACAGGTGGCTCTTTAAAATTCTGGTCTAAAAAATAACCACGCCCATCGAATCAGCTAAAATCCATTTTTAATTGCCATCAGGCGATTCTAAACACAATAAGGATTTGCTTTTAAGGCTCTTCCTTATTGCATTTAACAGCCATTATTTGGGATTCGTGGGCAATGTCTGGGCTTGCCCTATAAAACCCTTTAACAAGAAACAAATAAACTGATCTGAATCGCATCCAAATGCGTCTCTTAAGAAAATGGCATTAAAGGAGAAAAATCAAAGAGATTGGTTCACTAAAAATGTTTGGGTTTTTATTTCTTCACTTGTGGAACTGGCCAGTCATCAGTGCGAAAAGGTGAGGCAGGCAATCCCGCACCATTGGCAAGACTGCAGTCTGGTAAGTCTTTCCATGCATACCGAACAGATACAGGTTGCGCGACCAATGGGCTGGTTACAACAACGGAATCACCTTTGATCTCTACTACAGCAGGCTTCCATTGCTGGTCTGCACCGGCAATTTGAAAACCAGCAAGGGGCCCACCATTGATAGATTTAAGTCCGCCATTAGTATGTTTAAAATAAACAGTGATAGAATTACCGCTGATGGTGGAACCAGTAGGCAGCGGACCGCTGATAGCAGGAACTTTTTTACCGTAAACTGTGCCGAGCGCCCAATAGGAAAGCCGCTTGCCAACCTCCTGTTTGTTCTTCGGATGAATGTCTTTTTCATCACCAATATCAATAGTTATAGCCATGCCAGTCTTGGGCAGTTCAAGAGTCTTCAGCATCGCTTCGCGAATGCGTGGCCAACCTTCTCCGGGAGCGGTGAAGTTCGGTAGTTGTACCCAGGCAAAGGGTAATTCATCACCCCAAAGTTCACGCCAACTTGTGACCAACAAGGAAAGTTGTTTGTGATAGAGATGTTTTTGATTGGGGCCAGGTAAGCCCGAATTGCTTTCGCCCTGATACCAAATAATACCACGGAGGGTAAATGGAGCGAGATTGAATACTCGGGCATTGAAAAGTCCGGAGGGGCCTCCCTTCCCTTTTATGTGAGCAATCATGCGGTCTGGGTCGCTGGGCTTGTCTTTTTCGGAGGATTTACCCATCGAGAATGCGAACTTCCATGCTGCAAGCTTTTTCTCGTAGTCAGCCTTGAACTTAGCTTCATCAAATCCAACCCAAGCTTTCAACTGAGCTTCATATTCCGCCTTGGTATCAGGATCCGAAGACTGCACTTCTGCAGATAGCCAGGATTCTATATGAGTCGCACCTGCTGAGGCGGTAACCAAGCCAACAGGAACACCAACTTCACGATGAATCTCGCGACCGAAAAAATAAAGTGTCGCAGAAAAGCGGCGAACACTCTCCGGAGAGCATATTTCCCATTTGCCTTTACCTTCCGCTTGAGGCTTGTCCGCGGGAAGGGAGGCTTCACTGTAATAACGGATGAGGGGGAGGTTTGCGGCGGCCTTTTCCGCCTCGAAGTTATTCGCTGAACCGACAGCCATGGCCATATTTGACTGGCCGGAACCAAACCAAACTTCGCCCACCAGCACATCCTTAACGATAACCTTCCGCCCTTCTTTTCCACGGGCGATGAGTTCCTGGGGTTTTGCGGAAGCTTTACTGGGATCGAGCTTTAAGAACCATTTACCATTGACAGATGTGATGACTGACTTTGATTGACCACCAAAAGAAACAGTCACTGACTCATCAGGATCAGCCCAACCCCAAACAGTTAGTGGTTTGTCGCATTGCAAAACCATGTGATCAGAAAAAATTGTTGCCAACTTCAATTCCGCTGCATGTAATCCTGAATTCCGCGAAATCAGAAGGACTATAATAAATGAGAATGTCAATTTCGTGTATATTTTGATCAAAGGAAATTACTCATGTTTATCCTTAAGGTGCTTTTTGAAACAACTCCATTCTTAAATTAAGCTTGAAGTGTCTAGTCCCCATTTTTAGGTCCACCGTGATCTTAAGTATTTTATTGTTTTTCCATCCATTTTTTGGCCACGGATTATTCCGTGGCAACAATTGATGTATTCCTGATCATTTTCTTGATCGAATGGTTTCCAAAAGTTTGGAAACACTTGTTCCGAACCTAGGATTAAGTAATTTTCCCCTAAGCGACCCAATTCCAAGGTTTTTTGTTTTCCAAGAGGAACGATTGGCTATATCTAGGTCATACTCTGATGATATTTCGTGAGGCATCTTATATCCCAAACTGCTATGTGATTTCTCCTCGTTGTAATGTCTTTGGAATATCCTGACTAATGCCCTTGCATGATCCACATGATGAAAGACTTACATGTTCAGGTATTCATCCTGTACTGTTTACCTTGCACTGGAGAATTGTTCCACGGTGATGACAGGAGAATTTGTGCCACTTGTCACATTAACGGTAAGCCCCGAAGTCATGAAAGAATAGAACCTATCTGGCAAGTATTGCTTTGCCAACCTCGTTGATCCCTCAGGGGCTGGTCGATGTTCTACAATTGCGATGTTATAAAGACCAGGAAGTACACCATCATTAGGACCTTCAGTGTTGATGCGAAAAGTTCCATCAGATTGAATGAC
>SYCV01000109.1 GCA_005786805.1 Planctomycetia bacterium | reverse complement strand
TTGAGGGCAAGAAGGGCGCATATGTGAAAATGGTGGTGGAGATTGCGGAAGAAAATCCACCTATCCCGCTCGGCAGGCTGGGGGTGAAATACCTGACTATGAAAGATCTTCCAAGTGATGTTTCGTCCCGCTTGAAAAGTCTGAAACAATCAGGGTTGTACAAGCAGGCTGATTTGACCCGCGCGGAGAAAAAATGGCCAGGGTTTGCCAGGACTGTGACTGAAATTATTCGAAAAAATGATCCGGCATTTAACTTTGAATTTGGGGCATGCAAACTTGTGGACTTCCCAGATGAAGCAAGAACTGTGGTGGAGAATGAATTGATTCCAATGCTGCAGGAAGATGAAAAAACCAAGTTACTTGCTATTGAGGGAAAATGGCCAGACTTCCCCTTAATGGTCAGGGACCTGGCCAGAATTCACCTGGTGACAATACCGGATATCTCAATACCTCCGGAAATATTGCAATCTAAACCGGGGAAAATCCCAATGATATTGCGTTAAGCCCTGTTATTAACCTTTGGCATTGAGCTTTATGGATGAATTATCAGCCACATTTACCCATACATGAACATGGGGGCTACCACGGAAATACCATACAAAAGAAGGTCCTTCAAGGCGCCAGTTGTCCCACACGCCATCTTTTCCGATATCACCTTGTTTGTAAAAGCTGAGGTTGCAACTATCCAACCCCCCTTGTTTTTCAAGGCAGGCCATTGCCTCGTTTTGGTCATCCATCCGGAATGGTTCAATCAAACCGCTGAGAACACCTTGAAGTTCTTTTTTCTGTGAGGCATCGAGTTTATTGACAGGTATTCCGGAAAATTTACCGTCCTTGCCTTTGAATTCAACAGCAGACTCCGCGGGTGCTTTTTCAATCAATGCGATTTTTTTCTGGTCATCGCTTAGAAGTTGATACACTTTGTTTGCCTTGAGTGCCTGTGGCCAGAAAATATTACCCTTGTGGTCGGGACCCTCGTTAAAGGTATCAGCGGCATGTCCGTAGAAAATAGGACCGCCAAAGGCCACACTCTCCTCGGAATTACCATCCGCGCGGAGTGTCATGTGCCTTCCAGTCAGGACAAACTCAAATTTGCCTGAACCTGGTTTGCCAAAAATTGCAATACTTTGGTCTGCACCCCATTCTTTGCCGTTGGTATCATCCTTAAGCTGTTTGAGGAACTTGGAATACCACTCAGGGTTGACCAGTCCTTTGAAAATATCATGGATGATATCTTGTTGTTTTTTTGAATAGTATTCACTGCGAATTTGGGGCTTTGTAATCTGCCAGTTATTTGAGACAAATGTTCTCAGTAATCCCCTGTTTGGATCCTTATGGTCCCAATCGAAGCAAATTTCTTTTCTTTGGGAATCGGTCAATGATTCATAAAGGCCTTTTACAGCAGTTTCCGCGGGTTTAGAGGTATCGATTGCCGCCTTTGCGAATTGTGCACCTGATGCCGCGGTTGCAACTCCAATAGCGGAAACACTTTTGATAAAGTCTCTTCGGTTAAGTGGATTTGATTCCAGATTTTTGGATAATGAATCGCTCATGACAGGCTCCTTTGGAAACAGGGAAGAGTAATAGAAAAAGAATAACTGAAAATAAATGAAACGGCAAAGGTAAATGCAATTAATCAAGGATTATTTTGGCCAGAGGGAGGTTTTCCTTTTCCTGCTTTGATATACGCTTCTCTACCTTTGGCGTAATCATCCGTGTGTAAAATCTCCAAGTTGGCAGTGCCACTTTCGAGGCATTGCGCATGTATTTGTTTTAAAAAAGGAACGCACCATCCACATCCACTTCCCGCACCACCACATTCAGAAATCATGCTTGCAACTTTGGGTTTTTCATGACGGATGAAGCTTAGAATTTTCCTTTTGCTAACATGAAAGCAGTAACAGACCTTGGCATCAATTTCCATTGGCATTTCCTTTCAGACTGTGTCATTTGTGTAATTTAACATGAACTAATCAAATTCCAAAGCAATCAAATCTTAAATGCTATTGCAGTGAGTTATAAACCTGATATCCCGACCCATTAGTTTTGGGGGTTGTTGATATTGTTTTTATTCGTGATGAATTGTTTGGAATAATTAGTGAGATTTCGATTCATACATTTCATGTTGCTCATCGGTGGTATGAGTTGGGAAACCATAGCGTTTTCCCAGCAACCATTGCCATTGCAGCCTTCTCCCTTGCAGCAGGCTGTGCCTTCACCACAACCACAACCGATATTGGGTGCTCCAATGCCAACACCAAACGCAAATTCCGGAGTTTCAGTTTTGCCGGGTCAACCAGTTCGCTCCCCTTTGGATCCGGTTAATATTGAAAGTCTTCCTCCAACATTGTTCCCTCAGACGCCGGTTTTGGTTGATAATTTGACTCGGGATAAGAATGTGTATGGGGCAGTCAAGGATGATCCGGCATTTTTTTTAAATGTCGATTTTGGTGCGGTGAAACCAAATTTAACTAATCAACTTAGTTCCACCGTGACATACCAAAATGGTCGTGTGGTCAATGTAAATCTGCCTTCAGCAACTTTAGATTGGGCATTCCAGCCTCATTTGGAGCTTGGATACAGATTGGCAGGGGAGCAGGGGGGATTTGCAATTTCATGGAGGGGTTTTTCATCATCGGGTTCTTCAAGCCAACCCATAAACAGGCTGCCTGCTACTGTGAATACGGAAATCAGCTTTAATATAGGCGATTTAGACTACATCGC
>SYCV01000108.1 GCA_005786805.1 Planctomycetia bacterium | reverse complement strand
TCCTTGGACATACCTGCGGGATACCTTGACGAAACTGCCAACGACTCCCGCAGATCAACTTCACACACTTCTGCCAAAAAAGTAATTTAAAATTCCTGATTGATTTTGCTTTTTAGCACCTGTGCTTTACCGAACGAATACGATATTTCGGTTGCCCAGCGCTGGGCCGAGGTTTTGTTCCGAATGAATGCGGGCGAGATGCCCCCAAAAAAAGAACCACAACCCACCTTGATCGAATTGGGCAAGGCGGTCGAATGGCTTTCCGCCAAAATAAAGGAGGGCGAAGCGGCGCGAATGGCAAAGCGAGGCCCGGTTTCGCATTATCGCCTTAGCCGTGAAGAGTATGGCCATACCATCTACGACCTGCTTGGTGTTTATTATGATGTGAATCTTCCCGGCGCCTTCAACGAGGACCCACGCTGGCATGGTTTCAGCCGCATTGGCTCCATGCTTTCTCTTTCCCCCTCCCATGTGGATCGATATTTGAAAGCCGCCGAAACCATTCTTGAAAGGGCTTTTCCTGTCAAGGAACAACCAGCCACCAAGGGCCGCAGTGCCCCCAACACAGGTAATCGCTGGTTGCTTTTTCCTGGACTTCATCGGGGATCTATTCGCGCCAGCAACCCCGGCCTTTATCGAATGCGAATTCAAGTCAGTGCCCTGCCCTCTTTCAAGGGCAGGCTTCCCCATCTTGCCCTATGGCATCAGGGGTTGAAAAAATCCATGGTGGGCCAAGATGTGGTCGCACCCGAGGACAAACCCACTATTGTTGAAATCGAGGCGTTTTTACCCGAGGGCACTTTTGATTTCACCAATGAAGCCCCCGGCATGTTATCGGATGGGCACACCCTTAGCCTCACTGATGTTCCTTTTGTCAGCACCAAGGATATGCAATCCAAGCCCCAAAGCTACAAGTTGTTTGATGAACAGGGTCGCTCGATATTTCCCCTCCTGATTATTGACTGGGTTGAATGGGAGGGCCCGATCTTGTTGGATACCGACCGTGTGAAGCGTGAGGGAATCATTCCAGCCAAGGCTGGCGATTTGGTCGAAGCGCGGAAATGCCTTGATATTTTTGCCTCCCGTGCCTGGCGAAGGCCCGCAAGGGAACTTGAGATCAACCGCCTGATCAAGGTTATAAACGATGAGATGGCCGCGGGTGAAAATTTCCGCTCCGCATATCTTGCGGCAATGATGGCGGTGCTGACATCGAAAAATTTCTATTACCTCGAGGAGGGAACCCCGGGCAGCAACATTCCCAAAGTCAATGACTGGGAACTTGCCTCCCGCCTTTCCTATTTCCTTTGGGGCTCCATGCCTGATGAGAAACTTTTCGAAGTTGCAAGAACCGGGAAACTGCATCAACCCGCTGAATTGAAAACCCAGCTTGCAAGGATGTTGTCGGATCAAAAAATAAAACGCTTCAATGATGCTTTCCCCCAGCAGTGGTTGCAATTGCACAAGGTTGGAATGTTCCCGCCCGATGCCGAACTTTACCCCGACTACGACAAATGGCTGGAAAAGAGCATGGTGATGGAGTCCACCGCCTTCTTTGCCGAGGTGTTTGATAAAAATCTTTCCATACGGGAATTCATTCACTCCGATTGGACCATGATGAACTCGAGGCTGGCGCTTCATTACCAAATGCCCCCGATAAAAGATCCGGGCCTGCAGCGCGTCGCATTGAAACCGGAAGATCATCGCGGAGGCCTGCTTACCCATGCGGGTGTCCTCATGCTTACCTCCGATGGCACCAGGCATCGTCCCGTGCATCGGGGAGTCTGGGTTTCGGAAACGATTTTTGCAAAGACACCCCCGCCCCCGCCTCCCAATGTGGAACCCCTGGAACCAACGCCCCTCAACAAACCCAAGGCTACTGTTCGCATGCAATTGGAAGCCCACGCCACCCATGCCGTTTGCGCTTCCTGCCACCAGCGGATTGATCCTCTTGGTTTTGCATTTGATAATTTTGATGCCATAGGGCGCTGGCGAACCGAGGAGGTCATGAAAACCGGGCAGGGTGCCAACCCACCCGTGAACGCCAGTGGCATCATGGTTGATGGCAGGGCTTACAAGGATTCCCTTGAATTCAAGCAGCTACTCCTTAAAGATGTCGATCGTTTCGCGGAGGCATTCGTCGAGCAACTTGCGACCTTTGCATTAAGAAGAGCCATGACTGTTGACGACATCGATCAAATCAGGGCCATCGCCTTGTCCGCAAGGAAAAATGATTACCAGATCAAATCGGTGATTGAAAATCTTGTGTGTTCAGAGTTGTTTCAAAAGCGTTGATTAAATTCCCAATAATTGAGCTTGCCAATTTCGGAGGTGCGGGTGCGATGATTCGTTTATTGATATTTTGCATCTGCCTGGGCTTTATCCTGATTCCCTCACCCAACACCATGGGTACCGCCCAGGAAAAAAAGGCGCAGGAAAAAAAAGAGCAGGCATTGAAACCGGGTGAATTCCCCTCTCCCGGTTCCGGGGCCTATATCGCCGGCGAACTTGCCTTCATCGATCCCGTGAATCGCAGGGGAGGCATCAGGCTTGATGGGAATCCCCCCGGTGACCGGTATCAATCAGGCCCGCTTCATTACTTCGCAATGCTTCCCTTCGGCATGATCTGGTATAACGGCGCACCCGCGGAACTGCGCGACATACCAATAGGCACTCATGTTCATGGTTATTTCCTCACGCCACCAGAGGGCGAGGAAAAAACAATCCCACCCACCCCCGGCATGGAAAAGTATCATGTGAAAAATGATCATGCCCTTTCCCTCGAGGATGATTTCAGTTTTTATCAAAGCCGCGGGCAAAACTGGAAGGTGGTTTCCATCGATGAGATCAAGGGAAAAATCAACCTCGCTCCCGGGGGGAAATTGGTCAGAGATGGAATCAACACCCCCTACACCTTTGACATAGACCAGGTTTGCAAGGTCTGGAAAAATCGCAAGCTCGTTGACTTCAAGGATATCCCCGCAGGGACACTTGTCACCTTCAATCTGGGATGGGCGCAGGGTTGGCGTGACAATGAGTTTTCAATTTCTGAAATCTGGCTTGATGATGAAAGCAGGTTGTTTTCCTCCGAGCTTCAGCGCAAAAGGCATGTCCGCTACCAGAAGCAGCGCTGGCTTCCAGGCTGGATCGATCAGGTGGAAAATTTCGACTTCGGAGGTGGAATTGTAACTCTCACACTTTTTGGCGCTATGGACAAGTCCCTTTATGATGAACTCAAGTCGGCCCAGGAAAAAGGCTTTGGCGTTGCCGCCTCGGATAAAACCCTTCGGACCTGGTATCACAGGGGTGACAAGAAAATCGGACAGGTGCTGGAATGGAAGGAAAACATCAATCCTCCGCCCGGGAGCAGCGGTATCCAGATTCGGCTTAAATTCACGGAGTTACTTGATGGCTATCGCCCGGGGAGGGTTGTCCGGGTGAAATGCCATGATTGGATTTTTGTGACCATGCCGCCCGAGGAGCGATTTAAATCCATGGATGAGTTCAAGCGTTCCGCGATCATGGGCCTGCCTTGATTTTGGATTCATCGGTCTTAGTGCTAGTTCTTTAATCGCGCTTGCAAAAACCTGACGCTGAAGTCCTTGCAGCCGAGGAGTAGTTTTGTTCCCTCGTAGTTGCCTGAGATACAGCTTACATTGGATTCCAGATTGCCCAGGATGTCGGTCTTGTTTTTCGTTACCAAGTCAAGGAAGATTGGCTGCCCCTGCCTTGGAAAAACAAAAAGGTCATTCGTGTTTTTGGCGAGCATTAATGCCCGAACAGGATTTTCGGTTTCCATCAACACTTCTTTTTTGCCGGAAGTTAAATCCCATTTGAATATTCTTGAACCAGCCATTTCCCGGAGCGACTGTGAGGAACCTCCCATAGAGGTTACCCCCATGGTTCCCCCAGCGTTCATGGAAAAGGAACTGTAAACCTGGTCGGGGCCGTTAATCACCTTGGTTCTTTTTCCTGATTCCACATCGTAAAGGCATATCTTCCCATCCCTTAGGCAGCAAACCATGGTACTGCCGTCCTCTGAAACATCCATGTGCCAGACCTGCCTGGGTGAACCTACCTGGAGGTTCCTTGGGTCGAATGTGTCAAGATATTCAAAAAAGTGGATCTGCTTACCAGTTTCCAGGTTCCATAGCCTTGCGGTGCAATCAAAGCTGCAGGAAATCGCCCTATTGCCATCGGGTAGAAATCGCACGCTCCGCACTCCATGCTGATGACCAGTCAACTCCCTTGTTTTTTCACCTTTTGCAAGATCCCAGAGGATTATTCGATTGTCGAGAAGGGCGCCGCCCGTCAAAGCTTGCTGACCATCCTTGGAAATATCGGCGGATAAAATAGTCTTGGTGTGATCATTGAATATGAATTTGGATTTTTGATTTTCAAGGTCCCAGAGGATCACTTGCTTGTCCTTACCGCCACTGATTCCAATTTTACCATCTTCTGAAACACATGTGCAACTCACCTCGTCAAGATGGCCTTGAAGAATATTTTCCTCAAAGTTTGGTGTTTGTTGTCTTCCATGAAATTGCAAAAACGCCAGCAGAATTACCATTAATCCAAGAACCAAAGAGCTTGCCCAAGTGATAACATATCGACGATTGGGGTTGGGATGCAGCGCGTTGGGATTGCTATTCGCCTTGGCTATCTGCCTGACGAATTCGGAACAACTTTCCCAGCGTTTGAGAGGGTTCTTTTCAAGGGCCTTTGCCACCACCCATTGCTGGTGAAGGGGGATCATTGAAAGGTCAGGTGGGCGATTGCAGTGCCCCGCCATTATTTCCGCTGCGTTGCCCGTGAATGGGACCGATCCCCCGATGATTTTGCACCAAGTAATCGCAAGCGAGTATTGGTCAGAGCTGGCGCTCATTTTTTCATGAAAGAATTCAGGTGGAGAATAGCCCGGCGTCATGCAGCCGCTATGCTGGTTTTTTTCCTCGTCCAGGATGCGGGCGAGACCGAAGTCACCGATTTTAAGCGCTCCCCCCACTATAAGCATGTTTTGCGGCTTGATATCCCGGTGCAGTATGGAAACAATCTTGCCATCACCCGCATCGTGTTGTTTCTGGTTCAGAAAATCGATGGCTTCCGCTGCCTCACCAAACAGCGTGAGTATTTTATTTTCGGGAGGGTGTACATGGTTCGCGTAATCTAGGAAATGCCCCTGTGCGAGTTCCATCGCGATCCAAAGGCATTCACCCGTGATCCAATAACCGAAAATAGATAACAAATGGGGATGCCTGATTGATTTTAAAAGCTCGAGGGATCGGATCTCAACAACATCAAGCCCGCTGGTCATCGGGATGATTTTCATGGCGAGGGAAACCTCGCCCGGTCCCCTGGCCTCCCAGACCTCGCCAAAGCTTCCCCTTCCTATTTTTTTGATCAGCCGATAACCCGCGATGGGGCAGTCACCCTCATGGATGTGCAAGGCGAAGTTGGATGCCGTGCTGAAATTCGAACTGTCCAAGGTTGGAGAGTCGGGATCCAGCAGCCAATCCATTTCCTGAAGTTCACGGATGGCTTCCTGCAGGCGCGGCTTCAAGCCTGCCTGGGAATCAACCATCTGATCCAATACGGATTCATCTGGTAATGGGTTATCCTGGAAGCGATTTTCCTCCCATTGAAACAGGGCATCCTCCAACTCTTGCTTGGTTTTGTCCCGGGCGAAATCCATTTATTTATCCCCATGTTCCGGGGGTTGGTTTTTGATGAGGGTCCTGATCAGGATTCTTGTGATCATCCATCTCCTTCGAAGTGTGCGGAGTGGGATCTTCAAAAATTTGGCGGCTTCCACCTGGCTCAGGCCTTGGAACCAGAGAAGATCAAACAACTGCTTGTTCTCTTCGGGAAGGAGTTCGATTTTTTCATAGAACTCAGACCATTCGGCATAACTGGAGGGGCCACCATCAGGGTCCTTGGTGTTGAGCAATTCATTCCTTTTGACGGAGGTGCTCATATCGCCTGAATTTTTATTTTTGGCAATGTTGGATCTTGCGAGGTCTTGAAGAACCCAACGAAGGTTCTGGGAAGCGAGCTTGAAATAGCCTGCGGTATCCTCGGGAACGAGTTCATCTAGCATCTTGTGAAGTTTGATGACAAGTTTCTGCACGATATCATCGGTTTGTTCGAGAGTGCAAAGGTTAGGATATTTTCGAAACATTTTCCGGGATAGGCGCTGAAGCCGGTCGAGGGAATGCGCGATCAACTCCTCCCGAGCCTTGGGTTCCCTGACTTTGACTTGTGCCAGAAGATTGTTGATACGGGTTGAATGTTCAAATTCGTTCATGAAGAATAATATGCATTTTTAAGCGTAATAATAAATGGAATATTAGCTAATAATTAAATTTTAATTATTTTAAAAATTTTTGGCACGATAAGAGAACAAGTGCCGTTAGATGGTCATGGTT
>SYCV01000107.1 GCA_005786805.1 Planctomycetia bacterium | reverse complement strand
TGGCCATGTATCTGACGGAACAAGCAATACAATTGGTTTTGCTGAGTCCGCCGGCGGAATAAAATTCACTGGCACACCTCAAGAGGGTTGGAGCCAATTTTCTTATGGGCATGGTTTTTTTGCGTCTGACTATGGGGTTTGCCCCAACTCAACAAACACCAACTGTGAGACAACCACTGCAAGTAAAGGGCTTGGAGCTGGTTACCCAGGCAGTATGCACCCGGGCAACATCATTAACACAATGTTTCTTGATGGCTCGATTCGTTCTTTCAAGCCTTCAATTGATTTCGTTATTTTTGTGTACATGTGCGGTGCCAAGGATGGCCAATTAGTGACTCTCGACTAACTTGAAAGCTTTTAAACATGAAAAAATCATTTTCTTCAGTTTTAATCTTTTGTCTCTTAGGTTGTGGCGAAGGCCCTGAAATAAAATCCACTGATCCAACACTTGCCCCTGGGACACCCGTGGATCCCCGCATCAAGTTGATGACCACCAAAAGCAAAGATGTTCCTTCCGTGCCTGTCAATGAGAAATAAGTTTGATTTGAAACTTCACCGGTCCCCAGGAACTCTGGCCGCAAAATTCATTCACATTATTTTGTAATGCACGCTTTTCTTTTACCTCGAAAGGCTCAAAGGCTTTTCCGGTCCGCATGTTCATGTCAAATATAAACTTTTTTACGCTTTCAATATCTCGTGAAACGATTGCAGGCAGGATTCCCAGCAGGGCATTTCTAGGATTAGCAGAAAGTGAATCATTTTCTTCCGAGGCGTTCATGATTTGTTTAAATGCGTTCACTTCCTCGACGCCATGCACCCCAGGTTTGTCATGACCAAATTGCAATTCAATTTGCCAATCCGGTGGCCAGGGTAAATTGGAGACCAAGGGGGATATTTGGCCGTCCTGGGTTTTGCCGCCCTCCACTATCAATCCACCATGATCAAAACCATATAGCCCAATGGCAGACCTGTTACCTCTTCCCAAAATCGGTCCAAGTTCTTTGGTTGGCATGTCAAAACCGTTTGCTAGCAAAAGGGATTTTCCAAGCGCAAGTGCAAGCTGAGTTCCTGTCCCCAAACCAACATGATGTGGAGCCGATTTTTCCACAACCACCTTGCAAGGTTTTAAGGGAAATCCATTTCCATCGCAATAAGCCTGTAACTTCAGCGCGCATTCCTCAACCCTTTGCAAATGCGTGCCTTCAAAGGCCCAGGAATTTGATATTTCTGAAAGAACGGAGGTGCCGGGATGAGGAATCATGAGGCCTATGCCACCAAACCTTCGCACGGGCAGAGAAGGGTAACCATACAGGTCATTCCAAAATGGAATACCATTGGGGGTAAGGTTTAAAAAACCAAAATGCAACCTGCTGCCGGTTGTGACCCTGACTTTTCCACTGCGAATGAACTGAAAATCAGAAGATCCCGAAAATCGCGGAAAGATTGCTGGTTCAAGTGGATCAAAAAGATGGATTGGCATATCAAATTTCCGGGTCGGACTTTGAACTTATAAGTGTCCGCACATGATTTTCAAGAAGTGAAAAAGCCTCCGCCTCTCTTTCAGAACCAGTTTTTTGAACAAGGGTGGATAATTTTGTGAATTCTTTCTCGATCTGCTCCAAGGGCAAAAATGCTGTTCTTGATGCAAGTATCGCAGCTTCCAAAACAGCAAACATCGCCCGGTTAAATCCAAAAAAATCTCTCTGCCTGTGAACCTTGACAACTTCGCATTCCAACCTGACCCTGTCCTCGGTGGTGTCGGTTCGAACCACCTTGAATTCATAAGCCCTGCAACTTTCCTCCAAAATAAAACCCCTGATCATGGTGGCAGGTTTATTTTGCGGAGTACTCATCATTCCAATCGCCCCCCGGGCTATCAGGGTAACATCATCAGTGACATGAAAAACCCCCTCCGGATGCTGAAGCAGGTTTTGGCAGGTCTGCGATGAGGAATAAGGCCGTAGGAGCAGGGAACGCATTTCAGAGTCCACCCGTGGTCCCATGGGTGCGACATGAATTTTTCCATCTTTACCAATCGTGGTAACCAAACCTTCCAAAATCATGCCTGCAAACCTTAAATTGAAGTATTACCTTGGTTTTATTGTCTAATGTTTTTATAGTGACTTTTGGCACTTAAAGATTCGAACTCGGGATAACCATGGTTGAAAACGCTCCATATCTGCGACATGTACATGAAAATCTTACCATCGAGGGATATTCCCGTGCAGCGGTTCAATCCTACTGGCGCATTCCAGAATTAAAATTAGGATTTGATCTGGGTGCACAGCCTTGGGATTTCATGGGAACCCCAAATTGGTGCATATCCCACACGCATCTGGATCATGCCGCCAGCCTTCCAATTTATGTCGCGCGAAGGCGCATGATGAAAATGGAACCCCCAAACATCTATGTGCCTGCATATGCGGTCGAGGATCTGCGCAAACTTCTGATGATTTTCCAAAGGCTCGATCGGGGCAGGATGAATTGCAACCTTATCGGGCTTGAACCGGGACAGGAATTTGAACTTAGCAGGGACCATGTTGTTTCAACCTTTGCGACAACCCACACCATTCCCTCATTGGGATTCATGGTTTGGCAAAGACGAAATAAACTTAAGGAAGAGTTCCAAGGCCTTCCGGGCGACAAAATTCGCGATTTGAGACTATCAGGCACACCAGTGACACAGGAAATTCGAACCCCACTTTTAGCCTATACGGGAGATACCAGTCCCGCAGGGTTGGATAATTATCCCCCTGTTTTTGAAGCCAAGATTCTGATCACTGAGATGAGCTTCATAAGGTCCAAACATCGAAGGGAAAAAATACACAAATTTGGGCACATGCATCTCGACGATTTTGTCGAAAGAGCATCAATTTTTAAAAATGAGCTTATTATTGTGGGGCATCAAAGCACGCGTTACCTACCAAATGAAATTTTTCGGGTGACCGAAAGAAAAATTCCCAGGGAGTTGTTGGATAAAATGAAAATCTGGGTATAGATCGGCGCATTTGTTCCAAACCACCAATTCCTCCTGATACATCTTAACCGACCTCTTTTTACATTTTTGTTTAAGGCTAGGGTTGACCTCAAATCAATCCTAAGCTATTGCTTGCCCACTCGAAATAACCTCAGTCATGGAATTGATGATGGATAATCTGGTTCGATTGGTTCTGATCGTTTTCTTGATACCCATCATGGTTGGTGGTTGTTCAAATTTTGGCCAAACCCGAATGCAAAGGGTACAAATGCCCGTCTCCGAGGACAATCGTTCGGTCTCACTCGATGATGAAAACAAAGTCCAGACGCAAGTAATTGTTAAAGCCGAAACTCAGTCAAAAAAAACCCCCGAAATAAACTCCAAGGCGCCTGAATCACAGAAAGACCAGAAAGTATTAAAGGCTGAAGACTTACCACCGGCATTAAAACTTCTTTCTCTTAAATCTGAACAGGAAGCGAAAGAAAAGCAGGATGCCAACACACCTGCCCCGTTAAGCATCCCTCCTCCCCCAACCGAGGCTGAAAAAGAAATCTTCAATAAAAATGAAAAAACAATTTCCGAGACAAAAGCTCCCAAGATAATGGAACCATTGGAAATCAAATCTGAAAAACCTGTATTGGAAACATCACAGGTCAAGGAAGAAGCTAAAACCAAGCCAGAAATTAAACCAATCCAAGAAGTTGCAACCTTGCCAGCCGGTGCCATAGCACTGAAGCAGATAATCGAAAATAAGCCAGAATTGGCTCGCAAAACTTTAAAAGAATCAACGACCCAAAATTCCGAAATAATTGAATTTCTGCTAACAGCAGCTGGATTGGTTCTTAAAAATGAAAATCTTGACTCAAAAGTAGCATCCCAAACTTTGCAGGAAATAAGCAAGGCACAGGAAAAACTCCGTAAAAAAGCAGATCTAAGCTTGGAAAACATTCATTTTTGCAAAGATGTCCACGGCTTTGGCTCTTTTGATCCATTGCCCTCAAACCATGGTTTTCATCAGGGCAAAGGAAATCTCCCGGGCGAAAAAATACTCGTCTATGTCGAGGTCGAAAATGTCCATTGCAACAATGAGCATGGTATTTACGAATCCATGCTTTCCAGTAACCTTGAAATTCATGACAGTCAGGGAAAAGTGACAAATATGGCTTTTCCTCCGCGGATTGATCGCAGTAGAGCCCAGCGATCAGATTACCACCTAACATTCCAATTCCGGGTGCCCCCCAAATTACAACCTGGTTTATACACTTTGTGGGTCAGTGTCGAAGAAACCGCCATTTCCGGTCAACTTCCTCGTTCTTGTAAAAAATCCATAGATTTCAGGGTTATTTCTTCATCCGCACAAAGTGAAGAATAGACATAATCGATAATATTATCCTAAAAACAAGCAAAAAACACTTTAACTTATGGCCGTTATCGTTCTTAATTAATTACTTAAAATCAAATGGAACTGTAAAAGTCGCCTAGCACCATACTTTAAGCCACAATTTTCGTATGAATTTAATCATTGTGACTAAAAAATAAACAAACAGGTGTTTTGAAACATTTAGGCAATACAAGTAGTTTTGTTAATTGTTTCTAAGCCATCAGGTTTGTCTTTATCGTCAGACCTGTTCTATTTATCCAAATCCATCCATCTTGGCCTACCTGACCTAACCGGATTATTCATCACTTTTCCAGTACTTATAAGCTCTTTTTTCAAAATTTGGCTAAAGACTTTCGTTGACTCAACCGGGGATACACCGTAGACTTGGCGCATCGGGTTGACTAATATCCATTTCACTTTCTTGGTTTTATTTCAAAACCTGGGGTGTCTGGAAAAAATAGAAAGATCTGGAGTGCTTATGGCTCCCTTGAATATGTCGCTAATTACTCAACAGCCTACCGAAGGGTTTTACGACTCCAAGGTGCTTTCACCCGCCACTCTTCCTCTTCGTACTTTTCTTCCGGTTCATTATGAACCCAATTATCCCTATCCCTTGATCGTGTTTTTACACGCCCATGGTTGCAATGAAGAACAAGTATTGCGTTACGCTCCGCACATCAGTAGGCGAAATTACATTTCGATCTCATTACGCGGGATGCACTCCACCATCGCCAAGAAAAACCACCAGATTAAGAACGCTTATACCTGGGGAGCAGATGGCTCAACTGATGCGCTGGTTGAGGATTATATCTTTAACGCGATTGAAAAAACCCAGGATTCCTACAACATTAATCCTAACCGGGTTTTCATCGCAGGGTTCTGTGAAGGTGCGACCCTGGCGTATCGCATGGCTTTCCAATACCCTGAAAAGTTTGCTGGAATCCTTGCCTTGAATGGTCATCTTCCAAGGCACCATGCCCCACTTTGGCGCATCCGAGCCCTGAAAAATCTTCCTGTTTTCATGGCTCATGGCATAGCCAACTCGATTGTCACATCACGATCTGCCGAAAAAGATCGCGACAGCATGATCATGGCGGGAATGAACCCAACTTGGCGAACCTATGCCACCAATCACCGCATTCATGCTGAAATGCTCAAGGATGCAAACAACTGGATCATGGAAAAGATCCAAAATGATAAAAGATCAGTATCTAGTTCCTTCTCTGTATAAACCGGGTTTTACAGGATAAACCTTGCAAGGTCCTCTTTTTGAAGCACATCCCTTAGCCTGTTTTTCACATAACCTGAATCAATTATCTGGGTCTTTTGATCCAAGTCTGAACCGTGAAAACTTATTTCCTCGACCACCCTTTCCATCACAGTGTGCAATCTTCTCGCCCCTATGTTTTGAGTGGATGAGTTCACATCAAAGGCAATATCCGCAAGCGCCTCCAACCCGTCCCGGGTGAACTCCAATTTGATTCCCTCGGTTTTAAGAAGTTCAGCATATTGCATGGCGAGGGAATTTTGAGGCTCTGTGAGTATCCGATAAAAATCCGCCTTGCATAAATCGTTCAACTCAACCCGTATGGGGAAACGCCCTTGTAATTCTGGCATCAGGTCAGCAGGCTTGGAGACATGAAAGGCCCCTGCCGCGATAAATAAAATGTGATCCGTCTTTACAGGGCCGTATCTGGTATTAACGGTAGTACCCTCAACCACGGGGAGCAAATCCCTTTGCACGCCCTGTCGCGATACATCCGGGCCTTGGGATTGCCCACTGGTGCAAACTTTATCAATCTCATCCAGGAAAATTATGCCCTGGTTCTCAACCAACTCCACGGCTTTTTCATTCACAGCCTGCCTGTCTATCAAAGCTTCTGTCTCCTGCTCTAAGATAATCTTCCTGGCATCCCGGATTTTCATCTGTCTGGTCTGTGAGTTCTTGGGAAGCATCTTTTCAAACATTCCCTGGAAATCCGCATCCATGTTTTCCATTCCCATGTTCGAAAACACCTGCACAGGAACCATTTTTTGCTCTATCGACAACTCAACCATCCGATCTTCCAATTCCCCGGCTTTGAGCCTTTCCCTCAATATTTCACGGGCATGATTACTTTTTGCATTCGCATCCTCATCCTCGGGCTGCCAGGGAGAGGTGCCGGGTAATAGCAAATCAAGAAGACGCTCCTCGAGTCGTTCAGCAGCCTTCGTTTCAACGGATTTTCGCTGTTCTTTTCTGATCATTCCAGCCGCGACTTCAGCAAGATCACGAATCATGCTTTCAACATCCCGGCCATGATATCCAACTTCGGTATATTTGGTTGCTTCAACTTTGAAGAATGGGGCCCCGACCAAGGTAGCCAATCTTCTTGCGATTTCGGTTTTACCAACACCCGTGGGTCCTATCATGATGATATTTTTTGGCGTTATATCCTTGCGCATATCCGGGGAAAGTTGCTGCCTGCGCCATCGATTCCGGATCGCAACCGCCACCGCCCGCTTGGCGGCCCCCTGCCCCACGATGTATTTGTCCAATTCAGATACTATTTGCTTGGGTGTCCAGTCAGACAAGATTGCAATCTCCATGGATGAAATTTGACGCGTTTAAGTGACTACAAGGCTTCAACCAAAATATTTCGATTCGTGTAAATGCACATATCGCCAGCGATTTCCAATGATTTTTGGACGATCGTGGCGGCATCCAGATTGCTATGCGCCACCAATGCACGGGCTGCGGCCGTGGCATAGGGCCCGCCCGACCCAGTGGCTGCTATTCCATCGGAAGGCTGGATCACATCCCCACTCCCACTGATCAGCAGAACATTTTCGCAATCCGCCGCGATCAACATTGCCTCTAATCGTCTCAACATACGGTCAGTGCGCCATTCCCTGGCCAATTCAATGGCAGCCCGTGGCACCAATCCTTGAAAGTCCTTCAACTTGGATTCAAATCTTTCGATAAGGGCAAAGGCATCTGCCGCCGCACCTGCAAATCCAGCCAAAACCTTTCCTTGGAATAACCTGCGAATTTTCTGGGCATCCTGTTTCATGACAATATTGCCCAATGTCACCTGGCCATCGCCCCCCAAGGCCACTTTGCCCTGATGCCTAACCGCCAGAATCGTGGTGGCATGGATTTTTTCCAGCATATTTACTCCCCCTACGATTTTCCGATTTGCTTTATTTGCAACATCTTGAAAAATCGTGGTAATATTCACTTAAGAATCACGAATATCATTATAATGAATTTAGTGGAAACATTTGATTACATAAAGGAACACACATGATTAACATCATGAAAAAGGTAAGTCTGGTCGGTGTGATGGCTTTCAGCCTATTGTTTAATGGGGAATTAAAAGCCGAATACCGGGAAGTCAAAGACAATGCCGGTTTCTTTTCAGAAAATGCAAAATCTGAAGCCAATCGAAGGATTTTGGATATTGAAAAACGATTCAAACACGACCTTGTGATTGAAACCTTCACTTCCATCCCAGAGGATGTCAAATCAGGTGTGAACTTAAAAGATAAAACTGCCGCAAATCGAATGTACGATCAATGGGCCAGAAAACAAGCATCAAGCCTTAGAGTCAATGGCGTTTATATTTTGCTCACCAAGGAACCAGCCCATTTGCAAATTGAGGTTGGAAACGAAACGCAGAAGAAAATCTTTTCCCTGCTGGACCGGGATAATTTAACCAGCTTGATGATTTCCAAGCTTAAAGAAAAACAAGCTGACAAGGCATTAATTGACGCGGTAAACTTTGTTTACAATGCCATGGAGTCGCATCCTGATAATAGGCGGTCCACGGCTCCTCCCGTGAACAAACCCATCGCCTCTACCCCACGATCCTCGGAGAACAAGGTTGAAAACTCTCCCATCGGTGGTTGGATTTGCACAGGACTTTTGATTCTTTCAGGGGTTTGGCTGGTAATTGGCATTTTCAGGGCCCTTTTTGGTGGTGGCGGGGCAGTCGCTGGTGGTGGGTATGGTGGTGGAATGGCCCCAGGATATGGCGGGGGCGGTGGTGGTTTTTTCAGTTCACTGCTTGGTGGCATGTTTGGAGCCGCTGCGGGTATGTATCTTTACAACAATTTTTTTGGCGGAAGCCATTTAGGCTCTTCCGCATGGGGTGCCGATTCCGGTGATACTGGCTCAACTGCCCAAGATACAGATTACTCCGGTTCTGGTGGTGACTTCGATGACAACTCCGGGGGTGGTGGAGGCGACTTCGGCTCTGATGGTGGGAATGATTCAGGTGGTGGTGGCGGATGGTTTGGCGGTGGAGGAAATGACTCTGGTGGCGGATGGTTTGGCGGTGGCGACTCCGGCGGTGATTTCGGTGGCGGAGGTGACTTCGGCGGCGGTGGCGATTTCGGTGGCGGAGGTGACTTCGGCGGCGGCGGTGATTAACCCCGATAATTACACTTTAGGACTTTCCTTCGTTGACTGATTGCTTTTTTTGCCAAAAACTTGCCTCCATCTGTTCCATCCCCAAAGAGGAATTAGTTTGGAATTTCCCCAATAGTATAGTTCTGCTGGGGAAATGGCAGTTTTACAAAGGCTATTGCGTCGTTGTTGCAAAGCAACATGCTAGGGAGCTCAATTCCCTTTCCGCCACGATAAGGCATGCTTATTTTGACGAGATGTGCCTGGTTGCAAAAGCAATTGAAGAAACTTTCAATCCATTAAAACTTAATTATGAGCTTTTGGGAAACCAGGTCCCCCACTTGCACTGGCATTTGTTCCCCCGCTACAAAAATGACCCCGAAACCCTGATGCCGGTCTGGTTACGATTAGATCGTGCTGATAAAAACCCCGAGGAACATCATACCTGCTCTGGTGCAACTTCCGAATACGAACAAACCTCAAACCTTCTTCGTGAATGTTTAAAAAAGCTTGGGGCGAAAGAAAATGCATAAGGTCCGAATCGGCACCAGAGGAAGTCCACTCGCTCTTTGGCAGGCGCATTTTGTTCGCGACACCCTGGCAAGTCATTTCCCCGACCAGGAAATCGATTTGGTCATCCTGGACACAAAAGGCGACCAAATCCGCGACAGGGCCCTCAGCCAGATTGGATCCGATGGTTTGTTCACCAAGGAAATCCAACTCGCGCTGTTGGATAAATCCGTTGATATAGCTGTCCACAGCCTCAAGGACCTTCCCACTGCAAAAGTCCCGGGTCTAAGGCTTGCCGCTATCCCAAAACGCGGATCCACCGGTGACGCCTTTGTTTCAAACACGATAGAGTCATTTGATGCCCTGCCTAAGAATGCAACCGTGGGAACCACTAGCCTGAGACGCAGATCTCAAGCGATGCATCGAAGGCCTGATTTGAACCTAGTGCACCTTAGGGGTAATGTAGAGACCCGGTTAAACAAAATTGAGACCGAAAAACTGGATGGAATAATACTTGCAGAAGCTGGCCTTATCAGGTTGGGGTTTGAAAACCGAATCAAAGAAATTCTTGATCCTGAATGGATGCTTCCCGCAGTGGGACAGGGTGCCCTCGGCCTCGAGTGCAGGGAAGATGACTCCAAAACACTGCAACTTTTAAGCAAGCTTGATGACCCGCAAACAAACGCAGAGACCACTGCAGAAAGGTCTTTGCTCAGGAACCTGGGTGGGGGCTGCCTGGTTCCGGTCGGAATACGGACAAAAACCGTGGGCGAAGTCATTTCGCTTACCGCGGTGGTTTTATCGGAAGATGGGAAACAAAGAATAATCAGTGAGGAAACCGGCCCCTTGGTGGAGGCGGAGGAAATCGGCCAAAGATTGGCTGAGAAAATGAAAAAAGGTGGCGCGGAAAAGATATTGGCGGGAATCAGGCCCGCTAAGCCATCATAAACTTACTTCCCTTTGGCCTTCACTCCAAAGATTTTCACATCAGCCCAATCACCCGTATCATCAAATGATCCAACCCCAACTTTTCCCCAAGTGAAATTTTTATTATTGGCTGTCATCACCGGTTGGGACATATCATCAAAAAAAACCTCGATGGAACCACTTTTGATATCGCGTTTGATTCGGGCCTTATGCCAGGATTCAGTCCAATTTGTCCCAGGCGTAGTCTTTATTGAGATTTTTTTCCTGTCACTCCCATCCACGATGAAAATCTGGTTGGCATGGTCATCAGTTTTTTTCCCAAGATGAACATAATAAAAATGAGCAGGATCCTGGTAACCAAAAAAGAGACAAAGATCACGGTGGTTATAATCCTTGATGGTGCTTAGCATTTTGGTTTCGAGCACAAAATCCTCAACAACCAGATCTTTAACCAAGGCAAAATGATAAGGACTGCGATGAGGTGGTTTGAAGGAGCTGACTTTTTTAAACTGGCTCAATGCCTTGGAACCATCTTTTAATTCAACTATTTTCCAGCAGGAACTGTCGCTAAAGGACCAGTGATCCATCCCCTTGGCGAAATTATCCTCGAAAACCAAAGGTAGATTATCTGCACCATGCGAATAACCGAACATAGAAACGGCCAAAACAACAATAAAAAGCATTCGAAACATGGCATACCTCGGGAAAATTCCAGTAAGATTATCATTGGAATATAACCTGATTAAGCAATTACTCCAAGAAAGTTTCCATGCAGGAATTCCGCAAGAATAAAAAACCCGAACTCCTGGCCCCGGCAGGTGACTGGGATTGTCTAAAGGCAGCGGTCGCCAATGGGGCTGACGCGGTGTATTTCGGGCTTGATCAATTCAATGCAAGGCACAGGGCAACCAATTTCACCCTCCCCGAATTGCCAAAGGTGGTTGATTTTCTTCACGACCATAATGTTAGGGCATTCGTGGCATTCAATGTGCTTGTTTTTTCCGCTGAGTTGAAGGAAGCGGAAAGATATCTAAAAAATATCGCGCTTGCAGGAGTGGATGCGGTCATTATCCAAGACATGGGCCTTGCAAAATTAGCAAGACTTGCTGTACCCGACCTGGAAATCCATGCAAGCACACAAATGACTATTTCTGATTCCCGTGGGGCTAATTTCGCCCAAGAACTTGGTGCAACACAAGCGGTGCTTGCCCGGGAAATGTCGATCGAACAAATAACCAGGGTCTCAGAAGCAAGCACCATTCCCTTGGAAGTTTTTGTTCATGGTGCACTTTGCGTGGCTTACAGTGGCCAATGTCTCACCAGCGAGGCACTTGGGGGTCGCAGTGCTAATCGGGGGCAATGTGCGCAGGCATGCAGAATGCCCTATGAGATGATAGTGGATGGGAAACAGGCAAATCTTGGGGACAGAGCCTACCTTCTCAGCCCTCAGGACCTTGCGGGCCATGACCAAATCGCCGAACTGATCAATGCAGGTGTAAATTGCTTCAAAATTGAGGGTAGGCTAAAGGGGGCAGCCTATGTAGCAGCAACCACAAGACTCTATCGCGAGGCCATTGATTGCGCAATGGAAGGCCGCCCGTTCGAGCCTGAAAAAACCAAACTTGATGATCTCACAATGGCTTTTTCCCGGGGATTTACTCCGGGTTTTCTTCATGGTAATAATCATCAAAAACTAGTCCGTGGACGATTCCCCAAAAGCAGGGGCTTATTGATAGGCAGAATCATTGACATCAAGTCCGGAGGCATATTTTTAAAGGTTGAGAAAGAGCACCTGGCCACTGGGTTGCCGTTGAATGCAGGTGATGGAATTGTGATAGATCTTGCCCGCCCTGAGGAAAAGGAACCCGGCGGAAGGGTTGTTGAAATTCAAAAAACCAGAATCAGCGATGTCATGGAAATTCGACTTCATGGCGGAGTCGAAATCAACAAACTTGAAGCCATGAACGCACCTGTTTGGAAAACGGATGATCCTGATTTTCGTAAACGGATGGAATCAACCTTTTCCCGGGATATTGTGGTAAAGCGCATGCCCGTGAATTTCAAGCTTGAATGCAAAGTTAACAGCAGCCTTCGGATCGATGCAGTCTGCCAAGATGGTATTTCAGCACAGGCAATCTGGGAAGGTCCGGTTCAAGAGGCACATAACAGGCAATTTGAAGTTAATGATGCAAGGGAATACCTTGGAAGGCTTGGGAACTCCCCTTTTTCAGCGGGCAGCATTGAGGTGGATGTCCAGGGGAAAGCCATGATACCCCCCGCGGTCTTGAACAAAATGCGCCGGGATTTAGTGGATCAACTGGTCAAGTCAAGAAAAGAAAAACAGGTCAGGCAGATTGCAAACAATAACGCTCTCGAACAAATCCTGGCACAATACCAGTCATTAAAACCTCTGGCGCGCAAAACGCCATCGATTGTCCCTTTGGTTCGAAATCATTCACAACTGGATACAGTGATAAATTGGTCCAAGGACTCCCTATCCGCCAAAGTATCGATGATTCATTGCGATTTTGAAGACCCCCGACTTTACAAGGAAGCCGTGACCAAGGCGAACAATGCGGGTATACCCATTTCGCTGGCAACCCTGAGAGTTATCAAACCGGGCGAGGATGGTTTTCTGACACAAATCATAAACTACCATCCCGATGCTTTGTTGATAAGAAACATAAGCGCTCTCAAATTCGCCAAAAACCACGATCCCTCCATTAGGTTGATTGGTGATTGGTCCCTTAATTGCGTCAATGAAATCAGCACACGCATGATGATAGAGGAGGGTGTGGAAAGGGTTGCACCGGGAAATGATCTTAATTGGGAACAGCTACGACAACTGGTGCTGGGAGTAGACCCAATGACATTGGAAATCAGCGCGCATCTGCATATGCCGATGTTTCACATGGAGCATTGCGTTTTTGCAGCTTTTTTGTCCGAGGGCAAGGACCATCGTGATTGCGGCAGGCCTTGCGAAACCCATAAGGTGGCACTTAGGGACCGGGCCACGGGAGCGGAGTTCCCCGTTGGTGTTGATTCAGGCTGCAGAAACACGGTTTACAACTCCCTGCCCCAATCAGCGGCGGAATATTTAAGACGCCTAAGTGAAATGAATGTGGCTTTTTTTAGAATTGAATTTCTGAGGGAATCACCCCCGGAGGTTTCAAAAATACTGGACGGTTACAGTTCTGTTCTCTTGGGGCAAAAAGACGGGAGTAACCTTTGGCAATCATTGAAAGCCAGCAACCAAGTCGGACTGACCCGAGGCACCTTGAATTTGCTTTAGCTTATTACTCTCAATAGGATTCATGGTTTCTTGAATCATGGGTTGCTTTAAAACTACGATAAAGGATAATCATGTTTCAGTGTTTTAGAGACTTCCAAATTTAACCATTGGTTTCTAGACGGAAAAATTCGATGAGCAACGAATCCTCGAATCCAAATCTACCAAAGGAAGTATTGTTGGGAACTCCGGGTCCATTACCGAAACCTCCGGTTGACCTTGATCCATCAGACCCTGCAGCATTGTTGTTCACATCAGGATTGGAACCAACTGACGATGTTCCCACCATTGTTTCCAAAACAATTCCAAAACTGGTTAAATCAAATGAACCTGAACCTTCCGCTGATATTTTCAAAGGTAAAAAGCTGGGACATTACGAATTGATAGGAGCCATCGGCAAAGGAGGAATGGCGACTGTACTCAAAGGAAGGGATACATTACTGGATCGAACCGTTGCGGTGAAAGTACTACCCCCTGATATGGCCCAGGACAAGGAAAATGTGCTCAGGTTCAACCAGGAGGCAAGAAGTGCCGCCAGGCTTGACCATGAGAACATCGCAAGGGTTTTTTATTGCGGAGAAGACCAAAACCTTAATTTCATAGCTTTCGAATTCATCGAGGGGAAAAACCTGCGTGAGATCCTGACCGCACGCAAGACGATTCCGTACCAGGAAGCGTTAATGTACATGATTCAAGTTGCACGGGGCCTGAATCATGCCGCCAGCCGAAATGTTGTGCACCGCGATATAAAACCCTCCAACATCATCATCACTCCCTCAGGATTGGTAAAACTTGTGGACATGGGACTTGCAAGGTCCCTGGGACCGAATGAAGGAGGTCTTACCCAATCAGGCATGACCCTTGGTACCTTTGATTACATCTCACCCGAACAGGCGCTTGAACCGCGGGATGCTGATCATCGCAGTGACATATACTCACTTGGTTGCACTTTCTATCATTTGATCACCGGATATGCGGTTGTGCCTGAAGGCACCGCCGCCAGAAAACTTTACCACCATCAACATGTCAAACCGACCGACCCCAGGGTTTTGATACCGCAATTACCCGATGGCATCGCTATACTTCTCGATAAAATGATGGCAAAGCTTCCCATCGATAGATTTCAAACACCGCAGGAAATGCTGGATGAAATGGAAAAGGTGGCGGTCAGCCTTGGCCTTGCCCTGAAAGACCCCAAAATCAGGAATTTTTCAACCCCACAAATCCTTTCACCCAGCAAAAAAAATTGGCAATACCCCCTTATATTTATCGGCGTGTTCATCATACTTTTATTGATTCTCATGGACTCAATGACTGCAAGGACCATCGGAACTGATGGGAATTGGCCATTCAATAGTCCTCGAAACGCCTCCAGTGAATCCATTAAATCATCAGAATCCGCTGGAAACAAATCCCGGGAAATTAGTCAGGCCAACAATCCCGCCCCGGAATCCAAGGTTGGGGCGACTCCCAAATATGAATCAGATGATCCAACCTTGAAGGAAATCAAGGAATGGCTTGCCAAGAACAAGGATGCCAGGCAGGTTGAAATCATCCTTTCCAAGGATTTGGATCTCACTCCTGAGAACGACAAACAGGAACCAGGATTGATCATCAACAACCCCCAGGTGAAAATCCGTGGCAAAGATTCAACCAAAAGGCCCAACTTGAAACTTGGCTACGACGCAAGGTCCGCCACCAATCCAGTTTCCTGGTCCGCGCTCATCATTGATTCAGATGATGCAACCTTGCAGGATATCAACATCACCATTGATGCCCGGTCAACCGACACCCAAATGCATGGCATAACCTTCAAGGGCAAAAAAAATCTTTTATTGCGGCGGTGCGAATTCATCCAGGCACAGGCGATACAAAGCGAAAACAGGCAGATGGCATCCGTGATGATTGATTCCCCGGAAAACACCAAGCCCATGGTCAATGTTGAAGACTGCTGTTTTCTTGGATTTGAACAGATTGTTTCCCCAATCAGCGATGCGGGAAAATTCGAGTCTGTTTCCTACAGGCAACCTGATGGGGGTGGTTGTGATGCGATCCAGAAGAAAGGTAATTCTCGTATTCGAATCAGCGATTGTGTATTTGGCCCCCACTATGCCATTCTCCATTTCCTTGGAAAAACAGATCCGGACAATATCGTCTTGATCCAGCATTGCTCGGTTATGCTGGGCACCCGTTCATGCCTTGTGTACGCCGGTCCTCAATCTACCCCCCAGATTGAAATGAATCATTCGATTGTGGCAAGAACCCCAGACCTCACATTGCAGGCGGATAATGACAGTGCAGTCCTCATCAGGAATACAATGGGCCCCAATCAGACAAAGTACAAGGGTGAGGAAAACCGTTATCATAAGTTGGAGTATTTTATTTCACAAAACCAAGCCTCTTCACCCAATCTAGATTTCGCAGCATTTCAAGCCCGCTTACGGGAAAACAAACTTGGGACCGATGAAACTTCAAAAATTCTTGAATCCTCTCCTTGGAAAAGTGACCAACCCTTGAAGTTATTGGAGGAATTCCGACTGGGTCAGGCATTCATGGTCAAAGATACATTAATTGAACTAAGAAGCCCGGATAGCATTTCTGACAGGCTAATCGGCGCCGAAAAATTCCTGGATGTCTCTTACATCTCAAAGCCTTTGCCATCAATTGCAGCCAACAGGACGGAAACCTCCAACAAACCAAGAATTGTCGACCCAAATGAAGTTGAAGATCCTTCCAAACTGTTCTTTAAAACAATTGAATCCGCTCTTTCCTCGTGCAAAGGTGGTGAAACCATACTTCTAAAGCATGATGGGGAACTCATCATCAAGCCATTGCGCCTGGACAAGACAACAGGCGAAATCACCATAAAGCCCTTCCAGGGCAGCAAACCGGTTCTCATTTCAGGAGATACCCGTGAAGGCGTCACCTTAGCCATGTTTTTGCTGAATGAAAGCTCACTTAAAATTGAAGACTTGGAAATTTTTTCCAAGCCATTTCTGGCAGGTGCACGGACACCATCCATGGTCACACTCGGAAAGGCAAGCTCCATCAATTTAAAAAATTGCTCCATCACCTATGAAAAAAGCGATGCCCAGCAACTTTCCACCATGATAGGACTTGGCACGGATAGCAACATCATGATGGATTCCATGACCGGCAAACCCCCGGCTCCTCCAAACTCCATCATTATTGAACAGTGCAAGATCCGTGGGGAATGCAACTTGTTCAGAAATCGCACATCTAGAAATTGTGAATTACAAATAAGCCAGAGTTTTGTCGCAATCACCGGTGCAATCATCAAGTTGGACAGTTCAAGTACTGGGGGAACAGTCCTAGGGGGACTTCAGGCCAGGCTTAACAAAATTTCCGCATTTTGCGAATCAATTCCCATTCAAATAACACAAACAAAAACCCCAGCCACACCTGTAAATTTAAAAATCAACGATTGCATAGTTTATCAAACTGCGATGAGGGAATTAGTTCAACTTGAAGACCCGGAAATATCCGCGGAAAGACTAAAGGAGTCCATTAAAATAGAGGGTGCCAGGAATTTTTATGGACCAGGCGAGAAATTCCTCATTGCAAAATCAGCCTTGGATGCATCGAAGGATATTTCCCTGAATTTTGAGGGGTGGATTGAGAAATTCAACGAGATCCAAGGTGCAAGATTAACTGAAAACATGCCATTTCTCAGCTTGAAAACCGCACCTTTTTGGAAAGCACCACTTGTTCAATTCCAGACTGATGAAACAGCAGGCACTGGTTTCACAGGACAATAAAAAAGGCCTGAAGGATGATCCTTGCAGGCCTTGTCGGAAATCAATCTTCATGGACAAGCAGGGTTATTTTTTTCCACCCTTTTTCTTGGGTGACGCCTTGGCTTTTGCAACGGTTTTTTTAGCCTTGGCTTCAGTGGATGTGGTTTTCTTTTTCCCGAAAATCGCATCGTAACCTTGGGAAAAATTCTTGGTTTCTGCAAGTCCAACCCTGATGATACTCACTTCTAAGTTCTCCTTTTTAAGAATCGATCAATAAAATCCACTTTTGGATTATAACATAAATTCAAGCCGCTTGGGAAACCACAAAATCGTAAAGAATTTCTTCAGCAAGTTTTAATTGTTCAATTTCTATCCACTCATCCTTGGTATGAGCCTGTGAAATGCTTCCGGGCCCAAAAACCACAGCTGGTATCAATGCCTCACATAAACTGGCAGCATCTGTGCCATATGGTTCAGCATCTACTTGCAGGTTACCAGTTTTTGCCTTGATGCACTTGCCCAATGCATCAACCAGCAACGGGGAAAATTCATCGCCCAAGGCTGGGGCTGCAAGCCAGGGATCAGTGACCTCAAAAGGAATACCCGGGCATTTTGCACCCAGCCAATCACGAAAATGCCTTACCGCGGCATCAGGTGTTTCTCCCGGAAGCAACCGCCGGTCAACTTGAACGGCGCAAAAATCGGGGACAGTATTAACGCTTGTTCCACCGCGAATGGTACCACAGCTTAAAGAAGCCGCGCCTAATCTTGGGTGCCCGGGCAAGGCAGACAAAAATTTAGCGTATTCCTCAACAAATGGCATGACCTTGGCCATATTGTAAATTGCGTTTTTACCTTTCTCGGGTGTGGAGCTATGGCAGGAAACCCCTTTGCACTGAAGATCCCACCGCACTGCCCCTTTGTGCGCGTTCACAATATGCAAACGAGTTGGCTCAGCGACAACCGCCCAAACAGATTTTGGATCCTTAGATTTTATCCAGCTTTGATTGACAATGTTTTGAATTCCTTGAAAGCCATGCTCTTCATCTATGGTGCAAGCCATGACCAATTGAGGCATACCTGACTTTTTTGCCTTGAAAATTTTTGAAAAGGCTGATGCCATTGAAGCCATACCACCTTTCACATCACAGGCCCCCCGGCCATAAAGTTTGCCTGATTCTATTTTTGCACCAAACGGATCGATTATCATGCCGTCGATGGGTACGGTATCTTGATGAGCTTCAAAAAGAATTGTGCGGGAGGGGTTCCCCGGAGGGTCGAGGAATGCCACCAAGTTTTCCCTACCCGGCATGATTTTAGTGCGTTGAGTACGCGCTCCCATGTTTTTAAAGAATTTTTCCATGTAATCGGTCACGCGATTTTCAAATATAAGTTCCTCAGGCAACACCCTGCCCATGGGATTTATGCTTGGTAACTTAACTAAATCGGCAAGAAGATTTGTCACATCCATAGTTGAAATCCTGATTAAAACAGAAATCTCTGGGAATGATCATGGAAAAAGCTGGTATCCACACTTATTCATCCTATAAATACTAGAAGACTTAAGCTGTAAAGTAAAAAGTTTATTCATACCTTATTTCCTGTAGATCAGATGGGTTGACCATGAAAATTCATGAATATCAAGCTAAAGATTTACTTGCTGCCGCAGGCGCCAAAATTCCTGTTGGCATTATCGCAAGTTCCCCCGATGAAGCTGTGAAAGCCTTTGAAAAACTCGGAGGAAAACCTGTTGTTCTAAAGTCGCAAATACATGCGGGTGGCCGTGGTAAAGGTCGATTCAAGGATAGTGGCAAAGATTTCGGGGGAGTCAAATATATCACCAAGCGTGAGGATGTTTTGTCCATAGCCGAAGTCATGTTCAAATTCCCACTGGTAACCCTTCAAACAGGGCCAGAAGGTCAAAAAGTCTCAAAAATTCTGGTTCAATCCGCTGCTGACATTTCCCGGGAAATATATCTGGGAATGGTTTTGGATAGGGCTGCGGGAATGCCCATCATGATGGCTTGCGCCGATGGGGGAGTTGATATCGAGGAAATTGCCCATTCACATCCTGAAAAGCTTTTGAAAACTGCTGTTTCGCCTGAAACTGGTTTGCTGCCTTATCAGGCGCGAAGAATGGCCTACGCTCTTGGCTTCACCCCTGAACAAGTGCCACAGGCGGAGGCAATCATGATGGCACTATCCAAGGTATTCTTGGAGAAAGACGCTAGTCTTGCCGAAATCAACCCGCTTGTTGTGACGCCCACAGGAGAAGTTCTAGCCCTGGACGCTAAAATTTCGTTTGATGACAACGCGCTTTTCAGTCACCCTGAAATCGAACAACTTAGGGACTTATCTGAAGAAAACCCCTCAGAAGTTAGGGCCGCCAAATCCGGTCTAAGCTTTGTGCAAATGACCGGGAACATTGGTTGCCTGGTCAATGGTGCAGGACTTGCCATGAGCACCATGGACATAATCAAGTATCATGGGGGTGAGCCAGCCAATTTTCTTGATGTTGGGGGTGGAGCCAACAAGGATCAGGTCACCGAGGCTTTTCGCATCTTGCTTTCCGATCCAAATGTGAAAGCTGTGCTCGTCAACATTTTTGGTGGCATCATGAAATGTGACACCATAGCCAACGCCATTCTTGCCGCTTACAAGGAAGTTGGATTCCATGTTCCTTTGGTCGTCAGGCTGGAAGGCACGAATGTTGCTGAAGGCAAGAGAATCCTGCATGATAGCGGTTTAAAAATTATCGCTGCTGAGGGTTTGACAGATGCTGCCAAAAAAGTTGTTGCTGCTGCCAAGTAAATCATAAACAAATTCAAAAGAAGCTGCGGAGTCGTTTCATGAGTATCCTTATTGATAAAAACACCAAGGTTTTGTGCCAGGGATTGGGAAAAGCCGGCACCTTCCATGCGATTCAATGCAGGGAATACGGCACCCAGGTTGTGGGCGGTGTGGTGCCTGGAAAAGGTGGAACCACCAAGGAAGGGTTTCCAATATTTAACACGGTTGCTGAAGCTGTGGCTAAGACGGGCGCAAACGCCACAATGATTTTTGTTCCGCCACCTGGTGCCGCTGATGCCATCATGGAAGCCGCTGATGCTGGAATTAAAGTGATTGTTGCAATCACCGAGGGTATACCAGTCCTTGATATGTCAAGAGCCAAAAGGTTTCTTGCAACCAAGCCTGAAATTCGATTGATAGGCCCCAACTGCCCCGGAATAATAACCCCCGGGCAATGCAAAATAGGAATCATGCCAGGTTATATCCATAAGCCAGGAACCGTGGGAGTTATTTCCCGTAGCGGAACTTTAACCTATGAAGCAGTTTGGCAGCTTACCAATCTGGGTCTTGGCCAATCAACCTGTGTTGGAATCGGTGGTGACCCCATCATCGGCACCAATCAAATTGATGTGCTTAAAATGTTTCAAGAAGATCCAGGCACCGAGGCTATCCTTATGATGGGTGAGATCGGTGGCACTGCCGAGGAAGAGGCTGCGGCTTTCATTCAAAAGCATGTGACCAAACCTGTTGCGGCATTTATTGCGGGACAAACCGCCCCTCCAGGAAAACGAATGGGGCATGCTGGTGCCATCATCAGTGGTGGAACAGGTTCTGCCCAAGACAAAATGGCTGCGTTACGAAAAGCTGGAATTCTTGTCGCGGAAAGCCCCGCTGATCTTGGTGTCACCTTGCAGGCAGCACTGAAAAAGAAAAAATCCTAGTTCCTCGATTCGTGCTTTCTTGCCATATTTGTGGTAGGATCATGCAATGAACAATATGAATCGAAGAGATTTTCTGAGCCATCCAATGGGACCATGCGGTTCCCTTGCCCTCTCTTGGTTGTTATCCAGCGAGGGTTTTGCCTCCGCGATGGGTTCTAATTTAAACCCCCTTGCACCACGGATTTCTCATTTCAAGGCAAAAGCAAAGTCCGTCATATTCATGTTCATGGTTGGCGGCCCAAGCCAGATGGACTTGTTTGATCCCAAACCAGAACTTAATCGCCTCAATGGACAACCGCTTCCACCAAGTTTTGGCAAGCCTGTCAGCCAGTTCACCAAGGGCGACACTCCAATACTTGGATCAACCAGAAAATTTAAAAAGCATGGCAATTCAGGCCTTGAAGTATCGGACCTATTACCAAATCTGGCTGAGTGTGTTGACGACATCTGTTTCCTAAGATCCTGCTGGTGCTCAAGCACGGTTCATGCACCTGCGATGTATGAAATGCATTCAGGCAGGACCTTGATGGGTCATCCAAGTTTGGGATCCTGGGTTTCCTATGGTCTTGGCAGCGTAAACGAAAACCTGCCCGCCTACTGTGTATTACTCCAACCCGAGGGCACGCCTGAAGGTGGAGCGCCCTGCTGGTCAAACGCCTACCTTCCCGCTGTTTACCAGGGGACTTTACTGAGACGAGGCGCAAACCCGCTTCTGCATCTTAAACCCCCAGCGGATATAACACCCGATCGACAAAGGGCCACGATTGATTTCATCAGGCGCATGAATGAAAAAGACCTTGATTCTTCCCGCTCTGAACTTGCGGCTCGCATCGCATCTTATGAACTTGCCTTCCGCATGCAAAGCCATGCGCCGGAAGCCGTTGATCTTTCCAGCGAAAGTGAGAGCACCAGGCAGAATTATGGCCTGAACAACAAAAAGACATCGGATTTCGGCACAAGGTGCCTTTTGGCAAGAAGGTTGGTGGAGCGAGGTGTTAGATTCGTGCAGCTTTACTCTGGTGGCGGCCCCTTGGTCACCCAATGGGACGCCCACGATGACATCAACTCCAACCATGAAAAAATGTGTGGGCATGTTGATCAACCTATTGCCGCGCTGCTCAAGGATCTCAAGGCCAGGGGTTTGCTAGATTCGACCTTGGTTGTCTGGGCGAGTGAATTTGGAAGATTGCCAAATACCCAGGGTGGTCGGGGTCGTGACCACAACCCACATGGCTTCACGATGTGGATTGCAGGAGGTGGGGTAAAAGGTGGGCAAGCCATTGGTGCAACTGATGAAGTTGGGCTGAATGCCATCGACACCAGGATTTCCGTGAATGATTTTCACGCGACACTTCTACACCTCCTTGGAATGGATCACGAAAAGCTGGTATATCCTCATCTCGGAAAAGATGAAAGACTTACCGATGTCGCGGGCCGGGTGGTCCAAAATGTTCTTGCATAAATCTTAGCCCGAGTAACAAAAATGATAATGCCCTTGTATGACGATAACACCCTCAGGATCCGGTTGCCGGTAGTTAATTACATACTTATAGCAATCAACATTTTTGTTTTCGGGGTGTTTCAAAACTTCGGGGAAAACGATAAATTCACCTATACTTTTTCGACTGTTCCCGCAGAGATCCTTTCAGGAAAAGACATTCAATCCAGTCCGAAAATCATTGGAAAAGTCGGGAATGAAGATGTTATCAGGCCCGGGTTGGAACCCACGCCTGTTTCCGTTTACATAACACTCATCACCTCAATGTTCATGCACGGAAGTTTCGGACACATAATTGGTAACATGATTTTTTTGTGGATTTTTGGAGACAATGTGGAAGATCGACTCGGGCACCTTCAATATGTTTGTTTTTACATCATTGCAGGCATACTTGCATCCCTGGCACATGTCGCGACCTGTGTTGTTTTTCATTCAGACCTCCTGACGCCCAGTCTCGGGGCATCCGGTGCAATATCCGGGGTGATGGGTGCCTATCTTCTTTTCTTTCCCAACAATAATGTGACAGTTTTGGTATTTCGATTTATCACCACTGTTCCCGCATCTGTCGCTGTTGGAGTATGGTTTTTATTACAGTTGATCAATGGTTACCTTGAGTCCAGTCCTGAGGGTGGTGGCGTTGCTTATGGGGCACATATTGGTGGATTTTTAGCCGGCCTTCCTTTGGGTTACCTGATTGATAAGAATTTCGGGGATGGCAAAAAGCTGGCGGCGGCATGGGCCATGGACAACCAGGACCGATTCCAGGCTTAGTTCCTAATAGAGAAGACTCGATAATTTTGATCGGTATTTGTTTGCAAGTGAACTACCCACCCCAACAAGATGAAAAATGCTTACCATTGCCTCACGCACAATACTTTTGGCAAGCGAAAGATCTGATTCACCCGCCTTTATCAAAAGCTCAAGTGCATCCTCATATTTCCCATCTGCGGCCTTGATGCAACCAAGCTGATAATATGGCAAACCAGCCTTGGGATTGGAATCGATATCCCTACGAATTTGTTCCTCAGGAGGGAGAATTTTTGCTATGTGGTAAAGCTTTAATTGAGCCTGGATCTTTTGGACCTCTTTGCCGGTATCCCCATCAACCGCAAGGGGTTCGATCAAACCTTCAACCTCTGATGACTCATCACCTTTTTTAGCAAGCAACCTGGCAAGGGCCAGTCGAACTTTGTCATGCTTGGGGTTTTCGTTGAACAACAACCTCAATGATTTCTCTGCTTTATCAAGGTCGGTGTTTGAAAGTTCCAATGCCACATCAAGCTGCTTGTCAACTTCCGAGGGCAATAACGACCCAAGAAATCCCTGAAGTTGCTCATCATTTAACAAACCTTGGAATCGATCAACCACCTTTCCATCTTTCAATGCAAACACAGCGGGGATTCCCTCAACCTTGAAAGATGCTGCAAGATTGGGATTCTCATCCGTATTGATTTCAGCGAGAAATATCTGGCCATTAAGATTCCCAACAGCTTTCTCAAGCATGGGCTTTAGCATTTTGCATGGCTGGCACCATGGGGCCCAAAAATCAACAATCACAGGAATAACCTTGGATTTGTCCAAAACTTTTGCTGAAAAGTTTTTCTCGTCGACAGGGTATATCCACTCAGAGTTACTCATTTATATCTCATCAAAACAAACTGGGGATGGGAACGGCATCTGCAAGCTGCATTGATTCCCCATTCGATAAGAGAATTTTCTGTGCGGGGTTGATTCCAAGAGCTTTATAGATTGTCGCAGCAAACATCGATGGGCTTACAGGCATGTCTTTTGGTTCACCGCCCATGGAATCCGATGCACCGATTACCGCACCTCCGGGCAACCCTGCACCCGCAAGTAAACCACTCCATACTCCACTATGATGATCCCGACCACCCCTCATGTTAAGATGAGGACTTCGGCCAAATTCGCCAACTGCCACAACAAGTGTTGATTCCAACATGCCTCTGGATTCCAGATCGTCAAGCAAAGCTGAATAGGCCGCGTCAAAAACTGGACATATTCTGGTTCGATAATCATTCAGATTAGTCGCAAGGGCCCCTCCATCAGCGTGACAATCCCAGGTAACTTCATTAAAAACCGTATCAAACATGTTCACGGTTACAAACCGAACTCCTGATTCAACAAGTGAAAGCGCCGCTTGGCATGATTGGCCAAAAATGCTATTTCCATAACGCGAATCAAAGCTCAAAGCGGAAATTGTCGAGAGGATTTTACCGGCATTCGCCCCGGTTGGATGCGTTATTTCACGGATGTTTCTAATATCACCATGATGTGATTTAATTTTAACAGGCTCACATTGATCACCAAAAAAACCCGCCCCCTGCCCTTGGTACATCGTCACACCAGTCGAGCCGATTTCAGTTGGTAACACCATGAAGCTTGAACCATATTGATTCTTCGAATGGGAAAGCGAGGCACATACAGCCCCAAAGTTTGGGAAACAATTTCGCTCGGTTGAAATCCTACCTGTTTGCATCAATTGCATGCCAGTTTCATGGATTGGAGCCTCTTCATGAAATAATGAGCGTAGCAAGGTGAACTTGTCAGCCCTTGCAGCAAGCAATGGAAGAGTCTCGGCAAAAAATGTACCAGGTACCTTTGATGAAACCGTCTTAAACGGTCCACGGATTTCTGAAATCGCATCCGGCTTTGGATCAAAAGTGTCAATCTGGCTTGGACCGCCAGTCAACATCAGAAAAATACAATTTTTTCCGTTTGAATTTCCATCATTTTCAACACCTTTTGCTTCGGGCAAAAATGTGCTTGCACCCGCGGTGGCGATGGCTGTTTGTTTTAGAAACTGCCTTCTATCAAACCCATATCTGCCTTGTTGCATCATTATTCCCCTAACAAAACACAAAATAAAAATCACATCCTAATGTTAAATTAATCATTATCAAACGCAACCATAAATCAAACCGGTGTTGGAAAGCGCCTATTTTTCAGTAAGTCGCCAAACTCCATCCCAATCGGGTGGGGGAGGATTTGAAAGAAAATGCTGGCATCGAAGAAGGTGCAGGCTTGCGGCCTTGTCGTTTTTATTCAATTCAAGAACTTCACCAAAAAGGCCTATCGCTTTCCCAAATTTCATCTGGTGGTAGAAGTCCCTGGCTTTTTGGTAAAGCTCTATCATATGGGAATTAAGGGAAGAAAGCGGGTCTGAGCGAAAGCCAAAAACCTCATAAATGCTGATGGGCTTATTTTTACCCTTCACCTGGATTCGGTCAAGTTCCCTCGTCCATATTCTGTCCGAGCAACTCTGATAAGTGTTTTCACTTACTATGATATCCGTCCCATAGAGCTTGGTTGTTCCTTCAAGTCTGGAGCCAAGGTTTACACCATCTCCGATGGAAGTAAACTCCATTCGCTTGGTGCAGCCGATATTTCCTGAGATCACAGAATCCGAATTGACACCAATGCCAATTTTAATGTTTACCAGGTCAAATTCCCTTTGGTTGCTGGGCTTGAGTTTTTCCACTCTTCGGGCATTGAATTCCTTGAGCCTAAGCCTCATGTCAATTGCTGTTTGCACTGCCAACCAGGCATGATCAGGCAGCGCAAGAGGGGTTCCAAAAACAGCCATAATGGCGTCGCCGATATATTTATCAAGAGTGCCCTTGTGTATCAAAACCGATTCAACCATTGTTTCAAAATATTCATTCAACATGGAGACCACCTCTTCCGCGGAAAGAACTTCCGAGAGAGATGTATATCCCCTGATATCTGAAAACAGCACGGAAACATCCTTGCGATCACCGCCCATTTTCGCGCTGCCATCAGACAACAATTGCTCGGCAAGTTCCTGGGTCATGTAACGATACATGGTGGTTTTCAATCTTTTTTCTTGACTAATATCCTCCAAAACAACCAAGGCTCCCTGAACTTTATCGGATTGATCCGTGTTAACCATCGTGTTGATTGAAACATTCAGGTTGTGGGTTTCCTTTGAAAGTGAATTTAGAACCTGATCTGGATAATATTGGTTCCTGGACTTGAAGTCCGTGCCGTTGATGCTGGCTTCAAACCACTTGGAAAAGTTGGCGTTCTCAATTTTGATTTTCTCATGAACTGACGCGCCTTCCAATTTATCCTCATCATTATGCCCCAAGCCAAGAATTTCGTAAGCCTTTGGGTTGGCAGCGACTATCACTCCATGGGTATCGGTTGAAATCACACCATCGGACAAACTTCGAAGTATATTTTTCTGTATCATTTGCTCATGTTTGATTTCTTCGAAAAGTCTCGCATTCTCAAGCGCTATTCCAGCCTGTATGTTGAATACTTTCATGAACTCAATGTCATCACTGGTGAAACTATTTTTAAACTGTGGCGGGGCGACAGGCCATGTCCGCGGGTCATACGGTGGGAAATCACCTCGTTGAAGCTTATTGACAATCTGTGTGACCGCAATTAATTCTTTTTTGGCATTAAACACCGGCATGCAAAGAAGACTGCATGTGCGGTAACCATTTTTCCTGTCAAACTCCTTCGATTTCGCGGATTCCGGATGATCATAGACATCGAAAGGAATATTTAGAATTTCACCGGTCCTCGCAACCTGACCCGCGTAACCATCACCTATTGGAATACGCAAAATCAGAGCGCCATCGTTATTATAAACCTTCGTCCAAAGCTCTGATTTATCCCAATCAATCAACCACAATGCGTTTCTATCCGCGTTTAACAAATTACTTGCCTGATCCATAACGGTTTTCAAGGTATCTTCCAAGTCCAGGCTTTGACCCACTGAAAGAACAGCCTTCATTAACGCCTCTGCAACGCGCTGTTTCTGGGCGGCATGATAAAAAGAGTTGGAACTCTCGATAATTTGGCCAATCAAAACCGAAAACCTGCCAAACAACTCTTCATCCTCAACGCTGAAACCAACTTTATTGATCCGATTTTCAAGTTTTTCACCAGGATCATTATTTTTCACCTTGTTGATCAATTCAACAACGGCGATGAGATCCCCTTTTTCGTCCAGCAAGGGAATTGCAAGCATGGAATAAGTGCGATACCCGGTTGATTCAAAATGTCTTTTTGCAAAACCTGATCTGGGATCATCAAAAAAATCATAAGGGATATTTATGGTTTTTTTGGAAACAGCGACCTCGCCCGCTATTGTGGAGGTGTCGTAGGGAATTCTTATTTCAACACTAGTGTTATTTTCCCCTTCAACCATCAAGCGAAGTTGAGTTCGATTTTTGTCAATTATGAAAATCGATGCGCGATCAGAGGAAGTCAGCTCACAAACTTTGGATTGGATAGCTTTTAACAAATCCTCAAAAAGCTCGCTGAAATTTGAATCCAGCATGCTCAATGTCTTCTTGACCATGATGATTTTTTGAGCTGCTTCTTCAAGAAAACCATCTAAATTATTAATATTTTCGCGTGAAAGCGCGGTAAAAAGTCCAGTAAAAATATCAGCAATTTTAAGCTGCTTAACCACTTTTTTGTCCATCTCTCGAATCATTCGACAACACCTTGGAATCCATTGAATTTCAATTTACCGCATATGCCTATATCTGTATCCAATGGTATCATAAATCCGAAATCCAAAAAACTTGCCTTTGATTTCATGTTTCAATATTTTCAATTGAGGATATTTGTATTCATTTGCAAAACCATTTAAATAAAGTAGTATTTGTGATATTTTGATATTTTTCTTTAATAAGGAATATTGTCTTGTCTACAAACACCGGGGAATGGAAATACAAGGTTGTTGGGACCTCGCCCATCACAACACGAAAAGACATGTTGATCCTGCAAAGAGCCCTTGGACTAGAGGGTAAAAATGGGTGGGAACTTGTTGGCTTCATTCCCAACCCAAATCCAGATGCTCCGTGTTTTTATGTGTTGAAAAAAAGCAAGGACAGCCCTCTTGCCAGTTTGCCTTAATAGCCTGCAATTTCGTGTTAAAAATATATTTGAGAAAGAAGTGCTGCCAAATAATCTTAAAGCATGGAAATTATTCAGCTCTCAATCGAATAAAGCCCTGCTTTAATAAAGTTTCTTAAAATTCAATTTCGCCCAGGGAGGGTAACACCATGAGTGATAACAATTGGCATGTTGTACTTCAAGGAAAAGGCCAAGGCCCCTTTCCTTTCATCACAGTTCAAACCATGATCAAGGAAGGCAAGGTTTCAAAGGATGCATTAGTTTGGACCCCTTCCATGGCTAACTGGACCTGCTGGAGGGAAGTTCCAGCTTTTGCATCACTGGTTTTGGCTGATAAAGCACCGGAACCAATTCCCCAGCCCCAAATCCCGGTCTCAGGAAACATGCCTGATCCCCTCTATGGCCAACCACAATTGAAAATTCCGTTGGGAATGATCCCCCCAAGCCTGGGAGATTACCTTTCATTCAAAAGAATGATAACCCCGAAAATTGTAAACTTCTTTTTTTGGGTGGGCACGGTGATTTCTATTGTCATCGGGCTGGGAATGTTCATTGTTTCCCTAGTCAATTTCAATTCAACCGGTATACTTTCGGGCTTTTTAACGATTTTGATCGGGCCGCTCTTATTGAGAATCTACAGTGAATTATTGATTGTCTTTTTCAGAATGAACGAGACACTTACTGACATTGCCAAGCTTCTTGAGCAAAAAAAATAGCGCGCCCGCCGATCACTTGAGAGTACTTACATCAATTTTGTGCCCCGCATGCGCGAGTGCCTTCTCGAGTTTTGGAAGAGATTCACTTGAAACGGTAATCGCACATGGCCCCAATCTGGACTGAATCCATTGGGCTGTTTCAGGCCATTGCATCACGCCATCCGTCATTTCCTCGTTTTCAAAATGAATGACCAACATTGATTCCACCCTTGGGGCGACGGTATCAGACTTGGCCCCGAGCACCAGCTTAATTGCAGGTGTAATTGAATTACCAAGCCTATGCTGGAACCATTCATCCAACGCTGTGGGAGTGTATCCCAACTGATCAGCCCTTTTAAGTGTCTCAGGGCTGATCTGATATACTCTTCGCTGCTGTGATGATGCATCCTCAACAAAATCAGCGAACCTTGGAAGTTCCGTTTCCAATAAAAGATCCGACTTGCTTATATCCACCACCAGGGTCACCCCATCATTTTCAACATGAACGCATTTTTCAGGCATCAACCCATAATCCCTGGTTGCAGTCAACCTGTACTGGCTGAAATCTATCCCATCCTCAGCCGCTGCAACCGCGAACCGATCTGAAATTTTCAATGCTGGCAAGCCCCGTGCAAGCGCATTCTCCAAATCTTGCGCTGTGGGAAACTCAAACAATGTCGCAGCAGAATAAATCGTGATTCGTTCATGCTTGTTCGACCAGGTCTTGATGGCATCCAATACAGCCTGGGGTGTGGGACGGGTGGCATGCCGTTCCAATAATCCACAAATATCCTCATAGCGCATCCCGGCTTCCAGGGCGTAATATACCGATTCTGGTTCCAACAATAACTGGCATGCCGGCCCGATGCTTTTCAAGGTTGCCAATTTGGTCAGATCCCTTGCAAGTGCAGGGTTCAATCCCTGCCTGAAGGCAAGAACCTCCAGGTTTGGTTGCACCATCAATGTCTTTGCAAAGACATCCTGTAAATCATTATCTTTTTGCAGGCCCAGGATTGTCCGCCCCACAGGGCTTAACCTGACTAGGTATTTTCCGCCCGGGACTTTCATCGCCTGGATCATCCTGATTTGAAAAGCAATCCCCAGCAGGAATTTAACCAGCCAGCCACTTAAGCGGGAGGGCCTTATCGAATCCCTGTCTTTCCAATAGGGATGATGATCAATGACCCAGGCCTCAAGAAGGGCCGGGTCCACCCATTCGTTTGCGGGAAGTTTACCCAATGCAAGCACTGCGACAAGGCAAGCTGAATTAAATGGATTATTTCTTTCCTCGGGATTTTCACCCATTCCATTGCATGGATTCCAGGAATCTATGGTGGGAAGCGCCGCCCAAATTTCACTCAATACCGCGAGAAGGCCTTCATCCCAACAGTCAGGAAAGCTGCCGGGGTGGAGTTCACTTTCCTTGGTGACCAAAATTCCAAGGCGTGATCCAATTTCTGTCAGCAAAACACCCAGGTCGGGAACTTCGACTAGCCGGTCTGAGGGATCGCCGGAGAGCATTTTATTAGCACGCAGGTTTTCCAAATCTCGCTTGAAATACCCCCCTTGCTGGTTCTTGCGGATGGGGTCTTTGTGAACCAACTGCATGAGCACAGACATGCGAAGGGGAAACTCCATGCCATCAGCTTGCAATATTGGCGAGAGGGGATCAGGCTGGGGCGACTCCACTCCTTCAGGCGGATCATATTTCAAAGGCAAAGATAATGGAAACGCCAAAGACCTTTGGCTGATTGGCGGTGGCAGAAAAATCGCAAGGCCTTCCGGCCCGGGAAATCCCACCCATTGTTCAAAACTTTTGATGTAAGGATTCTTGCAGGGCTTGGGCAGATTTTGCTTTTGTGAGAGATTGACAACATCTGGAAGCAAAAAAGCCTGCTTTAGCAATTCAAAAACAACCGACAAACCATCTTCCTGGCCCAAAGTCATCGCAATCTCAATCAATTGCCCCAACTTCCACTTGCATTGCCTGGATTGAGCCAATGCCGCTAGCAGCACCCTTTGGGATTCTTCAAGTTCCTTCAACCTGCGATTGACCAACACGGTGTTATCGAAAGCTTCTACGGTTCGCTCGATGAGTTCTTCAACAGGCCATTGATTTCTTGGACGAAGAAATCGCTGCACAATCTCGCGCAACAATTTTTCCTCATACCGACCAAGTGTAAGGCCGACAATCTCAGGCCAGGTCTTTTGTATGGATTCAATCATTTTTAACGCTGTAGTACCTGGGGAGTGTGGCCCATGCGCTGAAGTTCGGCAACAACGCTTTCCAACCTGCCGGTTTTTACCAGTAGAACCTCGTTTGTCAGCCTTCCAGATATATCCGAGGCAAGTTTTTTCCTGGCTAGAATTTCCTCTGCAAGCAGGGCATCCTCTGTTAGAACCAGACATACCCTTCGGTGTAATTTCACTGGAATCCGGGCCGCACCTGGTTTATTTGACACGATAAGCATTTTATTTCTATGAGACCTTTCTTAAACAGAGCAACCAAATTCAGCCAGTAAAGCGGCTCCATCCATCACACTGTAACTATAACCCTGCTCAGTGAGGAACATCTGGCGATGATGGGCGAAATCCTGCTCACGGGTATCACGGGTCACCAAGGTATAGAAATAAGCAACCTCGCCGCTTGGCTTGGGCCTTAGAATTCTTCCCAACCTTTGGGCCTCTTCCTGCCTTGAACCAAAGGTACCTGAAACCTGGATAAGCACATTCGCATCAGGCAGATCGAGTGCGAAATTTCCCACCTTGGATAAAATCAACCTTTTGATCTCTCCTGTCCTGAATTTTGTATACAGTTCCTCGCGCTCAGAATTGGGAGTCTGGCCGGTGATCAACGGGATATCAAAACGATCCCTTAGCTGTCGCAATTGGCTAAGGTATTGCCCGATTATGAGCACCCTGCTCTGCGCGTAGTTGTTCAATATCGCGGAAACCACGTCTTCCTTGGCAACATTCTCGCTGGCAAGACGGTATTTATTGCGCCATTCAGCAACAGCGTAATCCATTCGGTCAGATTCAACCAATCCAACCCTGACCTCGGTGCAAGAGGCCTCGGCAATCCAGCCTTTGGTTTCAAGTTCCCTCCACGGAACATCATACTTTTTCGGGCCAATCAAACTGAACACATCCGATTCCCTGCCATCCTCACGAACTAATGTTGCGGTAAGCCCAAGCCTTCTCCTAGCTTGAATCTGGGCTGTAACCCTGAAAACAGGGGCGGGTAAAAGGTGTACCTCGTCGTAGACTATCAAGCCCCAATCTTGACTATCAAACAACTTGAAATGGGGAAACTCATCCGATTTCTCGGGGCGATAGGTCAAAATTTGATAAGTCGCGATTGTGATGGGCGCGATCGACTTTGATTCTCCAGTATATTCCGCAATCAGCTCATCAGGAATATCCGTCTTGTCAGAGATCTCACGATGCCACTGCTTCACCGCGGTTATTCCGGTGGTCAAAACCAGTGTGTTCTTTTTCAACATGCTCATCGCGACAATACCAACAATAGTTTTACCTGCACCACAAGGCAAAACTATCACCCCGCTCCCCCCCCGGACATCACCGCCGGCATGAAAAACCTCACAAGCCTCACTTTGATAATCGCGAACATTAAAGGGTATGCCTGACTTGCATATTTTTCTCAAATTTATTTCCTGGTCAGCCCCCTCAGTATAACCTGCCAGGTCCTCTGCAGGATAACCAATGGTTATCAAGGCCTGCTTTAGGACCCCCCTGAAGGACGGTTCAACAAGATAACTTTTCTTATTCACCTTTTCCTTGAGGAATTCCTTCAACTTTGGCTGCCTTGATAATTCCTCCAAAAGATTCACATCCTCACACACCATCAACAGCATGTAACTGTTTGATTTTGGATCTATCTCCTCAGATCGTCTGATGCGAACCCTGCCGTACCGCCCGACAAGTTCATGAATATCTGTGCTTATTGTCGCTGGGAGGGGAAATTTGGAAAATGTTTTCAAGACATCGACCATGGATTCAGCTTTCAATCCGGCAGCAGCGGCATTCCATAGCGAAAGAGGGGTCAGTCGATAAGTGTGAATATGTTCGGGGCTTTTCTCCAACTCAGCAAAAGGTGCAAGCGCCTCCCGGGCTTGGGCATACTTTGGATTATCAACTTCCAACAAAACAGAACGATCACCTTGCACGATTAAAGGATTAGTTGGATCATAAGACATAGAATTTTGCCATCCACCCGTGAGTATTTTAAAAACACGATTTTGTTACGATCCTGCAGTTTAGGGGAAATGTGGTGTCACATGCAAGCCAAACCGCAAAAACTTTTAAAGTTACATTAAAATTCATCAATTCAACATTTTTAGTGCCAAACAAAAATTAATCAGCCCGGATTATTTTCTCAAATACAACCACATCCAGATCATTCCATTTTTTTGTCAACTGCTGTTCCTTCCAAAATGGTCGGTAAATCAAACTGACCTTCACTTTTTCAACCTTCTTGGAAAATCTCCAGGACCATTTTTTTTCATTCTCAGGTTCAAGCCTTGAATCAACAACAACCCCTCCCCCCCATTGCCAGAACGGTTGAGTAAATTGCTTATCGGGGTGAAGTAGAGGCCTGCCCAGCAGGACCCCGGCATCTCCATGCATGGATTGATCAACCCAAGAGGGAATGCGATCCCCATCCAGGGGTTTAAGCTCCCCTTCATTTGACATCGCCTTTACATGCAAAATCAAGTGCCTATCAATGTACCCCGTGGGAATTTTATGCCCGACATTAACCGCCTTGAGTTGAACCCCTACCGTGCAATCATTTGTCCCTTTGATCACCTTGGTCTCATGCTGGATTGAATTTTGCAGCATTTTTTGCAAACCTCCCGGCATCATTTGATGGGAGGCCATTTCCATTGGGTTGCGATCAATACCACCTTTGCCCGGGGCAACATTCCCCATGAGACCATCAGGCTTCATGTGACAAGCCTGGCATTCCATTCCTTTTGCTGCAGCGGGGCTTTTTTGCCATTCGGAAAATGTTGAATAGACATGCACTCCGAACATTGTCCCCTCATGGCATGAGGCGCAATAATTGCTTTGCTTGAAAATCTTGCTGAAAGAATTATCATCACGCATTGCATCCTTGATGGGACCGAAGAAAACCTGCCCTTTATCAGGGCGGGAAAGACTCAAAAAATCTCTGCCGTGGGACAACCCAACTTCCAAATTCTTTACGCCATTAACCTTGTGACAAAAATCGCAATGAATTCCAAACTTATCAACCCCGGTAACCTTGGTGATATCCTCAATTCCGTCATTCCCTGCCCCGACACCTGGGGCATGGCACGCCGCACAAACCGCCTTTCCTTCCGGAAAGTCACGGGATAGGCTCCAACCTTGGATAAGATTCCCGTTATTTTTCCTTTCAGAATACATGTCCAAAAAGCGATGGCTGGTGCTGCTTCTGGAATGACCACTTTGCTTCCATTCCAGGGCGATACTTTGGTGACATTCCGAGCAATTCTGGGATCCTTCCAAAGGATGAACCCATGCGTAATCTGAAAAATCCACCCCGGATAACTTTCTGGGGAAAACATTTTGAGTCTTGTTACTTAGCAAACCATGGGTGATGAAATATCCCTCTGCTGCAACCGAATATTCACTTCCTATTAAATGCGATGGAACGCGAATTCCCCCCATTCCATCGGTGACAAAAACACCAGTTTTTTTTCCAATGGTAACAAAGGCACCTTCAATAGGGCCTTGGGGCCCCAACACAAATATCCTGAAGCAAGCGACCCCCAACACCATCCTGGCAAAATGCATGGGAAATAAAATAAACAGCAGCGTAAAAATCAAAAGTGAAAGAACCGGAATGCGCATTGGCGATTTATCCAGCTTGATCAGGGTTTCAAAAGCGAACCCAAAGACTGGGCGGCTTTGAAGGCGGCATTTCGGATTGAATTTTTCCAATCCGGATCATCAGGAGATGTGGGAAAGGTGACACCACGCGAGCTATTAACAATCGCACCCAGTCCATCTTTTCGAAATGAAGGCCTAACTTCGTCCAACCCGCCACCTTGCGCCCCATAACCGGGCACCAAAAACCAGGTTTGGGGAAACTCCGCGCGCAGGGCCGCTGCCTCTTGGGGAAAAGTCGCGCCAACCACTGCTCCCGCATCACCCAACCCACATTCCCCGATATGGCCCTCATTCCATTTTGCGAGTGCTTTCGCAACATGGTGATAAAGCGGTTTGCCGGATGACTCAAGGTCTTGAAAAAGCTTCGCCCCGGGATTACTCGTGCGAACCAGGAGGAAAACCCCTCCATTGACTTTCCTTGCGGCATTAAGGAAAGGTTCCACAGCATCAAAGCCCAGATAAGGATTAATGGTCATGGAATCAGCAGGCCAACTCGCGTAGTCATGAGTTCCAACACGCCCGCCAAACACAGCTTCAGCATAGGCTGTCGCGGTACTTGCTATATCACCTCTTTTGTTGTCCATGATGGTCATCAGTCCGACTGACCTGGCATGCTGAAGCAATTTACGCAGGACCTCCATGCCTTTTGGACCACAGTTTTCAAAAAAAGCGCTCTGGGGTTTCACGATGGGAACCAAGGGTGCAACAATCTCAAGCACCTCGGAACAAAATTCAAGGTAAGCCTCCGCAACCGCCTCAGGCGTGGCATCTGAAAATTTATTTCGAATAGATTTGGGAAGGCTCTCCCACCGGGGATCAAGCCCCACGCAAAGAGGGGTTTTCTTGAGGGCGATTTTTTCCGCCAACCTGTCTGAAAAATTCACATCGAACTCCTTGCAAGAGGACCGGGCCTTTTGGATGATCCAAAATACCAATCAAGTGTGATTTCAACGGCATCAGAAACCATGGTTGTGGGGTGCCATTCCAAATCATTGATCGCATTGGAAATATCAAACTTGTTGCTACGCGTGACCAATCCAACACTGTAGCGCGTGAGATGCGGTGGCCTTTTGAGAAAAATCAACTTGCCCACCAACTCAGATACAAATCCCGCGAGATATGCCATTCTAACTGAATAAATTTTCCCAACTCTTGGATACCCCAACGAATCGGCAAGCAATGCGAGGAATTCTTTTTGAGTCACCTGGCCGGGGTTGCTGATGTTGTAAATTTTCCCCGTTGACTTGGGGCTTTGCCCTGCTTTGACCACGGCGTTCGCGACATCACCAGCATAAAGAAGATTCAGCATGTTTGAACCATCACCAACCTGGGCGATGCGATTAAGCTTGAATGCCGCCAGAACCCTCGGAAGGGAGGTGCGATCCCTGGGTCCGAAAAACCAAGTGGGCCTGAGAATGGTTTTATCTCCCTGGTAATTTTGCCAGTACGCCTCAGTCTGCAGTTTGGCACGGATGTAATTATCCGTACGCCATAAATACTGACCAGTGGGCGCGGTTTCATCAATTGGAAAACTTTCAGCCAGGGGATGACCATATACGGTAATGGAACTGACATGGACCACTTTTTGCACTTTGTGATTTGCGCATGAATCAACCAGGGATGCCACTGGCTTTATTATGTTTTCGACAAACTGGTTCCAAGGCCCCCATTCCCCAACTTTTGCCGCACAATGATACAGGGTGCTGCAACCCTTCAGCGCTTGGTCAAGAAAAGTTTTATCAACCAGACTACCCTTGGAGATTTCTACCCCGAGACCTTCCAAAAAAGCAGTGTCACTTTGCGGTCGGACCAATGCACGGACTTTTCTTCCCTGCGCAACGAGTTTTTCAACCACATGACTGCCTAACAATCCACTGGCACCAGTCACAACATCCAAAGTCCACCTCATCATCCTTAACGACAGAAACAAGTATTTGACGATTATTCCATATTTGGCAATTGTAAGCTTTTATACGGTTCTGATCACTAGGATAAATAATCTATCTTCCAGTGAAATAAGTAATTGACAGAGCAAGCAAATAACCTTGGGGAAATTGCTTGCATTTGGTTAACTATTATCAGTCATTTAATTTTGACAAATCAGCAAACTGAATAAGGTAATATAGATGAATCGCAATCTAAAAGGCAAAAGAATATTGATCACTGGGGCATCCAAGGGCATGGGAGCGGAACTCGCAAAGCTTTGTGCCAAGGCTGGTGCCAGGCTGGCATTGGTTGCGCGGTCAAAAACCGAACTTGAAAAACTCGAAATTGAAATTAATTCCCAAGGAGGAGATGCCAAGGCTTTTCCCACAGACATCACCTGTGAAATCGAAAGGGAAAACTTATTCAGGCAGTTGAAAGACCATTTTCATGAACTCGATATTCTTGTGAACAATGCTGGAAGTGGCTCATGGAATCATTTTGTGGATGGCAACGAGGAAATAGTCCGTCAACTTATGGAGATCAACTTCTTCGCACCTGCGGAAATGATAAGGCAGGCTGTTCCCCTTTTGGAAATGGGAAATCAACCAGCAATCGTCAATGTGGCATCAATGACCGGCAGGAGAGCAATGCCCTCCTGGACCGAATACTCTGCAAGCAAGCATGCACTTGTAGGCCTTACCGAAGCCCTCAGGGGCGAAATGGCAAGATTTGAAATCGATGTCCTGTTGATTTTACCCGGGTTGACCATCACGCCTTTTTGGGAAAATCTCGCTTTGAAGACTGGAAAGGCGGACCTTGGTCTTGAAAAGGGGATGTCACCATTGGATGCTGCAAAAGGCATATTGAATGCCATGACATCCAACAAGACTGAGACCGTATTGGGGTGGGACGCCAAGTGGATGCTTCGCTTGGACAAATTCTTCCCAAGGCTAATAAACTGGCTTTTAGCCCGAAAAGTGGAACAGCTTTACGCATCCAACTAAAATACAACACGCCTTTATTGATAGTATAAAGTAGTGAGACAAAATTCGCAGGAGAGTTTAATATGTGCGGCATAGCAGGCGTGATAGATCTCGCGGGTCAAAGGACGATTGCCCCCGGTATTATTCGATCAATGGCTCAAGCAATCATTCATCGCGGACCGGATGAGGATGGTTTTTTAGAACTACCCGGAATCGCCTTTGCCAATCGAAGGCTCAGCATTGTCGGACTGTCAGATGGCAAACAACCCATTTTCAATGAAGACCGCACCATTGCGACGGTCTTCAATGGTGAATTTTTCGAATACCAGTCGATTAAATCCCGCCTTGAATCGAAAGGCCATAAGTTTTCCACTCATTGTGACACTGAACTAATCCCACATCTTTATGAAGATTATCAAGAGGGTATGCTTGACCATCTTCAGGGCCAGTTTGGAATAGCGGTTTGGGATTCCAGGCAAAAAAGAGTGATTCTGGCCCGGGATCAATTTGGCATCTGCCCGCTTTATTATGCCAAGGTGCAATATGATGGCTCTGAATGGCTTTTGTTTGCATCCGAAATCAAGGCAATCCTCGCTTCAGGAATGATCCGTGCCGAACCTGATCGATTGGGTATCAACCATTTATTCACCTTCTTTGGAGTGCCCGGGCCGCAAAGTTGTTTCAAGGGTATTTCAGCACTGGAACCCGGTCATTTTCTTGACATCAGGCTGGGTAGCCAATCTCAGGCAGCCCGAATTGAAGATAAAACATATTGGCGGATGGATTTCCCCCAACAAGGACAAGAACGAACAGGCCCATCATTAAAGTCACTTGTGGATGATTTCGACCGGGAAATGCTTGCCGCTGTCGAAAGACGCCTTCGGGCCGATGTGCCGGTTGTCTCTTACTTAAGCGGGGGCGTTGACTCCAGCCTTGTGGTGGCGATGGCATCCAAAATAAGAGGCACACCGATTCCATCTTTCACCATTCGCATCAAATCTCCCAAGCTTGATGAGACTCCTGAGGCAACCATCGTTGCAAAACACATAGGCACAACTCCTATTATCGTCGATGTTGGCGCGGAAGAGGTTCTAAACACCTACCCTTCCCTGATTCGCGCAGCTGAGGCACCTGTAGTAGATACTTCCTGCTCGGCACTTTTACTTCTCGCCAAGGAGGTTCATAAGCATGGTTATAAAGTAGCCCTAACGGGCGAAGGATCTGATGAATGGCTTGCAGGTTATCCATGGCACAAAGTTCACCGTATAACTAGCTGGATTGATAGCGTCCCTGGGTTAAAAATCAGCAACATGATGAAAAGATTTTTCCTATGGATAAGCAAAGCTCCAAGGTTCAATCAGGCGGCACAAAACCGCGCTATAAACGCGATGAGTGGTGCCAATGGCTGGCTTGATATTTACAGCCTCTTTAGCATGGCAAAATTCAGGCTCTTCAGCCCTGAAATGATGGATTTTACCAAGAATGTCTCTCCCTATGAGGATCTTAATCTTCCATCTGAAAAAATGAAAAGCTGGCATCCCCTTAACCGGGAATTATATGTCAGTGGAAGGGCCCATCTTGCAGGCTTGTTATTGAATGCGAAGGGCGATCGAGTTGCGATGAATTCCTCCGTTGAAACCCGTTATCCATTTTTAGATGTAAATGTGTTTAACTTTTTGTCAACAGTTCACCCAAAGTGGAAATTTCGCGGATTGCGTGATAAATATCTTCTTCGCCACCTTTCAGATCGATATCTACCCTCATCGATAGCATGGCGGAAAAAGGCAATGTTCAGGGCCCCATTTGACAGCTTCCACCTCGACTCTGTTCCACCGTTTATTGAACAATTATTAAGTGAGGAGTCGCTTAAAAAGACAGGTTATTTTGAGCCCAAGCAGGTGATTCGCTGGCGCAAAGATTTTAAAAAACTCCCTTCCTGGAGCCTTGCCAGGGTTTCCATCGAAATGGGGCTTGTTGGCGTGCTAGCCACCCAGATGTGGCATCATACATTCATTGAACCAACGCTGGCAGATATGGACTATTGGAAAGCGCCTAAAATTTCGTAACCCATAGTGATCAAAAGTACATAGCCCTGTTTTTATCGTAAGATATTATCAGCCAAAGGTTTAATATTTCCTAACCCGCACATCTTGCTATTAATTTTACACCCTTTTTACTGCTTTGACCCTTTTAAGCTTCCATCAACTTTTAACAACAGTTAACCTTATCTCATGTCTTACGCGCTTTCTACATTATGGTACGACAGGCAAAGATACCTGCCGGGAGTACTCGCTGTTGGCTTCAGCGCTTTGCTAATCGCATTGCAGTGTGGTTTATTGCTAGGCCTTTTCTCCATAACCTCCATCCCTGTTGATCACACAAATGCGGATATTTGGCTTGGCGCCCCAGAGGTGCTAAGCGTAGACCTAGGCCGCCCCATCCGGGAGGCAAGTTTAGCACGCCTGGCAAGTCAGCCAGAAATTGAACGCTCTGAAATATACCTCCAAGGATTCTCCTACTGGTCAAAACCCGACGGTGGAACAGAGCTTTGCATGGTAATTGGCAGCAGGCTTGATGAAAACGCCTTGGGAAAAGTCAAAGAACTTACCAGAGATTTATATTTGCAACTCAGTGAACCCGGTTCAATAGTCATCGATGAGTCTGACCTTGAAAGATTGGGAGTCAAAGGAGTTGGAGACCATGCCGAGGTTGCCGGGAACAGGGTTCGAATCGTGGGGCTCACAAAAGGCTTAAAAAGTCTGGCTGGCCCCTATGTTTTCTGTTCAATCAACACTGCAAGGCCTTTACTAAGGGTATTCCCAGACCAAATCACCTATGTTTTGGGCAAATGCCATGACCATAAGGACGCTGCAGCAGTGGTGAGCCGTTTAAGGGAAAATCAAAATTTCTCAGCATTCACCAGCCCTGAATTCTCATTTAGATCCAGAATGCACTGGCTTACTAAAACCAAGGCCGGTATAGCTTTAGGCTATGCAGCAGCCCTTGGGCTATTAGTTGGAGCAGTGGTCACCAGCCAAACTTTGTACGCTGCGACCGCGGCATCATTGCGCGAATTCGCAGTTTTGCGCGCCATGGGTATTCCAAGGTGGCGTATGCAATTCATGGTAATGCAACAATCACTGTTTGTAGGATTAATCGGAGTTGGTCTGGCACTTCCGGCTGTCCATGGATTGGCAACAGTCGCGGATTATTTTGGTGGAAGGGTTGAATTACCTATTTGGTTGCAGGCAACCGCTGCAATTGTTACCCTGACAATGGCTTTGTTTTCTGGTTTATTCGCCCTAAGGTCTTTGAGAAATGTGGAACCAGCGGCCCTGCTTCGATAAAAACAAAGGGTTTAAGAGATGTCGATATCTCCCAATTTGAAATCTAACATCAAGCTTCGCTCGGGAGTTTCCGGTATTTCAATAACTGGGAAGAATATTTCCAAGACATTCGGCGAAGGGGATATGAAAACCACTGCGGTAAATGATGTATCCATTGAAATTAAACAGGGTGAAGTTGCCCTGATGATGGGGCCATCGGGAAGTGGTAAAACAACTCTTTTAGCTATTTTATCTGGCTTACTTAAACCTGATAATGGGAAAGTTGTTGCGTTAGGCCAAGACATTTGGGCATTAAATGAGCGAGAGAGAGAGAATTTCCGCCTAAAACACTGCAGTTTTATCTTCCAAGGATACAATTTATTTGCTTCTTTAACTGCCAGGCAACAACTCGAAATCGTTGCCCAATGGGGAGATGGCATTAGTTCAAGGGAAGCCAGGAAAAAAGCCGATGAAATCTTGGATGTCCTTGGTTTGTTAAAAAAAGCCCATCTGCGCCCCGGGGAATTATCGGGTGGCGAAAAACAGAGGGTTGCTATCGGAAGGGCTCTTATTAAGAACCCTGACTTTTGTTTCGCAGATGAACCTACAAGTGCCTTGGATTGGGCGCATGGAGAACAGGTCATCGACATCTTAAGGTCTACCGCCCACGACCGTGGATGCACCGTCCTTATTGTTGCTCACGACGCCAGAGTGATACCATACGCGGATAAGATATTTTATCTAGAAGATGGCAAAATGATCGATGATGGGGGCAAAAGTATCCATAAGACCTACGGCAAAGCCCCTTGAAAGAGGATTAAGTTGTAATCATGGCAAAAAAGTCCTCTAGTTTTACATACATGCAACTAATCACAAGGATGGAATCCTTGTTGGGGAATTTTTAATGGAAAAGTTACTTCAGCCTACTCCTGCTGCTTCGTGGACCCATTTGGGAAGAAAGCTATTCTCCATTATGTTTGTTTCCAGCCTGATTGCTGGCGCATTCATTTTTTGGGGTTTTTACCAACCACCTGAAAACGAAGAAATTGATGCAAACTATGCTTTTCAGGAACAGGTCACTGCCCAGACAAAACCCGCGACAAACAACCCTAAATCCAAAATCACAGAAGATGCGGAGCGAAGAGCTGTTTGTATTGCCTATGTTGATGTTGACGGGGGTGTGACACCATTGTACCCGATCCAACCGGGAAAAGTTCTCGCGATACCTGCAAGGGAAAATAC
>SYCV01000106.1 GCA_005786805.1 Planctomycetia bacterium | reverse complement strand
CCCAAAAGAATCATCGTGTCCAAGCACTGCTGATAGTACAAGCTGATCCTAGAAGTATACTACAAAACCCAGACCATAGTATCAATGTAACAATGCAGGATAATGCCGCTGATTTGGGATTACATCATTTGAAAATTTTCCAATCCAAGTTTAAAATTGCACCAATTCCTGAAGTTTTCAATTAAATTTAACCCCAGCTAGGCCCTTTAGATTGTCTGTGCCTATGCGTTGCACTCCGGTTTCAGCCTGAATCTTCCAGCATTCGGGCAAATCAGGAGCACCCCAAAACCTTAGTTCCTGCTTGGCAGAAGCGGCTTTTCGTGCCATGTCTTTTAATTTGTTTTTCTCATTTTCAGAAATAGGCCCCTTTCCTTTCCAAGAGAAATGCTTCGACCACGGTTCACTAACCCAGGGAATGATTTCAGAATGCGCCAAATCTCCCAGGTCAGCAAGCCTGCCGTCCATTCGCAACAAATTGCTTTTGCCTGAAAACACCCACTGCCTGGGTATGTTGCCGGAGAGCAACACCTTGACTGGCGCTTCATCATCCTTGTCGGCAATCTTTGCAATCAATCCAGGAAAACGCCTTAGTTGCTGGTCAATTAAAATCGCGGAAGCCTCCGCCTCGGAAGATTTGATATCGATCATTAGCCATGTTTTTTTTAATTTTCCATCTTTATGCAACTTTGATAGTGGCGAAAGATAAAGGCTTTCCAAGGTTCTGCCAGGTTTGATTTCCCAAGGGTAATGCCCGACCAACAAATCATTTTTCACTAAAAAAACATCCGCCTCCACGCTGTCAAAACCCTGTTCCAAGGCTTCAACCAGGGGTCGTGAATGAACATAATCATTGTGGGAATGAAACCCCGGTTTAGGGTTCAATTGCATCGGCAAAAAACCAATCAGCAAAAAGATAATGGATTGCAAAAAAATGGGCCTCGAGTGAAAGTCAGGAAACCATGGAATTTTCAATGTCAATTCTTCGGACCAACTGCCCGGAGTGCACCCCGGTTTGCAGTTCAAAAATCATCGGAGGCACAAGAACTTCCCCGGCAATCGTCCTGCACTTTTTGTGTTTAAAATTGCTGGTTCTGAATGCATCCCTTAAACAATCCTCACAAACAAGAGCGTAGGTTTTAAGTTCCTCCACCCCCCCATCACTCCAGCGTGAAGCTATCTTAAAATTAGCGCAATTCTTACAATTAATCTGCTGGCACATTATTTTGTAGGGTTTCATGGGCATATCAAATCAACCTTGGGGGGCGTCTGCGACGGGGCCCTGGATTTTTGTCAAAGCACTGAGTGCCGCCGATTGTTCAGCATCTTTTTTATTCTTGGCCCACTCCCCATTATAACTTTGCCCCTTGATAGTCACCGCCATCATGAAACATTTGCTGTGGTCAGGACCTTTCTCATCGACAAGCACATATTGGGGTGTTGTGCCAAATTCCCGCTGGACAATCTGCTGAAGCAAAGATTTTGCGTTATTTTTCAAATCGCTGCATGCAACTTCTTCGATGACGGGGGAAAGATGCCTCAATGCAAAGTCCCTCACAATGTCCCAACCACCATCCAGGTACATTGCACCAAGAATCGCTTCAAACACATCAGCAAGAATATTGGCTGGTATTGATCCGATTTCATAAGGAACGCCTCTGCCAAGCACCATGAATGCTCCAAGATTCAACTGCCCGCTGATTTTCGCACAAGTGGGCCTGCTGACCACAACGGATTTGATTTTTGTCATTTCGCCTTCCTGCAAATCAGGAAAGCGATGGTAAAGAAATTCACAACAAATCAAACCAAGAATCGAATCCCCAAGGAATTCCAGCCTTTCATTGGAGGCCTGCCTACTGTCTACGCCAGATGCGTGGGAAAGTGCGGATTTGAGCAGTTCACTTTTCTTAAAAAAGTAGCCCAAGGCTTTCTGACATTCTTCGATCGAATTATTCTCGCCATCCATGATGATAAAGTTATACCTTTTGGGTGATAAAGAGACATAATGATGATATTGAATAAAATATCATTACAAAAGTCCTATCTGCCTAATGTTTGTTGACTATAAATGAAGTTAAGTTCCAACAATTTAAGAAATTGAAGGAAAAGATATTTTTATTTTTTTTCGAACTTTCAGTGATGTTTATTCGTAGTGTTAAAACGGTGTTCCATCTGGTATGTTAATTCCAGAATTTGGACAGGTTGTAAAAGCGACTTAAACTCATAATTAAAGGAGCTTTATGAAAAAGTTATTTGTGCTTGCGGTATTATTCTCAGGCTTGACCGGTTTTGTGGTATCTCCCTGGATACAAGGGCAATCCGCACCCCCATCAGTAACCAAGGGTAAAGATCTGGTTTCCTACCGTGATGTGGTTAAAAAAGTGTTGCCTTCGGTCGTAAGCATTGAATCGAAGGCAAAACCGATGCGTCTTAAAGAACAGGGGCAGAAAAGGAAAAACCAGCTTCCTGATAACCCTCAGATCCCTGAAGAGTTCAGGAAATTCTTTGAAGAATTCAAAAAACGAGGTGGCGAGGATGGCCCTGATGAAAGTCCTGGTGGATTTGGCTCAGGATTTATCATCGAATCTAATGGCGTGATTGTCACCAACAACCATGTGGTTGAAGGTGCTGACAAAGTGGATATCACCCTGAATGATGGCCGTAAGTTCACTTCAGTGGATATTAAAGGGGATCCAAAGACCGACCTTGCCATAGTAAAGATCAACGCAAAGAATCTTCCCGCGTTGGAGTTCGGGGATTCCGATACCGCTGAAATAGGTGACAGGGTTCTTGCCCTGGGAGCGCCCTTCGGACTCACAGGTTCTGTGACATCTGGGATTATCAGTGCCAAAGGCCGAAGTTTGAAATTGAATTTTTACGAGGACTTCCTCCAGACTGATGCCGCCATCAATCCCGGCAATAGTGGTGGACCGCTTGTCAATCTTGATGGGCAGGTGATCGGTGTGAATTCCGCGATCAAGACACGATCCGGCGGATTCCAAGGCGTTGGCATGGCTATCACATCGAACCTTGCGAAAACCATCAAGGAGCAATTGCTGAAAAACGGTATTGTCCGCAGGGGTTACCTTGGTGTCGCCATCAAGGATATCGAGGATGAGCAGGTTGCAATGAAACTCGGCTTGAAGAGCCCCAAAGGAGTGATCATCACCCAGGTAATGGAAGATGGTCCCGCTGGCAAGGGTGGCATTCAATCAGGTGATATAATCATCGAGGTTGCAGGCAGGCCCGTAAAGGATAGCAAGGACCTGCAATTTTCTGTTGCATCTTTGCCCCTTGAAAAATCCTCGGAATTCAAGCTGGTCCGTGATGGCAAGGAATTAAAGGTCAACATCACCATTGTGGAGCAACCCAAGCAGTTTGGCATGTCCCGCATCAATCCCAGATCGCAGGAAAAACCAAACATCGAGGGTGATACCAACCTTGATAAACTAGGTATCGAGGTCGGCCAGCTTAATGATGATCTTGCTGACAAATTTGGCTACAAACCCGGCACCAAGGGAGTCGTGATCATCAAGGTTGACCGTGAAAACCTTGGGTATCAGGCAGGTTTGCGAGTTGGAATGGTCATTTCAAAAGTGGACAAGAAAGAAGTCTCTTCATCCTCCGAGGTCAAGTCCATGACTGAAAAGGCCAATTACGATGAGGGTGTTCTGTTTCAAATTCAAACACCGGATGGCTCAAAGGATTATATCCTGGTCAAGAAGAGCTAAAGGTGTTTTAAAAAGAAAAAGGAGTGAGGGTTGATCCCCCACTCCTTTTTTGTTTAAAAAAAATCATCTCGAAGCGACACTCTTGAGATTGAAGGCGAAGAGATTTTTTTCAGTCCTGACAAACAGCTTCCCATCCGCCACCGCAAATGAAGCAAGGGTTCTTTCACCCATGTCAGAAGTCGCGATTTTCTGAAATGTTCTTGCAGCTTTTACAACGGTGGTTTTACCTTCCTCGCTTTGGAAGTATATTTTGCCATCGGAAATTACAGGGGAGGCGGAATAGGCACCATCTATACGCTCAGGCCCCCAGTGAACCTTGCCCGTTGCAGCTTCCACGCAGCTAGCCATGCCATTATCGGCAACCATGAAAAGATCAGGACCTTCCGCGATGAGGCTTGGAGTATGGGGGATATTTTTTTCCAACTTCCATGCCACATGGGTTTCAGTCACATCACCCTCGCCATTTGGCTTGATCGCGTATAAGACCGGGCGGTCGTAACTGGTGGAGACAAAAACGAGCCCATTGACAAACAAAGGCTTGGGAATAACGGAATACCCCTTGTACTTGACGCGCCAGATTTCCTTGCCGGTCTTGGGGTCATAAGCGCCCACCATGTCGCTGGCAGGACTGATGACCATTTTTTTCCCATCAACTTCTATCAAAGCAGGGGTGGAAAATGAGAAAGGTTTGCCAGGACTTGCCTTCCTGTCGGTGCTCCAAACCTGTGAACCATCCTTGGTTTTAATTGCAACAACCTTCTGGGCATCAGTACCATCACAGCTAAAAATCAACATGTCATCAACAAGGATGGGTGAACCGCCATTACCATGGACAGGCTTCGAATAAAGTCCGGGGATTTTCCAGAGGATCTTACCCTGCTCATCAAGACATGCGGTACCCATATGGCCAAAATGCACATATAGTTTACCATCATTCCAAATCGGGGAAGGGCTTGCATGACTGTTTTTGGAATGAATTTTTGGAGCTGTTTCACCCTTTTGCTCAAAGATGGGGGTCTTCCAAAGGATTTTCCCGTCAGCGGCACCAATGCAGATTGCCTCCAGTGATTGATTAGCCATCGGCCCCTCGCCGCCCGGTATTGCAGTGGTAAGGTAAATCTTTCCAGCCACTACCGCCGGGGTGGACCAACCTTTCCCGGGTATATTCTGCTTCCACAATTCCTGACCAGGCTTGAATGAATCGGGAAGTTTTTCCCCCTTCACATGACCATCACCCGAAGGTCCGCGAAAACTTGGCCAGGATTCGGCATTGGCCTGAGAAAGAAACATCGCACTGGCAACAGACAAAGAAAAGATTGCTTTTTTCATGGGTTTCCTCTGGGTTTAAGTTAGAGATCCTTGACCAATTCAAACATCCCCCTGCCGGCGGGCTTTAATTTGCCCTGCCTAACCAATTCCTGCCACACCTCTTGTGAAAATTCTGATGGAGGCTGAATTGCAACTATCGAAGAATGACTACCCCCGGACATTGGACCACCGCCTAATTTCGAATCCTCATCAAGTTGGGTCAGTTTCAATCGCTTTTTAAAGGCTTTAAAAGCTGTTTTTACCTGTTTTGGATCCAGCGGGCTTGATGGAATATTTGTATCCATGGAGTTCACTTCTTCCTTGGGAAAACTGGCAAGGACTTGAGTATACCCTGCATAACCGTGAAAGTCACCCATATATGATCCAATTTTGGTAAACTTTAACGGGCTTTACGCCTTTAACTTAATTAGCGGGCATGCCATTTCTATTGAATCGAATGATTAAACACTCGCCCTGCATAATTCCTACAGGGCCTATCACCTTTTCAGATGATTCCACCCCAACCTCAAAGTCGATTTACATGGCAGATATAGAACCCTGACTGGTTCCGGGGGGAATCTGACAGCCGGGGTTTATTTTTCAGCATTCCATCATGGACGATGGACTGTAATTAAGGGAGGGCATTTCCATGCGCAAGCATTGGAGTTTACTACTGGCGTTATCTTTGGGTGCGGGGTCATCAGTATTGATTGCCGATGATCAACCCACCAAGTCACCAACGGAACCAAAGGCATCATCTGAGGCAAAAAAAATAGACCTCGATGTCGGGAAAGATGCAAAACCAAAGGAAGCCCAGGAAGCGGCCCCCTTGGAAATTCCATCACACCCCGCCGACACCGAGCGTATTTCCTTCAATGCGGAATACCTTCTTTGGTGGATGAAAGGAGACAAAATCGCCCCTCTCTCGACTTCCGGTACCACAGGAGTATTAAACAGTCCCGGGACTGAGATCCTTTTTGGCAACACATCTTTTGGAAGTGATCTTAGAAGCGGTGCAAGATTCAACATGGATTACTGGCTATCCAGGGAACACAACCTGGCTTTTGAGGCAAACTTCCTGTTTCTTGAGACCCAGGTCAACCAATATGACCTTTCCTCTCCGGGCGCGCCATTACTTGCAAGGCCTTTCACCAATGCCAGCACCGGAACCCAAACAGCCCTGGTGCTATCATCCGCATCAACCAACGCGGGGTCATTTTCATCCCGTTTCGACAGCAAACTCTGGGGTGCGGAGGGAAACCTCAGGCATAATTTCATCAGTGGGGTTTCCATGTCAGTGGATGGTTTATTTGGATTCAGGTATCTCGGCTTGAAGGAAAGCCTTGATATTACTGGTAGCTCCTTCAATCCCCTGCCCGGGCCGGTCATTTCAAGCTCGACGGACAACTTCAAGACCACAAGTGATTTCTACGGCGGGCAGATTGGCGCAAGCGTTGAATTTCGCAGGGACAAGTGGTTTGCCAATGTTCTTCCCAAGCTTGCGATCGGTGGAACCCAGCAATCAGTAAACATCACGGGTATTACCAACACCACCACCAATGGGATATCTTCCACGGCTCCTACGGGCTTCCTGGCTGCTGATTCCAATATTGGACAGTACTCAAAGGAAAAATTCACATTCGTTCCCGAATTGGGAGTCAATGTGGGGTACTCCTTCAGGGACTGGATCAGGGCTTATGCCGGTTACAACATCATTTACTGGTCCAGCGTCTCGAGGCCGGGATCGACCATCGATCTAAATGTTGGAAACGGGCAACCCACCTTCAGTTTCAACAGCACCGACCTATGGATGCAGGGGATAACCCTGGGCATGGAAATCAATTTTTAACCGACCCCCCTCGCCCGAAAAAGAACCCCCATCTCCCTTGGGGGTTCTTTTTTTAATAATGCTTGGGCATCGTCGCGCTTTTCAACCACGCGCTGTACCAGATATCCATCGTAAGTTGAATTCCCATCCTGCAACGCTCGGAAACAAACTTTTTACAATCATCAGTAGGCTGGGTGAATTCATTTTTAAGATCAAACTCGTAGCATGTCGCGATATGACGATGAGAGTCTCGGATCGATTCAATTACCTTGTTCCAAACCAAGTCAGGGTCCATTTTGCCAGCCTTCAACCCCTTGGCGAGATCCAAGGCTTTAAAATCAAATTTTTCAGGAAAGCCATCCAGCCTGGCGTGAATACCTTTTTGCTTGATTTTACCATCAATCTTCATGCCATCATAATTTACCGTGGTATGCAAAGGCATGCATAAGTCCGTGGTGTAATGAGCCATGACACCAGCATGAAGAAGGCACTTCCAACGAATGGCATCATTCATGGGATCCTGCCTGTGATCATAAAAGGCGCAGGCAAGTCGTTCGTAATTTTCCATGATGGCATATGGAAGCATGCCGACTTTTTCAGGCCGCTTTTTGATGGATTGCATCAACTCAATCGCTTGGTATCTGTCCGAGGGAAGATCCTTGCCCTCGACATCCTCGAGATCGAGGAAATGATCCGCGGATGTGCCTGCGCGAAGAAATTTGGATGTGGGATTTTTCCAGCGGTCAGGGTCACCAACAAAATGCCCCATCGCCTTGCCCCCCTTGCGAAAGAATTCAGGCATGTCTTCTGGCAAAGCGGAGGCGGCAGCTTCAACAAGAGTGGCATGTCCGTTAACCCACCAGGCCCGGGCCAGGTTTGCCAATCCTGCCCCAATTGCCAAAAGAAGTAAAAGTCTCAAAATTAAATGCTTTTTCATCTTGTCAAACCTTAAGAAAAAGTTAAATGGCCACCTCTTGGGATAGTTTACAAGAACTGGTGTTACAAGTAATTGATAATCCAACGGATTCAATTGTGAAAATCAAAAGAGCTGGTGAAAACAGTAATTTTAAATGGCTCGAATATCTTGGGATTGGGTGAATCCCGATGGAGATTTGAAATGAACGACAAAATCAACCTTAAAAAAGCGGTTGCATGCATGGGGATTTTTCTTTCCTCCACTGTTTTCGGACAGGAAGGGGTATGGAATGGTGCCAGCAGGCCTGTGCTTACAGCGGGGGGCGCTTCAATAGGCGCTCCTATTTCCATGCCTGTGAAAACAAACAGTAACCCGATTATTCTAACTCAGGGCGTGGATCCATCACCTGTGCCTCCGGGAGCGTTGACCCCGGGTGTTCCGCCTGCGGTTCCAGGAAATCCACCACCTCCCCCTCCTCCACCCTCGGGTTTTGGTTCACCACCACCCTCGGGTTTTGGAAACAACCAACCTTTCATACCAGGTTCCACGGGTATGCCTTTGGATAGGCCAGCGAACAACAACCTTAATTTTCTTGATTCAGTCCGTGAGTACACTGGTAACGGCCCTTTTTCAGGATCCACCAGCAGAAAATTATTCGAAAGTGACCACGCGTTCGATAACTTCGCAAGCCCCACCACGAATCTTTTCCTGTTTGAAGATCCAAGGGCGCTTACAGAAATACGCCCATTGTACATGTTCCAGACCATTCCCGGAAGTAATGCCACCCTCCAAGGAGGCACGGTGAATTATCTGGGCGCTCAAGCCAGGGTTGCGATCACCGAGCGTATTTCCTTCGTTATAAATAAATTTGGCTGGATTTCTCTTAATCCAACCGATCAACAGGATGGATTCAATGGTGACCTCAGCTTTTCGGAATTATGGCTTGGACCAAAATGGACATTCTGGCGCGATGAAAAAAACAACCTGGTCGCAGCCACAGGCCTTACTTTTGAAATACCAAGCGGCCCACAGCGGGCATTTCAAAACACGGGCAACCTTTCACTTACACCTTACATCTCCGCCGCCCATAGTTTTGGTCGAAGTTCATACGGAAGCTTTGATGTGCTCAGCGTTCTTAACTGGAATATTTCCACCACCAACGCAAGGTCAAATTATTTGAACCTGTCGGCGCAACTTGACTACGACGTTTTAAACTGGCACCGTTTCTACCCGATGGTGAATTTCAACTGGTTCATCTACACCAAGGGTGGCCAGAGCCAATTCAATTTTGATGGGGTGGATCTCGTTAACTTTGGCGGGCAGTCCATCGGTGGCAAAAGTGTGGTAACACTTGGACCTGGTCTCCGGTACAAATGGACTGAAAAAGTACAATCAGGGATCGGCTTGGATTGGGCTGTCGTTGGCAATCAATTCCTGCAGGATTTCAGAATGAGCATAGACACCATCATTCGATATTAGAGACAACCACCTTTTCATTGATTTTTTAGCCGAAATCCCAGGCTAAGACGCGTATACTTTCCCTGGATAAGCAGAAAAGGTAGGCGCATGAACATATTTCTACCGGGAACTTTCGACACCAAGGGCGGGGAATTCGCCTTTCTTAAATCAATGCTGGAGAAGCAGGGTATAAATTGCATTTGCGCGGATGCGGGTGTTTTAAGCGCCCCCCTGCTGATTCCTGACATTACCCGTGAGAAAGTCTACGCTGCGGGCGGAACATCACTCCATAAAGTTTTGGCAGAAAAAGACCGTGGCAAAGCCATTGAGTCCGCGGCCAGGGGTTTGACATCCATCGCCATGGAACTTTTCAACCAAGGCAAAATCCAGGGTGTACTGGGAATGGGTGGGTCCGCAGGAACCACGCTCGGAACATCCGTGATGCGCGCCCTACCTTTCGGTATTCCCAAGATCATGGTCAGCACACTTGCAAGCGGGCAGGTCCGCCCTTTTGTTGGTGTCAAAGATATCACCATGATGCACTCGGTAGTTGACATTAGTGGATTGAATCGCATCAGCATCAAAGTTCTTGCAAACGCGGCTCATGCGATGGTGGGTATGCTTAATGCGCCACCCATTCAAACATCTCAGGAAAAAACTTTACTTGCCGCAACCATGTTCGGGGTCACAACGCCCTGCGTTGAGGTTGGCAGGAGTATTCTTGAACAATCCGGAAATGAAGTCCTGGTTTTTCATGCCACCGGAACTGGGGGCATGACGATGGAATCTTTCATAAGGGATGGATTGATCAAGGGAGTTTTGGACATAACCACAACCGAGCTTGCGGATGAATTGGTTGGTGGAATATTAAGTGCGGGAAACGATAGGTTGACCGCCGCGGGTATCATGGGGATTCCACAGGTCATTTCCGTCGGGGCCCTGGACATGGTCAATTTTGGCCCCATCGCCACGGTTCCAGAGAAATTTCGTAATCGCAGGCTGTACGCACATAATTCAAATGTGACCCTCATGCGAACCACCCCGGAGGAGAATAAGTTGTTGGGAAGGGAAATAGCCTTGAAAGCAAACGCTTCCAAGGGGGCAAAGTGTCTGCTATTCCCACTCCGCGGGGTATCCGCATTGGATGCGAGCAACCAGCCTTTTTTCTGGCCTGAGGCCAATCAAGCCTTGAGGGAAAGCCTGAGACAATTTCTAAGCCCTGATGTGGAATACATCGAATTAGATATGCATATCAATGATGTTGAGTTTGCGAAGGCATGCGCCGACAAACTAATGAGCTACCTGGAAGTCTAGCGCTGGGCCTTGGATCCGGTTTCCTCATGTGCGGAAACATTCTTCTTCTCGTTTTCTTCCAAGGTCTTTATTTTTTCCTGGACAAACTCGGTCCCCTTGCCGATATCAGCGGTGATCTTTTTGGTGTTAAAATCAATGTTCACATTGCGATTACCATCCGTGGAAATATTCGCCTTCACCATGTACCAACCCTGAAAATATCCAATGGTGACAAAGGCCAGCACACAAAAAGCCGCAAATGCCAATAAATTCCGCATGTTTGACCGCCCCTATATTTCAACAAGTTTTAATGATGCAACTTAGCCTGACAATTTGCGATTTTTACCAAAGGCATCTTTCAATTGCCAGACCACTTTAAAACCAACCGTCATACACCCATTTCAGCCCATCCACCCATATTCACATGTGTTCAAACTTCCCGGTATTGACCTTTCCCAAACAGGTTTCGTAAAAGCAGCATCGGCTTGATTTTACGGCCGTTGCATTCTTAATTGGCAATAATCACTGGGACCCCATGACACCGGATAAACAAGAAGAACAAAATATATTCAAACGGATCGCTTATGCCCTGATCATCGGTTCCGGTTTGTTGCATCTGCTTTACCTGCTTTACTTCTGCCCTTTGAACCTCGCGCCTGATGAGGCTCATTATTGGGATTGGTCACGACATTTGGATTGGAGTTATTACAGCAAGGGCCCGATGGTTTCCTGGCTGATACGCTTGGGGCGCGAACTTTTTGGCCCGATCAGCATCATGCTATGTGGATCCGAAATGCCTGCGGTCAGATTTCCCGCGGTTATTTGCGGCACCATGCTCATCTGGGGCATTTTCACCCTCACACTAAAAACAACCCTTAATGCACGCGCCGCCGTTGTTTCAGTGATCATCGCGATTTCCCTGCCACCAATCGCTGCCGCCTCATCATTGATCACAATCGATGCCCCATACACTTGCGCATGGATATGGTCGCTGGTTTTTGGATACATTGCCTTGTTCGAGGAGAAAAAATGGGCCTGGGTCGCCGCTGGTGCGACCGTCGGATTTGGAATTCTTGCAAAATACACGATGATTTTATGGATAGGCTCGCTGGCTTGCTTTTTCCTTTTCACCCCGAAATACCGAGGCTATTTTTTGAAGCCTGGTCCATGGATTCTTGGATTAACAGCGGCATTTTTCTCGCTCCCCATCCTTATTTGGAACATTCAAAACAACTGGGTTTCATTTCACCATGTCAGCGCCCTGGCGGGAATGCATGAGGGGCCAAGAATCCAATGGCTTGGTCCGCTGGCGTACCTCGGCCAGCAATTCGGTCTTTTGCTTGGATACTGGTTCATCCTCTGGACTTGGGCGATGTGGCATTTCAGGCCATGGCTGCAGGAAAACCCTGTCAAACAATATTTATGGTGGATGTCAGCCATAACATTTCTTGTTTTCTTTGGATTCAGTCCAAAAACCGGTGGCGGGGAAATGAATTGGCCGGTGACGGCTTACCTCTCCGGGCTGGTACTTATTATTTTTCACCTAGGGGAACTTATCTCAGGACAAAATCAATTCCTCAAGAACTGCTGCAAGATTTTTGTACCCTCATTCGTGATACTCGGTCTTTTGATTTCAGTTTTTATGCACCAAAGTGAATGGATCAGGCCCGTCTTCTTGATGATCGCTGAAAAGCCATCCAAGTCAAATCCATTCCCATTAAGAAAATTCGATCCCACTTGCAGGCTTAGGGGTTGGGTGTCAGTCGCAGGGGAAATTGACAGATTACGCGAAAATATTTCATCCACCACAGGCCGGGACCCTGTCCTTGCAGGAGGCAGTTGGAATGTACCAGGAGAAATTGGATTTTATTGCAAGGGCCACCCTCAGGCGTATTCGATTGGTTTGGTCAACGGTGACAGACACAGCCAGTACGACCTATGGCTTAATCCCATTGATAACCCACAGGAATTTCTAGGGAAGGATTTTCTTGTAATTGGAATTGTTTCGCCAAAGGCCAGAAAAGCTTTCGAAAGTGTCGAGGAACTGCCTTCCTATTATTATTACGAAAACGGGCAACCGATAAGTGTCTGGCAGTTTCAATATTGCAAAGGTTTCAAAGGCTTTAAAATCGAGGGAAATCCGGGACATTTTTAAAACATCCTGAGCCAGTCCTGTTCTCCAGTTTAAATAACCCGGTTATTTTATTTTCAGGCTCAAGAATCGATTGCAAAATCCCGATGAAAAGTATATACGCACCTCGATTAATTCATGGTGCTGGATTTTTTCATGGTGGTAAATGGGTATCTCTAAAAGCCGTATTGTTTGTTCTGATTGTGGGAAGAATTGGGACGTCCCCAAATATAATTCCATATTTGAAAAACAAAGGCAGGAATCCTGTCCATGCCCTCAATGTGGATCCTACACTCTTTCCTATCAGGAAAAACTGATCAAAAGAATTTTGCTTGAAAAGGGTGCAGGGGAATCTCCCCTTGCCACCGCATCCTGAAACATCCCCATTAAAACCAAAGACCCCGGGTAGATACGCCCGGGGTCTTATCTATCGTAGCTGCTTTGACGGGCAGCCCGTCAGCCGCCTTAAAGCAGCCTTACCTGGATCTTTTTACACATTCTGAACACCTCCCTTTCGCTAGAACATTCCTTTGTCCGGGCTAAACCCAGTTGCCCTGACTCAGGACTTCTGTAAATCACACCACGCTAGTGCGATCCGAGTATGCCGATGGATTAGTCCCACCCGCACACATATGTATTAATAACACCCGGATATGGGGTTTGACAAGTTATGTTGGAATATTTTTACATTTTGACGATTTGAAAATCAAAACTGATCTAGCTATATTTCAACCCAACAGAACACAATATGTGTGTAATTTATTTTAAAGGACAAGAGGTTACAGGCATGTGGCAGACTTTCGCATTCATGGCGTTAATGACAGTCGGTCAACAGGTGGCAACTCCTCCACTGGAGTTCTTGAATATTCGCGCACCAATGGGAATCTACGGAGCCAACAGGCCCGACTCAAAGAAATATCATCCGGGCGACAATTTCATTTTGGCATTTGATATCAACGGCTTAAAGGTGGATGCTATCGGCCAGGCGTTTTACAGTCTTGCAGGTGAACTTTTTGACAAGGATGGCAAAAGCATCATAAAGACCTCACCCAAGGAAACCGCAGCTTTTAATCCCCTGGGCGGAGCGAGATTGCCGGCATACGCCGCAGTCCCAATAAACTTGGAAATGCCCGCGGGAACCTACACTTACAAGCTCACCCTCACGGATCTTACCGATAAAAGAACCAACCTGCTGACGCAATCTTTCGAGGTTTTGCCAAAATCACTGGGTTTTGTCTTATGGCATATGACCTATGAGAATAATTTACCCGCCCCTCCTGTCGGGGTGCCAGGCCAGGAGTTTATCCTGAGATTTTGTGTGACCGGATTTGCAACCGATCCACAAACCAGAAAACCAAATGTTTCCTTTTCCGTGCGGATCCTCGATGAAGCCGGGATTCCAACTTTGTCCAAGCCATTCACCGGGGAAGCCAAGGATCTACCCGAGGAATTCAAGGACATTTTCCCAGTCTCAATTCCAATCAGGCCAAACAGGCCGGGCAGGTTCAGAATCGAGGCCTCGGTAACCGACAACCTGACCAGGACCAAAACTACCATCAAGCAGGAAACACCTTTTCTTGTGCTTGAGCCCAAATAGTTTTTGCGTTTACTCATAGTTCTTTACAATATCAAAGGGTGGGTCGACAGACCTTCCCTTGATTTTCATCAATTAAAGACCCAGGAGTTTTTCATAATGTCTGATTTAGAAAACCGGATTGCGCAATTCCAAAAGATGGCCAACGATGATCCCGACAACGAACTAGGCCATTATCGGCTTGGCCAACTCTACATGGAAAACAAACAATTCGATAAAGCCGCCGCATCATTCAACAGAACTCTTGAACTAAGCCCGCAATTTTCAAAAGTATTTCAACTTCTTGGAACCTCCCTGCTGGCCCTTGATAAAAAAACTGACGCTATAACCACACTTCAAAAAGGATTTACAATTGCTGATGAACGGGGCGACAATATGCCCCGTGACGAGATGGCAAGGATGCTCAAGGAACTGGGAGAACCTGTCCCTGAATCAAAAAAACAAGCTCCCCCCGTGACGGGAGGCGCCTCGGCCGGCCCGGGAAACATGCAATGCACCAGGCCGGGTTGCATGGTTGGATCAAGAGCGAGAAAACTACCCGCTCCACCCCTTAACGATGATCTTGGAAAGCGTATTTTCGAATCAATCTGCGCGGACTGCTGGACGGATTGGGTTCGCAATTACAGCATCAAGGTTATCAATGAACTCAGGCTTGACCTCAGTTCCGAGCGGGGACAATCCGAATACGACAAGTACATGCATGAATTTCTGGGACTTCCACAGGTGTGAACATGGAAAGTCCCCGAATGGAATACTTGGTCCGCTATGGAAAAACGGGTGGTTTCGGCAGGTTTCGCTCCCAGAAACCACTCGAGCTTTCCAGGGGTGACCTTGTAATAATTGAATCCCATAGGGGACGGGAAATCGGTGAAGTCATTTCCCCCTCAACCACCAACATCGCAACCTTTCTCCCCAATTCCACAGTAGGTAAAATTTTTGATCTCCTCTCCCCAGATGATCACAGGCCCCATGAAATCCAATTGAAAGCCACTCAATTAATCAATGCCGCCAATGAGTATTGCATCGCATCAGGGATGGATGTATCGGTCATGGATGCCGAGGTTTTACTTGATGAAAAACATGCTGTAATTCATCTTGCAACCAACCCAGCCACAAAAGACCTTGGGGAATTGATTTCAAGTCTATCCGACAATTTTAAACTTCACATATATGTTGAAAATTTAAGTCAAAACCAAACAATTAAAGAGGACTCCGCGAATAATTGCGGAGAAACCTGTGGATCGACCAATTGCAATTCCAAGCCGGGTGGTTGTGGGTCTTGTGAAAGTGGTGGTTGCGGAACTTGTGGGGCAAAAAAAGAAAAAAGGCCCGCTTCAAAGGATTCAAACCTTCAACGCAGGCCTTTGCTTTAGTTTGTCAAACTTGATTTACTTCAACCCTGCCGCGGAGCGCAAAGCTGCAGCCTTGTCGGTTTTTTCCCAAGTGAAGTTGGAAAGCTCACGCCCGAAATGGCCGTTTCGAGCTGTTTCCTTGTAAATGGGCCTGCGCAAATTCAGCGTTTCAATAATACCCTTTGGAGTGAGGTGGAATGTTTTGCTGATGAGGCCGGCGATTTTATCATCAGTCAAACCATGCTTTGCAGTACCAAAGGTGCTTACCCATATGTTGATGGGATCAGGGTAGCCAATCGCATAGGAAAGCTGAACTTCACACTGGCTGGCGAGCCCGGCTTTGACAACATTTTTGGCAATATAACGGCACATGTAAGCCGCGGAACGATCAACCTTGGTGGGATCTTTGCCGCTGAATGCTCCGCCGCCGTGACGACCACGCCCACCGTAGGTATCCACTATGATCTTCCTTCCGGTAAGTCCGCAGTCTCCATGAGGCCCACCTTCAAGGAAAATACCTGTAGGGTTGATATGCACCAAAATAACATCATTGGGGTATTTCTTCCCTGATTCACCAACGGGAACAAAATGAAACTTGCTTTTCCCATCAACCAGGTCAGGGCGTTCGGCCTTCAAGGTTGGAATGATCAAGGTATTGAGGATTTCCTCCCGCGCCTTGTCGGAAAATACTTTCTTCTTCTTTTTAATCTCAACAACACTGTCATCATGCTGGGTAGAAAGCACAACAGTATGAATGCGATTTGGAGTGCCATCAGGCTTGTATTCAATGGTGACCTGACTCTTCGCATCAGGTCGGACAAACTTAAGCTTGCCGTTCTCCCTCAACTTGGCATGGTTTTCAACCAATCTGTGCGCCAGGTAAATAGGCAGGGGCATAAGGGACTTGGTTTCTTCACAGGCAAAACCAAACATCATCCCTTGGTCGCCTGCACCGCCTCCATCCACGCCAACAGAAATATCAGGGGATTGGGAGTGCAACTTGCATTCAATCTGGCAGGTGTCCGCGGCAAAGCCGATGGTTGGATCAACATAGCCGATTTCCCGGATTATTCCCCTTACAAGCTTGTCAACAACGGTCCGGGTAAGAGGGGCGGTGGTGGTGATTTCCCCTGCGACACAAACATAATCCGTTGTCACCAGGGTTTCGCATGCCACCCTGCTTTTGGGATCATGGTGCAAGCAGAAGTCCAATATGGTATCACTAATCTGGTCGGCAACCTTGTCAGGATGCCCCATGGAAACGGATTCACTGGTAAAAAGATAATTCTGGTTCACAATCTTCCTCGTTTTGTTAAACAATCATATTCCGTCACGGTGTCGAGATTATAAGAAAAGATTGGGTATAAAACCAATATCAGAGTTGCAGAAAAAAGGTAATTATGAAAACCCTTCAACCACTCGTCTTGATCAATGCTGTAGGTCTTACCCCCAGACTTCTCAAATACGCGCCAAAACTGCGACAAATCGCATCCAATGGCTGGTTTCGCCCCTTGAAAGAATCTCTTCCCGCCGTGACCACAACCTGCCAGGCGACTATCCTTACCGGAAAAGACCCCTCTGTCCATGGAATTGTTGGAAATGGCTGGTTTTTCAGAGATACGGGCGAAGTAAGATTCTGGCAGCAATCCAACCAACTCATCCAAGCGGAACCAATCTACAAAACCGCTAAAAACCTCGCAAAAGCCCAGGGTAGGAACTTTAAATGCGCGAAAATGTTCTGGTGGTTCAACCAAGGGGCGGATGTTGATATCAGCGTGACCCCAAAACCTTACTACGGGGCTGATGGCAATAAGGCGTTCGGAATAACTGGCTCTTCCACTGATTTAACAACCCATCTGGAAAAAAAACTGGGAGCTTTCCCCTTTCCTTCTTTCTGGGGTCCAATGGCGGGATTACCCAGCACCCAGTGGATCGCCTTGGCCACTGCCGAAGTGATATCAAAGGAAAACCCGGACCTAACCTTGGCCTACCTCCCTCATCTCGATTATGACCCGCAAAGGTTTGGGCCTTCAGGCTCCAACATGGAAAAACTGACAGCCGAACTGGACCAAGCTTGCGAACCAATTTTGGAAGCCGCCAAGTCCAAAGGGGCCAGGGTTTGGGTTGTGAGTGAATATGGACATTGCGATGTCAATGGTGCGATCGAACCCAACAAACTTCTTAGGAAAAACGGTCTTCTTACCTGTAGGAATGGCCCCTTTGGCGAAACGATCGACTTCTTTGAAAGCAGGGCCTTTGCTGTTTGCGACCACCAATTGGCCCACATTTATGTGCGAAACGCTGATGACATACCAAAAGTCAAGGATATACTCTGCCAAGACCCGGATATCAAAATGATCCTGTGCGGGGAGGAAAAGAAAAACATGGGACTGGCACATCCTCGCTCAGGTGAGCTAGTGGCACTTTCCGACTCGAGCAAATGGTTCGCGTACAATTACTGGCTGGATGAGAAAAGGGCACCAGATTTCGCCCGAACCGTCGATATCCATCGAAAACCGGGATACGATCCCTGCGAATTGTTCTTCGACCCCCGCCTACTTTTCCCCAAACTTAAAGTCATCAGAAAACTTCTGGGTAAAAAACTTGGGTTCCGAACATTGATGGATGTGATCCCACTGGATCACTCCATCGTGAGGGGGAGTCATGGACTTGTTTCCACCAATGATGAGGATTGCGCACTTTTAGTGGGAAATGGCCCCGCGCCACTGCCGGGTAAATTGGCAATGACTCAGGTTCATCCCCTGTTAATGGAGGCTTTGGGATTCGCATAAATTCTTTGATGCTGAAATTACAGAACCATCAAACTACATCTTCAGATCAACATCCTCATCAATGCTTGAATCTTTGGTGGGGAAAGGAAGAGGTGAAAGCGCTTTCAAACCAATATCAGTCCTGTATTGCATTCCATTGAACTTGATCAGGTTCACGGCCTCATAAGCCTTTGCCCTTGCAGCGACCATATCATCACCCAGCGCTGTGACTCCCAAGACTCTGCCACCATCCGTGACAATATTCCTGGAATCAAACCGGGTTCCGGCATGAAAAACCTGAACATCCTTCAACTTGGACGCTTCATGCAGGCCTGTGATAGGACTGTTCTTTTCTATGGTGCCTGGATAACCCTTGGCTGCCAGTATCACACAGACGGCAGGTCTTGGGTCCCAATCTATCTTCCCCTCAAATTCATCCAGTCGATTGTCCACCGCGGCGTCCAGCAAGTCCAGCAGGTCTGTCTTTAAACGCATCATCAAGGGCTGGGTTTCAGGGTCACCCATCCTGCAATTAAATTCCAAAACTCGCGGCCCCTGTGAAGTAACCATTATCCCGGCATAAAGAATCCCATGAAATGGCATTCTTCTGCGTTTCATCGCATGAACCGTGGGCACTAGCACCTCGGTATCGATCTGGTCAAGTATCTCCTTGGTTCCAAGAGGAGCGGGACAATATGCACCCATACCTCCCGTGTTGGGACCGAGGTCGTTATCAAAAATCGCCTTGTGATCCTGGCAGGGTTCCAGCGGGATGATGGTTCTACCTGAAACAATAGATAGCAAGCTTAATTCCTGGCCGGCCATTCGTTTTTCAAGCACGACCTGGCGGCCCGCCGCTCTACCGAACTCCTCTTTCACCATGATACGCTCAACCGCCTTGAGGGCCTCCTCCTGGGTGGAGCAGACAATCACGCCTTTACCGGCAGCCAAGCCATCGGCCTTGACCACAAGCGGATATCTCCTGGTTGCAATCCAAGTTTTCGCCTGGTCTGGATGATCGCAAATCTTGAAGTCGGCGGTGGGCACATTCGCATCATGCATCACAGCCTTGGCAAAGGCCTTGCTGGATTCCAACCTCGCCGCCATCTTGGAGGGGCCGAAGATGCGAAGACCCTCTTTTTTGAAAGCATCCACAACCCCAAGGGCCAGGGAATCCTCGGGGCCCACCACTGTGAGCCCTATATTCTCAGCCTTTGCGAATTCAACCAACCCTTTGATATCATCCGATGCGATGGGAACATTCGTGCCAATGGAGGCGGTTCCTGGGTTACCCGGGGCACAAAAAACCGCCTTTGCGCGTGGTGAAAGCGACAACTTCCAGGCCAAGGCATGTTCTCGACCGCCTTTGCCTATTACTAAAACTTTCATTGCGGTTCTCGCGTTCTTAGTTATGCCTTTGAGGGGAGAAGGGTTAGCAGATAATCCTTGCCCAACCGATTGCAGTAATCTCCAAAAGTCTCACCGGAATTCTTTTTCGCCTTGAAATCAACAAACAATGGGCGAAACAAAGGAACGATGTCAGACTTGAGAACCAGGTCTTTCAACATGAAATTAAGCCTGGTGCCATTGACATGACCACCGACAAAAACCATGTATTTCTCACCGCTTCTCCCGACAAAGCCGATTTCACTTTGGTAGGGGCGCACACATCCATTGGGGCAGCCCGTCATCCGGACATTGATTACCTCATCAGCCAAACCCAGTTCCTTCAGGACTTTTTCCATCTCGTCGATCACCCCGGGCAAGGCTCTTTCAGATTCTGAAATCGCAAGTCCGCAGGTTGGAATCGCGGGGCATGCGAGGCTGTATTTCTGGACATTCGAAATATCCTGGGGTTTCGCGACCCCATGGCTGGACAAAATCGCTTCGATCTCAGCTCTCGCGCTTTCAGGAAGATCACAAATAAGAATATCCTGGATTGCGGTGAGCCTGACTTCGGTGTCAAATTTTTCAACAATCTTTCGCAAGGCGGTACGAAGCTTGAAATCGCCCTCATCCTTGATGCGTCCGCTTTCAACACTGATACCATAAAAAAACTTCCCATCGCCCTGGGCATTCCAACCCAGATGGGTTTCATAACCTGTGATCTTTATGTTTTTCGGCAACACCAATGGCTTGCGAAGATAACCTTTGAGAACTTCACGAAACTTGTCCACGCCCCAGTCGGCGACCAGGTACTTGATCCTTGCTCGCTTGCGATCGGCGCGATTACCATGATCTCGGTAGAGGGTTATCACCGCTTCCGCACCCATGAGCAAATCTTCCCGAGACACATAACAAATGGCCTTGGATAAATGGGGGAAAGTCGTGGCTTTTCCATGGGTCATGCCCATGCCACCACCAACGAGCACATCATAACCCACTATCTCACCATTTTTGATGTCAGCGACAAAACCGAGGTCCTGACTGAAAACATCAATGCAATTATCTTGGGGTGCTGTCAGGCCGGTCTTGAATTTCCTGGGCAGGTAAACTTTGCCGTAGATGGGTTCAAATTCTTCCTTGACCTGCTCATTCAAAGGTTTCCCATTCAGCCAAATCTCATGATAAGCCGTGGATTTTGGAGCAAGGTGCATTGCGATAGCGTTGGCATCATCCTGAAGAGATTGATGAACCTTGTCATTTTTCATGGGCGCAGGGCATGCCATCACATTACGATTCACATCGCCACAAGCCGACAATGTGGAAAGCATGCATTCATTGATCCCAGCAATCACGCCCTTGAGGTTGTTTTTCAAGATTCCATGAAACTGGATGCTTTGCCTGCTGGTCAACCGGATGGTGCCATTGGCGTGGGATTCAGCCAACCGGTCTAGCGCCAGATATTGGCCCGCAGTCAACTTCCCACCCGGAATTCTGCCCCGCACCATGAACATATAGTGTTTTCCTAGGCCCTCGGACCTTCGGTTTTTTCGAGCGTCCCGGTCTTCCTGCTGGTAGGAACCGTGAAACTTTAACAATTGCTTGGAATCATCAGAAAAGTGATCATCCGGACCGGCCAATTCGAGGCTCAAGGTGCCTCGCAAGGACCTGCTGTTTTCCTTGATTACCTCAACGGCAGATCGGCCGCTTGAAGGAGTTTCTTCCGCAACTGTCTCTTTTTCATTTGCCATTATTTATTTTCCGAAGGTTAAAAAGCATAATTTAAACAAACAACAATCCCAATTACTAACTTAGAAAAAACCCGAAACTTCTACTCAGTCAATTTAGGCGGATTAATCGTCAATTTCTAGTCCAAGAATGAATCAACTTTAATGAATGAATCGATACAAGACTTATTAAACCCTAGATTTTTTTATTTTTCCATGCTGTTTTCATACTATTCAAGTTCCAATCGAGATCATCCGAAATTGATTAGTAAGCGGGGAAACTATTCACCTGTAACGATTTACAACATAAGATTTAGAGGCATGAGGTGACTGTGACGAAGGATTTGCTCAACCCCCAACATTCCATTCATTATGGTTTCCTTACGGTCAATCAGGATACCAGTGGCTTTTTCGGGGCCTATCTAGTCACCAATCGTTGGGCAAGACCCATTGAATTCAGGGTAACCAGCGCCGTCCAACCAAACAAAGTTCAGCATATTCTCTACGGTGAGGGTTTAAAACCAGTCATTTTTTCAGAGGTTATCGCAAAAACACTGGTGGAAAAAAGTTCCCAGCAGGTTGACCTGGTGGTTACCGATCTTCCTGAGGTTCTTGGACTGCGAAAAAAGTTGGATATTCCTGTTGTTTGCCTGGCAAAGGCTGAAGACCCGGTTCCCCAGGGAACCCTGGTGATCGCGGGCCCAAGAGGCATAGGATTACACTTCGCGGGAAATAACGAGGAAGCAACTCTTTTCACAAATCTGTTTGAAGGTATGGATATCGACCTGGCAGAACCCTTTATCCGCATCCGGGATGCGGTTCAGGAAACCAGAAAATCCTCAAACCGCTCTTCAACCGCTGCTTGATCCATCATCAAGGAACTGTTGTTCCCTCAATGGTCACCAGGACAGGTGTTTCTTGAATATCGGTCTTGATCTTTAGCTGTTTCTTGAACTGGCCTTCCTGTTTTACTGAACACTTGAATGTCACAGTCTGGACCATGGAGGGTTCACTCGCGGGCTGCGCGCCCAACTCTATTCCCTCTCCCAGTCCATCCACGCCCAAGACCTTGAAAGGTTTGCTTGCGCGCACCACAACCCTGCGAGTCAGGCTGTCCTCAGGCTTTATCATCCCTAATGAGAGCATCGCGGGGGAAACACTTATTGACGATTGAACCGCAGCCTCCACAAGCACAGATAGCAATGGAGTCGCGGGATCGTTGGTCTTTAAATGAATGAACTCTTTCAAGTTACCAGGGGGAGTATCAGGCTTCAAAGTGACACTAACCACATAACCAACCTGGCCGGGCTTACGGTAGTTTTCCTTGAAGGTGGCCTCCAAAGGCGTATCTTTTGTGATCACTTCGGCAATTTGCCAATTCTGTGACCCGGCATATTCAACCTCAATGGATTGTTCGGCTTTCTGCCCCTGGGATACCACACCGAATGAAACCTGACCGGGATTAAACACCACATCACTTCGACTGTTTCCTGTTACCCTGATTTCAGCAGTCGAAACATATTCAGGGCCCACCGTCACATAAACTATCACCGTTTTCGGCCCGGAAAACCTTCGTGCATCCATCGTGACATCGATGGTCGCGGATTCCCTGGGTTCAAGAACTTTCACGGATGATGTCGCACTCGTGCAGCCACATCCACTGCGAATGTTCACGATTTCCATTTTAACAGCGTAAATATTGGTGATGGTAAAGCGATGAAAAAGTTGCGCGCCTTTTGGCACAACGCCAAAATCATGCACCAGGCCATCCTTGAACATCTTGTCGGCCCAAGCCTGTGCTGAAACAGTATTTGTCGTTACCAAACCCAGCAATAATGCTATGAAAGCATGGCGAATAATTGCCACTAGCCCCTCCTTGGATCAACCCAAATTAGTCCTAATAAAACAATATTTAATAAAAACGGGTATTTGGGGAAAGACTGATTCCCCCAAACACCCAAAAATCTGACTACTTATGGGCTTCCCATTTCTCCTTGATAAACTTAAAGCCATTGACATAAACATCTTCCGGCGAAGGAAACATGTCGCGCCAAATCTTGGTGGCAGCTGCCAAATCGGGTAAAGCACGGCCAAAGGCCTCTATCGTCAGCCATCCATCGTATTTTGCTTTTCTCAACGCCTTAAAAGTCTCATCCCAATGAACATGGCCGCTTCCGGGAGTCCCTCGATCATTTTCACTGATATGCACATGAACATAGGTATCTTCCATCGAGGCGATTGCCTTGGAGATGTTCTTTTCTTCAATGTTTGCGTGGAAAGTATCATACATGGTGCCGAAGTAAGGGTGGTTGATTTCCCGGACAAGGTTTTTTGCATCCAAGGCATTGGTCAAAAAATAGCATTCGAATCGATTGAGGTACTCGATTGCAATTTTGACTTTAACTTTTTTAGCATGCTCCGCAGCCTGGGTTAAAACTTCCACAGCCCTTTTTCTTTCGTCCGCGGTCGGTGGTTGGCCCGAGAAAACGCCCAAAGCTGAATGGTATGGCCCCGCTAAAACATCACCACCGAGGACGCTTGTCATATCCAGCGCCCATTTGATCCGATCCAAAGCTGCCTTCCTAATACCTGCATCAGGGCTGATGGGATTGGTATCCGCATTTACCACGGTTACCGTGGTGCAACCAAGCCCCTGCTTGTCGAGCTCTTTTTTTATTTTTGAATAATGTTCCGCATTTCCATCAAACAACGGGATTTCAACCCCGTCGTAACCAGTCTTCTTGATCTTCTCCATCACAGGAAATTGCTCTTCAGTCACATGAGCGGTCCACAACAATAAATTCATTCCAACTTTCATCAAAGACCCCTTGGTTTGTAGGTGAAAAATTAAAAAGGTATTGTGGCCTAAGTTGATTGAATAATCAAGAATGTCATATGGGAAAGTTGATATTCAAATTTGACACAAATAGCCCAATGCGTGCTTTCATAGTGGTTTTAAACAGAATTGCTTAAAATGCTCATGTTGTTTTGGACATCTGCCGCCTTCTAACCACTTCGCCATAAACCGCCGCGACACCGAAACCGAACCCAAGCAATAATAGGGCACTCGAATCTCCCAAACAACTAGGAAGTGAGGCATCTGGGGCATTGTTGTTTGGGTCGACCGGGTCGAAACGGACCTTTACTTGCTTGGCCGCGATTGCTGCTTGCCAGTCTGGTTCTGAAAGCGAAGACCAGAGGTTTGTGCGGCCCAGAAAATCGCATCGCTCAAATTCGGGAAATCCCGGCGCAGGTGCAAAAACATAACGAACCTCAAACGAAACTCCCCCACGACGGTTTGGGATTTTTCGAGACTCGACCACCCGAGCCACTGCCACGGACTCACTAAGATAAAGGTTTACATTTTTAAATAAATCAACCGCGCCCAATGCCATTAATACCATAGCTACCAGAGTGCAAAATACAATGTGCCACTTTGCTACGGTGTGCTGAGTTTGAACTGCCATGATGATCACGATAATTCTGGACGAACTGTGTTTTCTTCAAACATTTTTAACAACCATTCCATTTTAAAAATTATGATATCGGACGATGAGATTTCTAATTTTCACTTGAAGACTTCGTGTAAAAATTTGCACTATCTTGTTATCAATCCGGGAATACAGGGATATTTTAATCAACTTGAAAATTCATTTGTACCGAGTCTTCAAATATCAAATTTTACGAACACCCATCATTTTGTAGGATCAAAACTAAAAATTACAAGGCCCTTAAACCGACATTAAAACCTGATCCGCCACAAAGGCAATTTTGCTTGTTTGACAATTTAACTTGGTATTAAAAATATGTTGAAGTTTGGCTCAACTTGGAGGCTTTAACTTCCGTTTCATTTCAGAGTTCCACCAGTTCTCCAACTGCGGATTGAACTTCCACCAAAATACGCCATGATAGCTGGGCTGACGAAACTCAAGGAAAACTATGACAATTGAAACCACCAAGGAAAGCATCATCGACACAAACCAACTAGGAAAATCAAAAAAAATTGTCAGAAAAACCAGAACCATGAAAGATGCAGCCCAAATTAATTCCGGTATTCGTCGAATTCTAAAAACATTGCAAAACAGAAAAAAATGAGTTACTGAAAACGCAATCACGAGGCCAACCTGCCAAATTCGCATTCCGAAATAACAAGTTGCAAGTACACCAACCATTAAAACAAAAGAATCCATGATAGAAATACGAAACCCGGGATTGAATTTTTTTTCAGTCATACTTTTCAAAGCCCCAGCCAAGAAGTGATCAATTTTAGCATAAGTTCCCGCATTTCCCTTGATTACCGACACGCGGGATCAACTTCAAACTATAAAAACCTCAACACCGGATTTTATAGCGGGTTCTCTTACTTGGTTTATTCGCCATTTGCAAAATCTATACCATCATCTTCTGCAACCTGCCAATGCACACATACTCAACTTGAAAGGCCGATATTCCCACCAACCATTACCCCAGAAAATCAAGATTTATAAGCCCGTGCAAAAAAGGCTACAACTTACGCCCTTAAAGATGACATTCTACCGTGTACCCTTCGGATTAAGTTGTTTTAAAAAACCATAGACCTCACAAAACGATTGAACCTTATCAGCGATAGGGCCATCGGCTTAGCCACACCATAGGAATCTATCCATCATCAGATTCAGCAACTGGTTTTGCCCCTGCCTCAGGCCAAATCCAAAGAACTAAGGCACCATGAATCATCCCAATAACCCACCCAGCGAGCATGCCGAAACCGGCAGCACCTAAATCAGCTTCCCCGGGCCAATATCGATCTCCGTCAATATAAGGCATGGATACCAAACCGGCAGCCAGCCAACCTGCAATCATCCATCCCAGCACAAATCCACCGTGTCGGCGACGACTCTTGGATGAACGACCAATTAAATAAAGAAATACAAGACCAACGAGCAAAAACAAAAAGGCAAGGACCAAGATACGGCTCGCAAGGTAGATCCTGACCGTCGTTGTTATCGGGCCATGCAAATTTTCGTACATCATGACTATTTGAAAAAACTATTTAGGCTGACTTTTACAATTCTTGTTTAAATGCACATATTGCCAAATTGGTCAGCGGATTTTATTAATCACAAAAGATCACAACTCAATCACAAAAATTCGGCAGTCACATGGCAACAAACAATAAAAAATTGCCGTCACCATTTGATAGCCAGTTTAACCAATTCTTTATTAAAAGTTATTATTCAGTGGCTCCAAAATTACTTTTAAAGTTGAAATTTTTGAAACAATACTTTTTAGGACTTTCTGAGAAATCAATCATTCCTGATTTAAACGATTACAAAACAAAGCCCTGGCTTCATTGGGATGGTGCTAATTTAATTCAAAAATCACCATGGTGATTTTCCAAAAAGGAAAGCATACCTTATTTTGGTCTAGAAGCGCTTTTTTCGCCCTTTATTCTAAAAACCAATGATTTCTTAGGGCAAAGGGCCTAATCCACACTAAAATAATTCTGAGCGCAGCACTTTGCGAAGCAAACCTGAGGGTTTTTACAATTACACTATTCCAGCATTACTTAGTTTGACGATAATATTGTAACACCATGAACAGCTTATTTGCCTGCCAACTGACTTTGCTAATGCTGAATGCAGATCCAGCAAGCTTGGATTTTTTTGAAGCAAAAGTTCGACCGGTTTTCATTGAACACTGTGAAAAATGTCATGGTAGTGGCAAGCAGCAAGGTGGGTTTCGGCTGGATTCCAAGGAAAACTTTCTCAAAGGTTCCGACTCCGGCGCTGTTTTCAACCCAACCAATCCTGCGGATAGTAAATTACTCAAGTTATTGCATTATCAAGGTGAGCTCAAAATGCCCCCGAAGGGCAAGCTTCCCGATCAAATGATCAGCGATATATCTGAATGGATAAAAAAAGGTGCGCCCTGGCCTGCTGAGGCAAAGAAGAACCAAAACCTCGTTGCCAGTTCTGCAACAGATCATTGGGCCTTTAAGCCCGTAATAAAACCTGCTCCTCCCAAGATCACTCAGCCTTCCCTCGCCAACAACAGCATCGACTTTTTCATCCAAGCCAAACTTGAACAAAACAAAGTTTCCCTTTCTCCCCAGGCAGACAAGCGAACCCTCATCCGAAGACTTTATTTCGTTCTATTGGGGTTACCCCCGACTCCCCAGGAAGTGGAATCGTTTTTAAACGATCCTAACCCCGAGGCATACCCAAGGTTGGTCAATAAGCTTTTGGACTCCCCACACTTTGGCGAACGCTGGGCCAGGCATTGGCTTGATCTGGCGCGCTACGCTGATAACCGTGGTTACATCGGCGTTGGCGTCGATCGCACCTACCCCTACGCGTATACCTTCCGTGACTGGGTGATCCAGTCCTTCAACAATGATCTGCCCTACGATAAATTCCTCACTTATCAAATCGCAGCAGACAACCCGAAATCCGGCGCCTCCAAGTCCGACCTGGCAGCACTTGGTTTCTTCACCGTTGGCAGAAGGTTCATCAATAATCAAAACGACATCATTGATGATCGGATTGATGTTTTATGCAGGACAACCATGGGCCTTACCGTCACTTGCGCTCGTTGCCATGATCATAAGTATGACCCCATCCCCACCAAGGATTATTATTCCCTATATGGCGTGTTTGCCAGTTCGCAGGAACCCGAGGAATTACCTGACTTGGGAATTGACTCCACGGGACCGGACGCCCAGAGCTTCCAAATGGAACTTGCAAAACTTATCAGGGAAAAGGAAAAGTTCGAAACAGACAATGCGGAAATCAAAAAGAAGGAACCACGAAAGTTCTCTGAATCCATCAAGCCATATGACAACCGAATAAAACAACTAAAAGCCAAACATCCGGGGTCTCCTCCCAAGGGCATGGTCCTGCTGGATAAGCCCTCACCAGTGGAACCGGTGGTATTCATCCGAGGTAATCAAGGAAACCGTGGTCCCCAAGTGCCAAGGCAATTTCTTGAGGTTGTGAGTGGTGCCAATCGCATCCCGTTCAAGCAGGGTAGTGGCAGGTTGGAAGTGGCCCAAGCCATTGTCTCGCCCCAAAACACATTTACCGCAAGGGTCTGGGTCAATCGAGTCTGGGCACATGTATTTGGAAACGCACTGGTAAAAACCCCCAGCGACTTCGGTGTTCGCAGCGATCCCCCCACTCACCCTGAACTCCTGGATTTTCTTGCCTCCAATCTCATGGAGGACCACTGGTCTACCAAGAACCTTATCAGGCAGATGCTTTTGTCATCAACCTTCAGGCAATCAAGCTCCCCAAGGACTGAACTCCAAAATATTGACCCGGATAATTCCCTTCTCATTCGCATGAATCGAAGAAGGCTGGATTTTGAAACCATGCATGACAGCTTGCTTGCGATGGCAGGCTCCATTGATCCCAGCGTGGGAGGAAGATCCGTTGAAATGTTCACCGCCCCCTTCAGTAACAAGAGGGCACTTTACGCCTTCATTGACAGACAGAACCTCCCAGGCGTCCTGCGGACTTTCGATTTCGCACTGCCCGACACGCATAGTCCCCAGCGATTCATCACCAGCGTTCCCCAACAGGCATTATATCTGTTGAACTCCCCTTTCGTGCGGGAGCAATCCCAGAAGTTCGCGCTTCGTTTTAAAAATACTGATGACCCTGCTGAAAAAATCGGGGCGATGTACCGGTTTGCTTTGCAGCGCCCTGCCTCGGCTGAAGAGATGGATACCGCCATGGAATTCGTAAAAGTATCAGGTGCCGATGGCTTCATTCAACTGGCACAAGCGCTTTTAGCGGGCAATTCATTCCAATTCATTGATTAACAAAGGTATTCACGATGTTAAACCGAAGAATGATGTTGGAAAGATCAGCAATGGGGATGGGTGCGCTAGCGCTGGGTGGAATGATGCAGGCCGCAAGAGCCGCCGAATCCAACCCGTTGGCCGTGCGAAAGCCCCATTTTGCTGCAAAAGCCAAGCGGGTCATTCATTTGTTCATGAATGGCGGCCCCTCCCATGTGGATACATTCGACCCGAAGCCCCTGTTGGAAAAATACGCTGGGAAGGCTCTGCCTGTTGAGAATCCCAAAACTGAGAGAAAAACAGGGGCTGCATTCCCCTCTCCATTCAAATTCCAAAAGTATGGCCAGTCAGGCATTGAGGTCAGTGAGATATTCTCAAAGACCGCCCAGCATGTTGACGACATGTGCATCATCAGGTCGATGCATGCCAATGTTCCCAACCATGAGCCCTCACTTTTGCTGATGAACTGTGGAGAGGCCAGGCTCATAAGGCCCAGCATGGGAAGTTGGCTCACTTATGGGCTTGGAACCGAGAACCAGAATCTTCCGGGCTTTATCGCGATGTGCCCGGGGGGTTATCCCATCCAAGAATCCCAAAACTGGCAGGCGGGTTTTCTTCCCGGCATCTATCAGGGCACTTATATCGACACCAACCAGACAGACATCAACAAACTTATCGAAAACATCCGGAACAAGGATCTCCCACTGCAAAAACAAAGGCAACAACTTGATCTTTTGCAAAAACTCAATTCGCTCCATTCCAACAACCGTCCTTCCGACCCCCTCCTTGAATCCAGGATTCAATCATTTGAACTTGCCTATCGCATGCAGATGGATGCCGCGGACGCCTTTGATGTGAGCAAGGAATCAAAGCATGTGCTTGAAATGTATGGGCCGGGTGTTCAGGCGAGGCAAATATTAATCGCCCGTAGGCTGCTGGAACGGGGCGTTCGTTTTGTCCAGGTTTGGCATGGTGCCGGCCAACCATGGGATAGCCATGATGATATCGAGCTTAATCACCGCAGACTCGCAAAAGAATGTGACCGGGCGATCTGGGCCCTGCTATCCGATTTGAAACAACGGGGCATGCTTGAAGACACCCTTGTGATCTGGGGAGGCGAATTTGGACGCACACCCACCGTGGAACTACCAACCCCGGGCGCGAATGCGGGCAAAATCAATGGCCGCGACCACAACCATCATGGTTTTTCAATGTGGCTGGCAGGGGGCGGTGTGAAGGGGGGAACAATCATAGGCAACACCGATGAGTTTGGATTCGCCGCCCAGGATAACAAGGTGCATGTCCACGACCTTCATGCCACCATGCTGCAACTTCTGGGCTTTGACCATGAACAGTTCACCTATCGCTACGCGGGCCGGGATTTCCGCCTGACTGATGTGCATGGCAGGGTTATAAATGAAATTATCGCCTGATCCAATTGATCAGGAATCGCTATAACAATTTAATGGGTGCCCCATTGTCAGGCATTCCAATTATTACTGCTGGGCCGCCCAATCACGATGGACCAACTTCCAAAAACCAGATCTGAAGTAGTCACCATTTCCATCATTATCGAAGGAGGTTTGGTCCTGGGTTCATATCCCCTCGGTTGGATGCTTGGCCATCATCCACTGGCTTCCTTTATAATCAACTGGCATGATGCCTGGCTGGGAATGGTCGCGACAATTCCCCTGATACCGATTTTCCTGATCATGGTTCATGGCTCCATTCCATTTTTAAGCAAGTTGAAATCCATCAGCAAAGACACCATCAGGCCCATGATGCGCAGATGCACCATCCCCGACCTTATTGGCATAAGCATGCTGGCGGGAGTGGGCGAGGAAATGATTTTCCGCGGCGTGCTGCAATCCTGGCTTGCCCAGGACAGCCCCGCATGGGCCGCGATAATCGCCTCCAGCATTTCATTCGGCATGATGCATTCGATGAGTAAAAGCTACTTTGTGCTTGCCACCCTGATAGGGGCTTATCTTGGGTTTCTCTTTTATTGGACAGGAAACCTGATAACCCCGATGATGGTGCATTTCCTTTACGATGCTTTCGCGCTCATCTACCTCACCCGGGTTTGGAGCCCCTACCCTAACGAGGAAAAAGCACCGATTGCAGATGAAGAAATCGAAGACTCATATCCTGACGACATGTTCTAACTTAATGCGTATTCCCCCCATCCAGCCATGCTTCCCTCCAGCAAACCACATTCCACGGTATTGATTGGGTTATTATGGTCGAAATTCACTAAAATGAAGTAGTATTCAGTACGGGGGAATTACGATGGATGAAAACAATCCGATCCAGGACCGATTACTCAATGATGCCAAGTCTGGCAATCCTGACGCGGTGGATCGTTTAATTTCCCATCACAGGGAACCCCTTAGGCGAATGATTGGAAGTCGGATTGACCCCGCGCTATCCGCCCGTGTGGATGCAAGCGATATTGTCCAGGATGTGATGCTCGAGGCGCATCGCAGACTAAGTGACTACCTGCGAAACCCAGAAGCAATGCCTTTTCACCTTTGGCTTAGGCACATAGCACTTGACCATATCATTGATGCCCACCGCAAGCACAGGCTTGCGAAAAGAAGAAGCCTTGATCGGGAAAAACCCCTGGTGATATCAGGTTTGAATGATCAATCCTCGATTGAACTGGCTGGCCAGTTACTAGCAAATGAGGTGACTCCCGCATCAGCGGCGATTCATGCGGAGCTTAAGGGAAGGCTGGATGCCGCCATCGCCCTTCTTGAACCCGATGATCGCGAAATAGTGCTCATGCGCCATGCGGAGCAAATGACAAACCAGGAGGTATCCGAATTGCTGGGTCTAACAGAGGCGGCGGCATCAATGCGTTACCTGCGCGCAGTAAGGAAGCTTCGCAGCGGTCTGCTGCCCGGGGGGCTTTAGCATGGAAACATCCAAGGTGCCATCGCCATTAAACAAAGCTGAAGATGAATTGCTGGCATCGCTCCTGGAAGAGTTATTGAAACAATCGCGCAAGGGCAACAACAACCTCGAGCAACTTTGCAGGGAAAACCCTGATCTCTCGCAGGAGTTAAGGGAACTATGGGCCGCCAGCCAGTTTGCGGATGTTTTCGTTCGCACTGATTCAAATGAGTTTCAAAAAAACCATAGGCCATCCAATTCAACCAAGCCCCCCCTACCCAGGTTGTTTGGGGAGTTTGAACTTCTCGAGGAATTGGGCAGGGGCGGGATGGGTGTGGTGTACAAGGCCTGGCAGAAGAACCTGGGGCGAATGGTTGCCCTGAAAATGGTTCTCAGGGCAGACCACGCAAGGCCCGAGGAAACCGCAAGGTTCCAAGCCGAGGCAAAAGCCATCGCCTTGCTTGAACACCCCAACATCGTTCCCGTGCATGAAGCGGGTGTTTACGAGGAGCAGCCTTACTTTAGCATGAGATTTGTCGAGGGGCAGACCCTTGCGAATGTTCTAACCCAGGGCCCGATCAAGCCAAGGGATGCCGCCTCCCTCATCGCCAAGATTACCCGCGCCGTTCATCATGCCCATGAAAGGGGTGTCCTTCATCGAGATCTCAAACCTTCCAATGTGATCATCGATCGTGAAAACAATCCACTTGTGACCGATTTCGGACTAGCCAAAAGAATTGACATCCCCGATGAGATCTCATTGACCCAGCCGGGGGCGATTCTTGGCACACCCTCCTACATGGCACCGGAGCAGGTAAGCAGCAGCCGTGGAACCGTCGGGCCCGCAAGCGATGTGTACAGCCTCGGCATCATTCTTTATGAAACACTCACAGGCAGGCCACCCTTCAGGGCGGCATCGCCTGTCGACACATTATTACTGGTATTGGAACAAGACCCTGTGAGGCCAAGGCTTCTAAACCCAAAGGTGGATCCCGACCTGGAAATGATCTGCCTTAAGTGCCTCCAGAAACAAGCTGATCTTCGTTATGGCAGCGCACTGGAACTGGCCATCGACCTCGAGGCCTGGGTTCGAGGTGAGAACACCTCGGTTCGCTCAGGAAGCCTTGGTTCTTTCTCCAACATTTTCAGCAGGATCCTGAGGGACACCCATCACGCCATCGTGCTGGAGAACTGGGGTTTGCTATGGATGATGCACAGCGCGATGATTTTTTTACAATGCATCGCGACCTGGTACATGGGCAGGGCTGGTATCAGCAGTCCATGGTGGTACATCCTGCTGTGGGGCGGAGGCTTGGCGCTATGGGGCGCGATATTCTGGGAACTACGCAAGCAGGGCGGTCCGGTTCTTTTTGTTGAAAGGCAGGTGGGCCACATCTGGGCCGCCGCTGTAATCTCCACCATCGGGGTTTTTTTCACCGAAATATTTTTGGGAATGCCCGTGCTTACTCTTTCACCCATTCTTGCGATCATAGCGGGAACCGTTTTTTTCACCAAGGCTGGGATATTGAGTGGCGAATTCTACCCCCCCGCCATCGCCCTTTACCTCACCACCATCCCGATGGCAATCTGGCCTGAGTACTGCCAGCTTATCTTTGGCGTTGTAAGCGCGCTCTGTTTCTTCATCCCCGGATTGAAATACCACAAATTACGACTGCGCTCGCGCCTTGCGACCAATGGGGGAGATCCATCAGGGGCAAGTTCTCAGAACAACCTGGTCACGACCCAATCCGCCAGATGACGCCCCCGCCTTGTGAGGCTTAAATTCTCGCCATCATCCTTCAACAACCCCTGCTGAACCAGGTAGTCTTTGCGGGGCCCTGTGATGTCATCAATGTTAAATCCCGTTCGCTTTAGAAACCTTACCCGATTGGCACCCTGCATCCTTCTTAAATTAAGTCCGAGGGTTTCCACCGCTTCCTCGCGTGGTTCAAGTTGCTCGGATTGGAAAGTGGTCTCCTGCCCTGAAAGAACCTTCTGAATGTAGGATTCAAGGTTGCGGACATTCACCTCGCGCCTGCCATCGACATACCTCGCAGCCCCCATGCCGAATCCATGATAAGCGCCGTTTTCCCAGTAAACCTGGTTATGCCAGCATCTTTTGCCCATGTTTGCAAAACTGGAAATTTCATAGTGTTCCATCCCATGGGCCTCAAGCATATCGATGGCTGCCTCGTAATGCGCCAGTTCCTCATTATCTTCAAGCGGAATGATTTGCCCCCGGTTCATTTTTTTCCAAAGCGGCGTTCCTTTTTCATAAGTAAGACCATAAGTGGAGAAATGATCAGGCTTAAGTGCCATGCCACGAGTGAGATCATATTTCCAGGATTCGAGAGATTGCCCTGCCGAGCCAAATATCAAATCAATGCTGATTGAGGAGATTTTCAATTTCCTGGCATTCTCAACAACTCGTTCGACCTGGGGATTGTCATGCCTGCGATCAAGCAGTTTCAACACAGGTTCCTGGAAGGATTGCACACCAAGGCTGAGTCTTGTCAATCCATGGCTTGAAAGCACCGCAAGTTTTTCCATCGTGGTGGAATCCGGGTTGGCTTCAATCGAGAACTCAGCCTCACCCGTCAAGGGAAGCCATTGCTTCAAGATCCGGCACAATCGTTCCAACTGGGATTCGGTGAGTTCGGTCGGGGTTCCACCCCCGATGAACCAGGACCGGACCGGATGCGGCTTTCCCAAGCGGGATATTTCCTTTTCAAGGGCATCGAGGTAGGCATCCCGTGATGAGTCTTTTCCCGTTGCGATTGCAAAGTCGCAGTAGCCACATTGTTGGGCACAAAAGGGAATATGAATATAAGCGGCCTCAGGCTGACGCCAATTTGGAATGGGATTATTCTGCAGGTTGGAATGCACTCTTGAAGTTCCAGTTTGAAAAAATCCATCGAAAATGGTAATGACAATCATTAATGTAACAAAAACCAAGGAGAAAAAAGAATGAAACTATCAGGAAAAGTGGCGCTGGTAACCGGGGCTTCGTCAGGAATCGGCCGGGCTTCCGCGATCGCCCTCGCCAAGGAAGGCGCGGATATCGCCTTAAATTACCTCACCATGCCTGAATCAGCCGAGACCGCGAAAAAAGAAATCGAGGCGTTGGGAAGAAAATGCATCCTGTACCCCGTCGACCTCGTGGACCAGGGTGCGGTTGAAAAAATGGTTGATGATGTGGTCAAAAAACTTGGAAAAATCGACACCCTTGTATCTAGCGCGGTTTTCAGCGACCGGGAAATGTTTCATATCGCGGATATGAAAGGCTTTCACAAGACCATTGATGTCACCATGTGGGGCGCTTTTCACGCGCTCAGGGCCTGCACCACCAAGATGCTGGAAAAAGGAAAAGGCGGCAATGTTGTGATTGTAAGTTCGCCTCATGCGGTGGTGCCCTACCCGTCCTGCATGGCATACAACATGGCAAAGGCGGGACTGGACATGATGGCAAAAACCGCCGCCATCGAACTAATCAAGCACAATATTCGCGTCAACATTGTCTACCCCGGCTGGACCGACACCCCGGGAGAGCGAAAATTTTTCACCGAGGAAACACTCCAGAAAGCCAGTTCTTTCCTCCCCATGGGAAGGCTGGCCAAGCCCGAGGAAATCGCAAGGGGCATTGTGTTTCTCTCCGACCCGGACTCGGCTTACATCACGGGAAGTTTACTCACCATCGATGGCGGAGGAATGCTTCCCTGGTGGTCCAAAAGGGGAACCGGGGATTTTTAGTGCCAACTTTTATTGTGTTAATTTACCCAATTTGTTACCATACTCGATTACTAGTCTATTATTAAAGTATCCCTGTTGAATTTTCCCGGAGAGTGAATCATGTTCAAAAAGTTACTCGCATTTGTTCTGGCCGCGTCTTTTCTGGGTTTTCTGCTGCCCTCTCCGACCACAAAGTCAATCGCCGCTGAAAACCTCCTTAAGACAAATTGTGCCATTGATTGGCTTCCAAAAAATACCACCGGCCTGGGCATCATGCTCAAAAACAAGGAGCAACTCGACCTTGTTTTAAAAAGCAAGGCATTTAAAAAACTTTCAGAGCTTGGCGCAACAAAGATGTTGGTTGAAAAGTTCAACGAGGGATTCAATGGCAACCTTGAAGGTGCCAGCAAAGAACAATTGATGGAAGTGCTCAAGGTTGCTGGCGAACTTTTCTCCCATGAAGTGGTTATCGCAAGTGGCCCCAACGCCCCCAAATCCTTAAGTGCCCTCTTCAGTGCAATGAGTGCCGGGCAGACCGCGCCTTTCACCCTTATGATGCAGGGGAATTTCGACAAGGATGCAATCAGCAAGGCACAGGGTGAAAGCATCATCCAGGCATTGGTTGAATCCTCCGGTGATCTTAAAGTTCCCGAAGTGTTGCTGGCATTTAAATTAAAAGACAAAAAAACAGGCGAAGGGCTCATCAAAAGACTTGAAGACAAAGTTCCCATGGTCGAGGCTGCTGAGCCAAAGCTTAAGGGTGCCATAAAGAAAGAGAAAGTTGACGGTGCTGAATTCCTGACCATTAAACTCAAGGGAAGCATGTTTCCTGTCGAACAAATCGACCAGATTCCTGGGGTTGAGGAAGGCCAACTTAAAAAATTCAAGGCTGACCTTTCAAAGCTAACCTTTGCAGCGGCTATCGGCATCAAGGATGACTACCTGATTGCAAGCATGGGCCCTGATTTATCCTACATTTCAAGCTTGGGTAAGGGGGATTCGATAGCCTCGATTAAAGAATTTGCTCCCATCGCAAAATATGCGGGCAAGAACATCATTGGGCTGCAATATTTGAACAAGGAATATCTGGAATCAGTCCAGGGTTATACGACTAATCCAGAAGAGGCAAGCACCCAGGTGAAAGAGCTTATCGCGGGGGCGAGCTTACCCAAAGATATCGGCAAGCGGGTCGAAAAAGATGTTGATCAATTAATCAAGGAAGCTTTCGAGTTCATGCCAAAGGTTGGCGCAAGGGTCGGAGTCACTTTCCTTGGTGACAAGGGATGCGAATCAATCAATTATGATTACAGCACAAATATGCCAATTGATGGTTCCAAACCACTCGGTCTGCTGCAAAACTTTGGTGGGAACCCGATTTTCGCATCGGTGCTTCGAGGCAAAGATGTTGAAAAAAGCTGGAACTTTTTTTCAAAGTGGGGTGCAGTCGCCTATGGTTACTTCACTGAATTCGCACTCCCCAATGTTCCCGCTGACCAAAAGGAGCAGGTGACTGCATTTCTTAAGAAGCTTGAACCCACCCTTGCCAAACTTGCGAAAATCACCGCATCCGATTTAATACCCTCGATGAAAGACGCGCAAATCGCGTTTGTCCTCGATGGAAAATTGGGAAGCAAGCAATGGAGCGCGATGCTTCCAAAATCTAAAAAGGATCTTTATGTCCCCGAGCCTGCATTCATTCTGGGCATAAGCGACGCAGCCAAATTCGGGGCAGCAATAAAAGGTTACCGCGAGGGAATCAACCAAATCATCAAGGATGCAGCGGGATTTGATCCAACAGGCACGCTGGCGACATTAAAAATCCCAGCTCCTGAAGAAAAAGCCCTGAAAGATGGCAAGGCGTATTTTTACAGCATCCCCATGCTTGAAGATGTATCCAAAAAGCTGCAACCCGCAGCGGTCGTCGGGGAGAATTTTTCCGCAATCACCCTCTCCTTTGAGCATGCTGAAAGGTTGCTGAATAAGACCCCCCTTAAGTCTGATATTTCCAAGCTTGCTGATCCTGAAAAGAACCTTGCCGGGTTCTGTGTCTTTGACAACACCGCCTTGCTCGCGATGATCAACCCATGGGTTGAATTCGGATTTGAAATGATGCCTCCGGGCATCGATGAGGCGTTCGGCGTTAAAAAACAGGTTCAAACTTTCTTTGAAGTCCTCGGGACATGCAAGGGAACCGTCTGCTCCACCTTCCTGGAGAATGGTGTCTGGGTTAATCGCTCGATCTCAGTATGGAAAGACCTCGAATAAAAGCCTGAGATAATGAAAAGGCCCCGTGCTTTACCGCATGGGGCCTTTATTTTTTGAATTGATCATCCAGCCAATCTTTGATGTCTTCCAAGTGCTTTTGTGGTTCAGGTTCAAATTCCAAAGTGTGATGGGCGTCCGGGTACTCTTTGACCACCAGGGAACCCGCTGCAAAGCTTTTGACAAACTCAATTGTTTTTTGATTATCAATGATCCTGTCCTGGCCTGCTATGAGCAACAAGACAGGTTTTCTGATTTTAGTCCTGAAAATTCGCAGGTAAAAATCCAGTCGCACGCTTCCCAGTAAAAATCTTGCGGTGGCCTTCCGTAATGCCAAGGGATCTTCCCTGAGAAACTTCTGGGCTGCGGGGTTTGAAGTGAAAAGTTCCGGGTCATTCAAGGGAATCTCAAAGAGCCTGCGGGGAGCGAACAAACTTCCCAAGGCTATGAAAAATCGTTCCTTGCGGGTCGGATGAACCTTGGGGCAGAATCCAGGAGCCAGCAGAATAAACCCATCCACCAGGTTTGCCATTCGAATTTCCAGCCCGAATGCGATTTTCCCACCCCACGATATCGCCCCGAGAATCAACGGGGTTGCACCATCGATTTCTTTCCTTTGAAGCTGCACGAATTCCTTGAGGTCGTCAAGCAATGTGCGAAAAGAGGGACTATCACCCCTTGATTCATCATTAAGCCCACTGCCACGCCTGTCTAAAAACAACACCCTGTACCCTGCCTTGGCCAATTTCCCACATGAGGTTTCATACCAACCACCATGGCTTTGAATTCCATGAATAAAAAGGATTGTCCCCCTATGTATCCCGATAGGAACAAAATCGCGAAAATGAAGTTTATACCCGGTGGAAGTGGTGAAGGATTTGATTTCAAAAGCATTATCAACCACGGAGAATCTCCTGCCTGATGGATACTCGCGCCAATGCTGCTTCATCAATGGCGATCCCCAATCCATGGCCTGTGATGGCGGGAGCAACTCCGCCCCAGCCAAAGGAGATATCCTTTTTCGAAAGGTTCTCCCTTACCAGGTGCTTATCGTAAGATCCCTCGAGAAAACGAATGTCTGATACGGAACATGCGAAATGCCTGCCTGCCGCGGAGAGAATCGCAGTCTCACCAACCTGGCAGCCCAATTGATATTTTATGCCATGCCTTCGACCATACTGGGCCAGTCTTAATGAAGGTATGAATCCACCACATTTGGAGAGCCTGATATTGAAATAATCGCATGCTTCATGCTCAATCGCGCGTTCGGCGTCGATCATGGAACAAAGGGATTCGTCAAGCATGATCGGAGTTCGAACCTGAGCGCGGACTTTTTTCAATTGATAAACCTGCTCATGGGGCACTGGTTGCTCCATGGAGGTGATTCCCGCGTGCTCAAGTTCCTTGATTCGCTCCACTGCCTCCTCTATGGACCATGCCTCATTTGCATCAGCCCTGATATCCATTTTTTGACCAAGCCATTTCCTGGCCTCCAGGATACGCCTGGCATCATCATGACCTTTTATGCCGACTTTCACCTTCATCTGCTTGAAGCCATATAGCTTGTATAGCAGTGCCAGGATTTTCATTTTAAAACCGGAAGCTGAGGTTATAGCCCCACTATACCGAACACTGTTCAAAGGGTTGAAAAGGTCGCCCGCAATCAACTTCGTGACCGAGGAGAGGGGTTCCCTGAATTTTTTTCCATACGCGTCGAGCACCGCGATTTCCAAGGCGCATCGGGCGGCATTGGCACTGCATTTCCGATCATCTTCAGCCACGGTTGGCAGATGCAATCTTTCCGCCATCTGCACCGCTTGAAAAAAATCCGAGCACGGCACCAACTGCGATGGAATCTGTGATCCACGCAAAATATCCAAGGAAGAATCTATGGTTTCCCCGGTCACATATTCACGGGGCAGCCCTTCACCAAATCCGGTTGTGCCATCCTCCAAAGTACAACGAACAAGGATATTATCGGTATCGGTGCGGGCATGGGAAGCATGCTTGATCACGCGCTTCAAGGGTATCCGAACATGGATGATTGAAACTTCCGATATTTTCACAAGATCCTCATAAAACAGCAAACGGACTTGTTCGCAACATCTTATTGCAAATTTACTTCATTGTCATCACAAACACGCACTGGAATTCATTTGCATAAATATGGATATTAAACTACAATTATTATCAATTCTGCGGCTTAGGCAATCATGGAGGATTTTCCTATGTCATTTTCACCTTCCTCAAATACTTCTTCCGCAGGGAATGCACTCAGAAGTTGCCCCTTTTCAGCTTTGCGTAATGTGGTCTTGGAAGAACTCTGCGACAGAGTCATCATTCATGGCACCGTCAACAGTTATTATTTAAAACAGATCGCACAGGAGGCGGTGATCCCCGCGCTCGCGGGAAGAAACCTGGAAAATCAAATCCAGGTTATCAAGGAAAAAGCCGTTTAGAAATCCAACTGCATTCCCGCGGTCACACCATTGATTATCAAGTTGCTGGTGTTGTATTGGAATGCCGGTATCTGCAATGTCTGATTCGCTGATTGAGTCTGGTTATTTGCAGTGTAATTGAGATTGTTGCTATAGGGTATCAACTGTGTTTGATTGGGTGCGCGAAGCACATTTGCAAGCAAAAGAAAATCATACCCCACGGTAAGCTTTATCCTTTCAGTTGCCCTAAAACCCAACTTGGCGTTGATTTCCGGTAGCAAACCAAATTGGTTTCTAGAATACTGCCCAACATCAGTGGGTGAAAACAAAAGACCACCAGCCGAGTTTGTGGTGGCTGTATTGGTGGTTGTGTTAATCTGCCCAGCGGCGTTTTGCGTGGAGGTTTCTGTCACCACAGTCTGGGTTGTGTTCGAGGAAATTTTTGCCACCTGGTGCATCACCCCAATACCAAGGTTAAACCCTGTGTTTACAGACCAGCGATTATGGTTGAAATCCGCATTAATTCCTATCTGTGGCCCAATGAAGTGATTATAAACTTTTATCTGGTCATTGCTCGCGGACTGAATGTTTATTGGTGTGGGATAATTTAGCGATATCGGGACCTGCTGGGTTGTGGAGGTTCCAGTTCCATTTCCCAAGGTGAATGTTTGGGTATCAGTCACACCATTGGGTCTGAAAATGGTGTACTCACTATTAACACCAAGTGCTTCCTTGAATTGAAAATATCTGAAACCAAGTAAGCCACTGAAATTCATGTCACCAACCAGAAAATCCCTACCCCTGACATTTAATTCACCGCCAGCAATATAGGTGCTGGCATTTGCAAAAATAGAGGAATCCACCTGTCGGGAAAGCACGATCGCATAATTCTGTGTGGATAATGTTGGTGAATCCCCAACCACTACCGCTGGTATCACAAAGTTCAAGGTGTTTTCAAAACCGGTTTGAAGCAATATTGGAAAATCATTAAGACCAGTCACACTGGATAAATAATAGCTGTTCTTTGGCACCAAGATAAAATTACCATTGATTGACAAACCGGATTCTTGCTCAAGATAATATCCCGCGGAAATTCTAACGCCGGATTGCATGCCATAATCTATGATTCCGTTTTGGGATAATTGGGCCTGCGATTGCAGTAATAAGCTGGAATTATTGGACACGCTCACATTCGAACTCACCACACCATTTTGATTAAAAGTAATGGTAGTGGGTGATGTTTGTAACAATCCTTCAGGAACATTAAAAAAGATCGGGTTTAATGTCGCATTATTCAACTTCCAAGCCAGGTATTCACCGCCCAGGAAAAACCTTGGATACAACGGGGGAGTTTCTTCCCTTGGAATCGCCCCCATGGGAACTTTATCCACTTCCATCGCTGGTAATTCCAAATCCTTCTTTTCGTTGATTGTCTGGTCCTTTTTGATTGCCGCTGAACCTATCTGACCATACGGACTAAGAGGTGAAGGCACCTTTCCACCATCCACAGGGGATTGCGCAACAATGGCAGACACCATGAGCAGCCAGGCACCGGATGCCAAAAGCTTTTCTCGTTTCATTTTCTGCCACCCCTCTGACTTTTAATCCTTGTTACCAAGCTTTTCCCACCCTCCATAAGGTGGGGAAACTTTGCTTTTTTTACGCAATATTCCCTTTGTTCTATCGACCATTTAAAGCTAAACCTTCAAAATATATCGAACATTACGATATTTCCGATTATTAACCCTTCAAAAAGGGGCATCTAGGGAACTTAGAAAGAATCGCTGCAGCTTCTTTTTCATTCATTTTGAACATTTATATTCCAACAGCGTATAATCCTAAAAAGGATTTCCTTCATGAACCAATTCATCAACCAATTGCCAAAAGCTGAACTTCACCTTCATATCGAAGGCACTTTAGAACCTGACTTTCTTCTTGAAAAAGCTAAAAAACATCTCATCACTCTGCCCTTTCATTCCATCAATGAAATCCAACAAGCCTACAATTTTTCCAACCTGCAATCTTTTTTGGACATTTATTACCAAGGCATGGCGGTTCTAAGGGATGAAACTGACTTTCACGACCTGGCCTGGCGCTACTTTCAAAAAGCACATGCGCAAGGAGTATTGCACGCCGACATATTCTTTGATCCCCAGGCCCATATCGAGCGGGGACTTACTTTGGATACCGTGAGTGATGGCCTATGCAACGCGGTGGAGAAGGCAAAAAAAGAAATGCGATTGAGTGTGTTTCTTATCCCCTGCTTCCTAAGGCATTTATCTGAAGATTCCGCGCTCGATACTTTTGCAATGTGTTTGAAATTTAAAAAGGTGATCACTGGATTTGGACTCGATTCCTCCGAAGTGGGTAATCCGCCCTCAAAATTTCAAAAAGTATTCTCGCAAGCCAGGCAGGAGGGGTTCCGCATCACCGCTCATGCGGGCGAAGAGGGGCCGCCTTCCTTCATTGAGCAATCCCTGGACCTATTGCACGCTGAACGGATCGACCATGGGGTTCGTTGCCTCGAAGATGAGAAACTGACCAACAGGTTGGTACGCGAAAAAATACCTCTCACTGTCTGCCCGCTTTCAAACCTGAAATTAAAGGTGGTGAATAATCTTCAGGAGCATCCCTTTAAGAAAATGCTTGCTTGCGGGATCATGGCGAGCATCAATTCAGATGACCCCGCCTATTTCGGCGGCTATATAGCTGATAACTTCGAGGCCTGTGGCACGGCATTAAGCCTCACAAAAGCTGAAACCATTCTTGCAGCTAGGAATTCTTTCATGGGATCGTTTCTTGATGCGAACACCAAGGCGGCTTACCTGCAAAAACTTGAATCCTATTGTGATGAACACTTGAATTAAGACATGTGTGAAAATCAGTTTTTAGTGCCAGTGATGAAATTTGCCTTGCGATATAATTCCTCAAAGTCCGCCTGCAGCTTTTTTCTCCCCACAAACAATGGCCTTGCAAAATCAACCATTTGAAGCACATCAGGTGCGGCCTGTTCCTTCAATGCGATTTCGGCTATTTGCAATAACAGGCTCAATCGCCTCTCGACATCCTCCGGTTCCAACGCCTGGGGAAGCTCCCTCAGGGCGCTCCATGCAGGAAGCCATTTTTGATTCTCAATTCCGCACTGCACCAACAATTCCCGCACCGGGGCGAGTTCTATTTTTGGGTTCATCCCGGAGGGCTGCATTTTCGCAAGTAGTTCAACCAAAAAATTTACCCTTCGAAGCGGGGCTTCCCTGCGAACCACAAGGTTCCATTCATGGATGAGCTTCATATCCTTGCTTCTTGATAAAATCTCAAGGAACGCCTGCCAGGATTTCTCTTGGATTCGGGGATCGCCTTCGGTGATCGCGGCTTTCCATAAATTCAGAAGATGCATGGGAGTGCCAAAATCACCCAAAAGCGTGGCACTCCTTGCCCTGACACCCGCATCCGGATCCTTCAAAAGAATCATTTCCATGCGTGATTGCAACCTCAGCCTGTCATCTTCCTTGATGACTTTCGCCTGGTTTACAGCGCGTGATACCGCGCCAAGCACCCCAAGTCTTACCCCGATATCAGGATCTTCCAAGCCTGCCATTAATTCTTCAAGAACCGATATATCCGCGATTCTTTCCAAAGCCTGGGCAGCGGTTTTCCTTACCGCGACCGCCTTATGCCTTAGCAACCCCGCAAGCAGTGGAACCGCCGCGGGCACGCCAAGCGATCCAAGGTCTTCAGCCGCTTCCACCACGACTTCCAAAGCTGGATCCGCCAACGCATTTTGTAATGCGGGAAGAACCAGAACCATTCTGGCTGCCCCATCATTTCCCTTCGCCTGCATGGCAAGCGATCGTGCGGCGGCGGCACGAACAGAAATTTGATCTGACTGGATAATTAGGAGAAGTCGATCCAGGCAGGCCTTGTCATTACATCGGCCCATGCCAAGCACCGCCTGCCTCCGGACTTCCTCCACGGTATCCCTGCTGAAATTGAGCAGCATTTCTCCAGCGGGCTTGCGGAATGATTCTTCATTCATGGCTTCCGACAACCAACCAGCCAGCAAAATGCGTACTGCGGGGTCCTCGTGATCGAGTAACCCTTGGAAGAAAGGAATTTTCTCGGTGGGCCCGAGGCGCACATAAATTTGCTGGTAAAGAGTGCGGTTACGAGTTCTCAAGGAATCAAGTTCACCATCAAGCCTTGTCAACCTTGCATTTCGTTGGGCCAATCTTTCTTCAAGCCATGCTTCCGGGGATAGATTTTTTCGTTCATCAAACCAAACCTGCCAAGCCGCGTGATCACGGCCAAGGTCCTCACCCACAATTTCCGCCAAAGCTGACCTGCTCGCCATCCTGATGCCCGGTTTTGGATCGGCTAAAAGATTGAGCAATGTCTCAGCGGCATTTTTTCTACCTGTCTTGCCAAGGGCAGCCATGGCTTGGATTCTTAATGATTCCTCCTGCGAGCTATTTTCAGCGATTTGTTTTAATTTAAACGCGGCTTTCCCATCCGCGCTTGCACCCAATGCCTCACATGCCGCCTGGCGCACAATATTAAGTTCAATGGATAGGGCATCGATCAATTCATCAGAAAAGCGCCCGTCTCTTCGCAACTTTATAGCACCCGCAAACGCTGTGAATACCTCGACATTTCTGGGATCACGCAAATATTGCCTGACAGTTTCAGTTGCCAGTGGTGTTTGCTGTTGAAGGATGGAATAGGCGGCTTGTGCCTGCAACTGGGGTTGTTTTTTATCCGCAAGGAGTTCTCTCAGGCGAGCTATATCGGAGGCAGGTTGCTGAACCTGGCCTGCCATGAATAGCAGAGTTAGAATCAAACCTGAGCTCATGAAATATTCCGTGGTAAATAAAATCCCAAGGGGCGGAACCATAACCACTTGCGAATATCCAGTCAACCTCGATTCAACAAGGTTGGTATCGCCTAAATTTTTGGATTTGAGTATGTTTTCCATTGAGCAAGTTCGTATTTGCAAAGCTAAGGAAGGCTTAATGCTAGAGCTATTCAAGAAACCAACAATTCAAATTGCCTGCATTTTGCTGGCATGGGCCTTGGTCTGCCTTCCAAACCTTGGTGTTTCCAGCCTTTGGGACATTGATGAAGGTAACAATGCGGAAGCTGCATATGAAATGATGGAATCGGGAAATTGGATTGTCCCCACCTATAATTACAATCTTCGTGTAGATAAACCTGCTTTGCTGTACTGGCTGCAGATTGCATCCTACAACATTTTCGGCGTGAACGAATTTGCGGCGCGGTTTCCCTCGGCCTTGGGTGGACTCTTTTCCCTTTTTGCAACCTATGCCCTGGGATCGATCATGTTTGGCAATTCAACTGGTTTCCTCGCATCGCTTATTTTGCTGGCAATGCCTGCATGGGCGGGCGCTGCCCATTTCGCAAATCCCGATTCTCTTCTTAACGCCTGTGTGGCATGGTCTTTCTTTATTTTCTTCAGGGGTTATCAGGGTAAAAATTCATCCTGGCTGCTTTGGGGTGGGATAATCACTGGTATTGGCATGCTGGCCAAGGGCCCCATCGCACTCGCGCTTCCACTGCTGATCATTCTTTTGTTTTTAATATGGGAAAAACAAACCTCGCGTTTGCTTTCAATCAATCTGCTGGGTGCCCTTTTTTTATTCTTGTTGGTTTCCGGCCCTTGGTACATTTGGGTCGGAGTGGAAACTAAGTTCCAGTGGCACAGGGGATTTTTCTTCACCCATAACCTTGGAAGATTCAGCACCGCCATGGAGAATCACTCCGGACCATGGTTTTATTATCTATTGGTGCTCGCCGTGGGCGCTGCACCATGGTCGGCATTTATCGGCATGACTTTCTTGAATGCGAAAAAAGAACTTTTGGGAATTAAAGCTTCAAAGGAATCCACCAATGAGCGCGGCGGCATTCGACTATTGGTCATCTGGGCGGCGGTAGTGTTTCTTTTTTTCTCGATATCAAGCACCAAGCTTCCAAATTACATTCTTCCACTGTACCCCGCAGTCGCGATCCTTACATCAAGGGCGATGCTGGCATGGAAAAACGAGCCTAATGGTTATCCCAACTGGCTTCCCAAAACTGGGATGATGATTTTGGTAATGATTGGTGTGATCACCTATACAGCAAT
>SYCV01000105.1 GCA_005786805.1 Planctomycetia bacterium | reverse complement strand
GGTATGGGTGAGTTGGGCACGGGCCATACCATCCGCATTCTTGGAAATGGCACGAATCGCAGGGTAAAGTAACTCAGGATCAATGCCCTTGATGGAAGTTCGCAACAATCCCTTGAACAAAGCCGCGGCTAATTCGCCATGAGTCAACTGGATGGGATCATCCCAGACAATGGGTGCCAAAGGTTCCGCGGTGACAACCACAGCCTTCAACATTTCGGGAACAACAGGCTTTGCGGTATCACCCATGTTGCGAAGGGCGTTGGCGGCTTTCACCCGCAGCCAACGATCCTCGTGGGTTAGCAATCGCACCAAGACCGGGAGGGCGTCCGCGCTATTGATGTAGCCCAATGCCTCTGCAGCGCCTTGCCTCTTCCGATAATCCGGTCCCTCCGCCAACGCAATCAATTTGGGAACCAGTTCCTTTCGATCTGGGCGCTTACCCAGCTCCTCGGCAGCCCAGCCACGCACCACGGGCGACCAATCACCCATTGCTTCGATAAGCTCTTCATTGGTTTTGTTCTTGCGATCAAGATCAAAGCGTCCTGAGGCGATAGCGTCCGCAACTTCTTTCTTCGTTAGCCAGCTTGACTGGTCAATTCCCCTGCCCGTAAGCGCTATTTTCTTCAAAGGGATGGAATAAGTTAAAACATAAGTTGCTGCGGGGCTTAGCCCATAATAACTGCTTTTACCATAATAGGTGTTATCGTCTGTTTTGCCGGGGCCGTATTGTTCCCCACCGTCATAGGTGAAGGAACCATCAGACCGACGCACCAGGTCAAAGTGCCAGGATGATTGATTAAAGTAAGCTGCCAAAGCATCAGGGCCACCGGTGTTGGCGCCAAGCGCGCCCCAAAGATAACTGAAACCCTGGCCCGTATGGCCATACTCGCGATTTTGATAAGAAGCCGTGACCATCTTTGCCCAAAACTGAGTCTCACGAATGCGATTGCCCTGCAGGCCAAAAAGCAACGCGGTCATTGCGTTCTTGCCATTGTTTTCGTGGTTGGGCCATGGCATATGCTCGCCATAGGGAATCGCACCTTTATCCACAAAGTAGCCAAAAAACTTGGAAGCCCGATCAACAGCGGGCTCAATCTCTGGATGCTTGACCCCACAATTTTTGCCCATGACAATCGCCATGTTCGCAATCAAGCCTGCAGCGTTCACCGGGCCATAGGGAGGAATCGAACCATGAAGCTGCCCATCGGGGGTCAACTTTGAGATGCCATGGCCAAAGGTGCCATACATGCTCTGGCCCTTCGCGAGGGAAATTGAGTATTCATTGATTGCGGGAAGAACTTCTTTGTCGCCTGTAAGAAGGTAATATTCACATAGGAAAACATTGCGATAGCCCCAATCCCACATGAACATGCCATCCTTGAGTTCAAGCTTCAATGTTTTAGGGCCGATCTTGTGGGCAAGCGCTTTAACTCGTGGCAAATACTCGGGGTTGCCTGTCGCCATCAAAGCCAGGCCGTTGACCGCGCCCCACATGTCAACGCGAAGCGGTTCTTTTTCGAGAACCTTGCATGCTTCATCAAAAATGAGCTTGGACTTTGGGCAGTTAAAGGGAGCTGTTGCAGAATAAGAACCCATGACCCGAAGTTTAATTTGCACCTTTTCCGTTTTACCCTGTCGCCAAATGAGAAGGTTAAGCTTCCCCTGGTTTGCTTCTTTTTCTGCTTCTTGGATCGCAAGGGCGATGGTTTTACGGGCGTCATCGGCAAAGGGTTTGTCATCAATCCCAATTATCACATCATCAATTTTGATAAAACCATCGGCGGGTGACTTGGCGCCCACATGGGTGACAAGGATCTGCCTGCTGAAAGTAGTGGTTCTTCCCTGCTGGCTTTCAAAAAAGTTCGCGGCCTTGGTGAATATCCAGCCACGCAGCCCCGTCGCACCGAGGTTGTAAGTCAGCTTGATATCCGTGGGTTTACCTTTTGTTAGATCGGGCGGAACGGGATCCTTGGTCTGGGCCAAGACTTGCCAAGGGGCTAAAAACAAGGTCAGAAATACAAATAAACCCAATCTATGAAACAATTTAAATTGCATGGACATACTTTCATATCGAAAGGACAAAAACAAATATCAGTTGAATCGTCCAGTATGAAATGTATCGCAGTATGTTTCAACTATTAACCAATTATTATTTTGCAGCCAGAATCTTCTTGTCCACAAGATGCATTGCGTTGCGAACCTTGCCGAAGTCCACCTCGACATTTTCAATGATACTACGCTTGAACACTATGCCAAAGGTATCCCCGGAACTCGTCTTGATAGCCATCACTAGAAAGCGGTTTGTCCAAAAGAAATAGGCGGAAAACAACGCAAGAACCCCTAAGATCAAGGCGGGCAGGGAACCGACAAACGCAACTCCCAATAGAGATAGCAGCGCTGCCAGCAGTTGTAACGCCCCGAAAACCAACACCCAGATAGGTTGATACAGGGTGCAAATGGTATGGTTCACATGGTCTAGCATCACAGTGTTCACAATTTGAAGGCTAAGACTGTTGCTTCGATAAAAAATCTTGTCTTCAAAAAGTTCAAAATGAGTCTGATCACTCAAACCCATGATGGTAAGAATGAATGAGATCAAACCCTCGGCCCTACCCACCACCCGGACCAAGGCGGTGCCCCTGGCCGTTTTATTGATCCTGAAATTCTGCAAAACTCTTTTTGGTAAAGTTCCAAAACCTGAAAAAAGTGCCGTCCCAAACCCCAAAAAAACCCAGTAAACCACCAACGCGCCAATCATCTCGAGAATAACAGTGATCAGATCCATTGCAATCTCCGGCAAAATCAACGATTAATAAAAACACCACCTTGGTTCATTCGGGGGTTAATCTTGTCAACGCTTAGCTTTCTGTCAGGGAAAAACCCAAAAATAAAACCCAGGACAAAAGCCAACGCACACACCCCTGCTCCGCCCAAGCCAACAACCAAGGTAACCGTCCACATTGCCTTTTCCTGATTCTTGGATGAAATATTCACAGAGGAATCTTCGGATTCGTTTTGATCCTGTTCATCTTCATAGTCATCATTTTGAGGTTCGGCCCCAGATTCCTCAACATCAGTGTCTTGAGCGGATTCATCTCCTGGTTTTAAAAAATCACCCAGGGACATCCAGTTTTTTTGATCAATGGATACCTGGTCCGCATCCGTGACTTTTCGGGTTTCACGAAGTTTTAATAGATTCTCGCGCGTCGTAGGGCCAACGACTTTGTCGCCCCTGCGAATAAAAACCTTTTCCATTTGTAATTTTCCTTGAATGAAGCGATTCAATTAATAATCAACTTATCAACAAAAATCCCACCTCAAACAACAAATTCGAATTTTAATTAAAATTTAATCAATCATTGCCGGTGGCACTTCGCTTGAAAACTGCTCAAGAATTGTCCCAAGACTAACATCTCCAATTAAAAATAATCGCCACGCGATTGCTCTATTTTAAAATCGGATCGAGAATCTAATTAATTGCACCCTACCGCGCTTCGATGTATCATCATGGTTCACAATTTTTCATAAAGGTACTCCAAGGAGATTGATGATGAAAAAGTTTGCAATTCGATTACTGACCATGACTCTTGCACTGTTGGTCGCGAGCACCTCTTTCGCGGATGATAAAATCAAGGCATTGATCATCGATGGGCAGAACAACCACAATTGGAAAGGCACCACCCCCATCCTCAAGAAAATCCTTGAAGACACGGGCAGGTTCAGCGTTGATGTCGCAACCGCTCCTCCAAAGGGACCGGAAGTCGCGACCTTCAGACCTAAGTTTTCCAACTACCAGGTTGTCGTAAGCAATTACAATGGCCAGGATTGGTCCAAGGAAACCCAGAGTGATTTGGTTGACTATGTGAAAAATGGCGGCGGATTTGTTCCAGTTCATGCCGCCAACAACGCCTTCCCCGCATGGGCAGAATACAATGAGATCATCGGCGTGGGTGGCTGGGGTGGCAGGTCCGAAAAAAGCGGGCCTTATGTCCGCTTGAAGGATGGCAAGTTTGTCAATGACATGACCCCGGGTCGGGGCGGCAGCCATGGCAAACAACACGAGTTTGTCGTCGTGACTCGCAATACCGAACACCCCATCACCAAGGGCCTTCCCGCGGAATGGATGCATAACACCGATGAACTTTACGACAGGCTTCGTGGCCCAGCAAAAAGCCTCACTGTTTTAGCCACCGCTTTCGCGGATCCCAAGACCGGCGGCTCGGGCGAACACGAGCCTATGCTCATGGTGATTGATTACGGCAAAGGCAGGATATTCCACACCACATTGGGCCATGCAGAACCTGCAATGAAGTGCATCGGTTTTGAAGTTACTTTTGCAAGGGGCACCGAGTGGGCTGCGACCGGCAAAGTCACTCTCAACACAATTCCTGCAAATTTCCCCAAGGCTGATAAAGTTAGCGTCCGCTAACAACGCCAATAATCATGTCCAAGAAAGGGCCCTGATTACCTCAGGGCCCTTTCTTTTTCACAAATCTTGTGCCAATTATTGGGATAATTCTCCACAAAAACAACCTCCCTGCATCTTTTTTATGCTTTATGGGGCACCTTTTTTCCGATATAAATAACCATGTAATCAATGGCCTGATGTTTTAATAATTACACTCCAATTGACGGCCTTCCATGACTTTACATCACTTAAAATATTTGGTTCCAGTGATAATATTCCTCCTGATGGACGGAATGGCCCACTCTGCGGAAACCACGCCCTCCTTCCTTCATGAAATCATGCCCCTATTAACAAAGCATGGCTGTAACCAGGGCGCATGCCATGGCAAAGGCAATGGCCAAAACGGCTTCAGGCTTTCGCTTCGGGGTTATGCACCCGAGATGGATCATGCATGGCTGACCCGCGAATTTCTAGCCCGCAGAATCGATACCGCAGATCCTGCTGAAAGCCTGATTGTTCGTAAAGCCATGGGTGAAGTACCACACGAAGGCGGTAGACTCTTCTCCAAAAACAGCAGGTCTCACCAGGTGATGGTTCAATGGTTGAAAACTGGGATGCCGGGCCCCTCGAAAAATGATGCGAAACTTACCGGGTTGAAAATCACGCCCGCAGCCATGCTTCTTGCGAAAGATAAGAAACAACAAGTTAATGTAATTGCTGAATTCTCTGACAACAAAAAAGTTGATGTGACCTGGCTTGCAAAATTCGCCGTTGCTGATTCCTCACAGCTAAATGTGGATGCTGATGGCATGGTGACCGCCCTCCGACCCGGCGAAACCTCGGTGCAAGTGTTTTTTGAAGACCAGGTCGCCATAGCCACTTTCACCACGCCTTATCAAAATCCCATTCCCATCGCATCATTCCCCAAAGTCATTAATCCAATTGATGATGCTGTATTCAAGAAGCTTTCCGGGTTGGGCATTCCCCCAAGTCTGCCTTGCAACGATGAGGTTTTCCTGCGCAGGTTGTTTCTCGATACTGCAGGCATCCTTCCCAATGCTTCGGAGGTCACGAGCTTTCTTGCAGACAAAACTCCAAACAAGCGCGCCAGCATTATTGATAAAGTATTGGATAGGCCTGAGTTTGTTGATTTCTGGACCCTGCAGCTCGCGGACATTTTCCAAAACCGCAAGGAACGCGACCACGATGTCCGGGGTACCAAGGGAGTCAGGGCCTTTCACTCGTGGCTTCATGATCAGGTTCGCACCAACAAGCCCTGGGATCTTCTTTGCAGTGAAATTCTCACATCCACGGGTAACACATCTGAAAATCCCTCAGTGGGTTATTTCATCGTGACTGTGGGTGAACAGCGCGAAGCTCATCGCAGCGAAGTGGTTGCTTCGATGGCGCAATCTTTTCTGGGTACCCGCATTGGTTGCGCCCAATGCCATAATCACCCGCTAGAGAAATATACACAGGATGATTTTTATAGGTTCTCAGGTTTTTTCTCGAGACTGCGACTGGATAGGAAAGACCCAAAGGATGGTGTCACCACACTTTTCGCAAACCTAAAGGAAGATGAACAGAAGCGCCCCTTGGGTGTAACCCAACCCCGCACGGGTGAATTTCTCACGCCACGCCCCATTGACCGCACCGCCGTTGAAACCAACAAGGACACCGATCCAAGGCTGGCACTTGCCAAATGGATGACCGATCCTTCGAACGAATCTTTTCATGGCGCTTTCGTCAACAGGGTTTGGAAACATTTCATGGGCACCGGCCTCGTCGAACCGGTGGATGATTTGCGCTCAAGTAATCCACCATCCAACAAGGAACTCTGGGCCTATCTTAAGAACGAATTCATAAGAAGCAAATGCGACACAAGGCATTTGATCCGTCTGGTTCTGAACTCACAAACCTATCAACTGGAATCAGGGACGGTCCCCGGAAATGAAACAGATACCCGGTTTTATTCGCATTACTACCCGAAGCGACTGGGTGCGGAAGTTATCCTCGACGCGGTCAGTTTTGCAACAGGCGTACCGGAAAGTTTCCCGGGGTATCCCGAGGGGATTCGTGCCGTCCAAGTTCCCGACCCCGGCATCCGGTCTTACTTTCTTTCGGTGTTTGGTAGATCAGAAAGAGTAACAGCCTGCGCTTGCGAACGATCCGAGGAAGTAAGCCTTCCCCAGTTATTGCACCTTCAGAATGGCCAGTGGATTTCAGAGAAGATGGGAAACCCCAAAGGAAAACTAAAAGCCCTTATCGCCGACAATCGATCCGACAACGAAAAAATAAAAGAGCTATTCCTGACTACAATTTCAAGACTTCCAACAGAGGTTGAAACCGCTGCCTTGGTTAAAGAATTAGCAAAATCAACATCAAAGGATGAGTTTTATCAAGATGCATTCTGGGCCTTGTTGAACACGGTGGAGTTTTCTTTTAATCACTAAGCCACCTGAGATATAAAGGATGATGTCATGCTGGATCTGATAGTTGGAAAAAAAGCCCATAACTGTGATGGTGTGAACCGCAGGGATTTTATCAGGGTCGGTGGCATTGCAGGTCTTTCGCTAACTTCGCTTTTACAATTGGAAGCACAGGCAAAAACCAAGAAAGCCCGAGCCAAGAGTGTAATCCTCGTATACCTGGGTGGTGGATTGACCCACCACGATACCTTCGACATGAAACCTGATGCGCCCGAGGAAGTTCGGGGAAAATATAAATCCATCGATACCGTGGTGCCGGGTTTAAGAATCGGTGAACTTCTACCCAACATGGCGAAGGTAATGGATAAAGTCACGCTGGTCCGTTCTGGGGCCCACAATAATGATCACCATGAAACCGCCACCAACTGGGCGATGTCTGGGCGCTTTGGCTCCGCCTTTGGCGATTTTCCCGCGATAGGCGCAGTCGTTGCTCATGAAACAGGCCTCGTAGGTTCGATGCCTCCCTATGTCGCGGTACCGCGAAACCCGTCCTTCACCTGGGAACTGGGAAAAAGCGCCTACCTGGGTGGTAGGTACGAATCCTTCAAGGCGGGCGACCCCAATGACGCGAATTACAAGGTGCAGGACCTATCTCCCGCGGAACAACTTTCCCCGGCACGAATGGAACGCAGGGGTAATCTAAGACAAACTGTTGATCAACTTGCCAGGAAACTCGATAACTCGGAGCAGGTGAAAACTTTTGGTGAATTCCAACAACGCGCGACAGAATTAGTGCTTTCACCCAAAGCCAGGTCTGCTTTTTCCATAAATTCCGAGAATGAAAAGCTTCGGGATCGCTATGGTCGCACCACTTTCGGGCAAAGCTGTTTATTGGCCCGCAGACTGGTGGAAAATGGTGTGCGTTTCACCACAGTCACCTACAGTGGATGGGACCACCATGCGAAAATCTTTGAAAGCTGCGACAAGAAGTTGCCTGAATTCGACAAGGGGCTTTCCGCACTCATCGAGGATTTACAAGTTCGTGGGTTACTTGATGACACTTTGCTTGCGGTTTATGGTGAATTTGGCCGTACCGCCAAGATCAACAAGGATGCGGGCCGGGATCATTGGGCTCAGGCTGCGTCGCTGTTGTTTGCAGGCGCGGGGGTAAAGCCCGGATTTATTTTGGGCGCAACCGATAAACTGGGCGCATTTGTCACTCGCAGGCCCGTCAGCCCCGCGGATGTCGCATGCACCATATTCGAATCCCTCGGCATTGATCCAAGAAAACAACTGCTATCACCTGATGGCAGACCGATTGAAATCTTGGATCAGGGCGAGACAATTCGGGAGTTGTATGCCTAGTTTTATTCGATTCCCTTTGATTGTTGCAGGTCTTATCGGGTTGCTATCAGGCAATAATGCAATCGGGCAGGAGAAGAAAAAAACGGAAAAGCCTCCTGAACCACCCAAAATCCTAATGGTGATTCCACCCTTCATCGAGCAGGATAAAACCTCCAAAATCCTTCTCCGAGGAAAGCAACTCGATCTTGTCACCTCTGTTGAAGCTTCCGGGAAAAAAGCGAAAATCATCCGCAAGGGAAAAGCAGGAGTTCCCCAGGGACTTTCCGCGGATAAACAAGGCGACACAGAAATTGAAATAGAAATAATCTCACTGAAAGAAAATCGCCTGGAGTTGATAACAAAAAAAGACGAGTTGGCATCCAACCCATTCGAGCTACTTGTGAAGAATGGGATACTGCCCGAGAAAGAACCCAACCAGGGATTTTCCCAGTCGCAGGAGATAAATCTTCCCTCAACGGTTCATGGAAAAATCCAAGCCGCACAGGATGTTGATGTTTTCAAGATAAAAGCAGACCCGGGAAGCATGATACAAGTCAAAATTCACGCGCAAAAATTTGGGTCGGCCCTTGATGCGATGCTTACAGTATATGATCCCAACGGGGCAAAGATTATTTTCGCGGATGACTCCAAGGATTCACGGGATGTGGCTGTAAGTTTCAAGATGCCGCAGTCTGGGATCGTAAATCTTTGCGTGCAGGATGCGAACGACCGGGGAGGGGATTTATTTCATTACCTGCTGGAAGTGGCCAAATAAAAGCGCCACAGAAAATTGCTTCCCTGTGGCTGACCTAGGAAGACTCGCCCAAAGCCTTTCCCAAGCTAAACTAATTATAGGCAGAAGTTGGGCCAAAGTTGAGTGCAAGCGGAATATTTTTAAAGAAAATATCTTTTAATAAAAAAGATAACCAATATCTCATAAAATTATCACAATTAAAACTTATGTTCCATACGCAGGTTTTTCAAGGAAGAACAACCCAAGAGGCACAATGCCAGGCGAAATTCCTCCTCAAGAATATTCATCATCCTGATGACACCCTCTGCGCCTCCGCATGCCAGGGCCCAAACCATTGGTTTTCCAATCAAAACGCCATCAGCACCCAAAAGAATGGCCTTAACAATATCGGTGCCCCGCCTGATGCCGCCATCAACAAAAATCCCAACCCTGCCAGCCAAAGCCTTGGCAAAAAGCGGAAGGACATCGATTGCGGTTGGCACGCAATCCAGTTGCCTGCCTCCATGGTTGGAAATAAAAATGGCCTTGGCACCCATGTCAGCCGCTATCACTCCATCTTCAGGATGCAGGACCCCCTTGATTGCCCAAGGCAGCTTGGTTTGGCCAAGGATGGCTTCGAGTGATTTCCAATTTAACGATGCATCAAAATGAGCCGAAATTCGCTCCGCTCCCGACCCCTCTGACGCGTGAAGTTCAAGGTTCGATTTATGATCAAGATTCTCAAGCTTGAGAGGGGAAGGCAGATGAAACCGATGCCTGATGTCCGCCTCCCTTTTACCAAGCATCTGGGCGTCAACGGTAATCACCAAACCTTTGAACCCGGATTGCTCCGCCCTTTGGATCAAAGATTTTGTAAGCCCGTGATCCTTGAAGCAATAAAGCTGGAAATAGGAGGGAGTGGTTGATTCGCCTGCGATATCCTCGAGGGAGGTTGTCGCCATCGTGCTTGCAAAATAAGGCAGATGCAATCGGTTCATCGCCCTTCTTACCGCGAGTTCCCCTTCCGGATGTGCAAGTTTAAGCATCGCGACCGGGGCGGGATAAAAAGGCAGGTGGAATGATTGTCCGAAAATAGAAGTGCTTAAATCAGGGTTGGAAACACCGCGCAAAACCCTGGGCCACAGCTTGATGTTATTCCATGAGGATACATTCTCACGAAGTGTGAACTGATCGCATGCACCACCCGAAAAATACGCGTAAGCCATGGGGGAGAGGACGCTCTTGGCTGATGCTTCAAATTCATCAAGGTTTAAAAAGTCCTTAAAGTCGCGTGATGAGGAATCCATGGGGGGATAAAACAATTAGGATGGGGATAAAAAAACACGCCTGTTGGTATAAACCAGCAGGCGTGCAAAAGCGACATTTAATTTGCTTTAGTTGGATGCTACGGTTTCAGGAAGAACATTGACCCTTCGGCCATTGCGGTCAAATACAACCTTGCCATCAGCCATTGCAAAAAGAGTATCATCCTTGGCCCTGCTTACATTCCTTCCGGGATGAAACTTGGTGCCTCGCTGCCTGACTATGATGCATCCCACAGTCACATTTCCGCCACCAAAAACCTTGATGCCAAGGCGCTGGGAATTGGAGTCGCGACCATTCTTAACAGAACCCTGACCTTTTTTATGTGCCATGTTTGTAACTCCAGTCAAAAAATATTCCCCTACCCAGGCACGGGTGGGAAAAACCCTGAAATACTTGTTAATAAAATTATAGGAGGATTATTCTTTTTTGCCAGTCTCTTCTTTGTTGGCAATCCCCAGAGGAGGAATTTTGACTGTCGCGGCCCTGTAAATCCAACTGGCGGGGGGAATAAACTGGATTTCTCCACTTTTCTGGTTGAATTTATCTCCCAGCCGTTTGAAGTTTACCTGTAAGGTTTTACGACGAACAACAGGTTCAATGTCAGGCGGAATAGGGTCTGTCACAGCCCACCCATTCGATAATCCCGTAATAAACAAACTAAATCGATTGGCATCAGGGTCCACATCATCCCAAATTGCAACTCCAGTAACCGCTTTTGGGGGCAAACCGGGTTGTGATGGGGGTATCTCATCCTTGGCTATCGTCACAGAATTCTTGATCTTATAGAAACCTGAATCCTCATCATCAGGGTCGGCGGTAGGGTCTTCCAGCCTGATGATTGCTTTTTGAACCTTGGGAAGTATCTGGTCTTTATGCACCGTGTTGGTGTCTGTGGTGCGGATTTCAAAATCAGGAACAAATCGACGGGGCTTCTCACTGTTATTGATCACTTGGTACCAAAGGTACCAGCATACTTTCTGGCCACGACCTGGGATATCCACTTTTACCAATCTGGGATCCTTGAATTTAAAATCCAAAACCCAAATTTTCCCATCCTT
>SYCV01000104.1 GCA_005786805.1 Planctomycetia bacterium | reverse complement strand
TTGAATATGGACTTATGCAAGCATATGCCGAAGGATTCGACATTATCCGGAGTGCTAACTCCCAGCAACTCCCTCCGGAAATCCGTTATGATTTCAATGTGCCTGATATCGCTGAAGTCTGGCGCCGCGGTAGCGTTGTTGGATCATGGCTCTTAGACCTCGCAGCAATAGCATTGCTTGAAAATCCAACGCTTTCGAACTTCTCCGGTTTTGTGCAAGACTCTGGTGAAGGGCGATGGACAGTAATTGCCGCATTGGAAGAGTCTGTACCTGCTGATGTCCTGACCGCATCACTATACACCCGATTCCGATCCCGCCAGGAACACACATTCGCGGAAAAGGTATTATCCGCGATGAGGTTCAAGTTTGGCGGCCATGTTGAAAGACCAACCGGAGGCTAATCACAGTTTTTGTTGTGGCAAAAGGCGTATTTCCAACATTTTTGTGGACATGCGCCTTTTGTCTTTGCAAGACAACTTGAAAATAATCTTTTGAGGCCTAGTTAATGTCCAGAGAAGTTCAAATCTTTGATTCCCCATCTTTGGTGGCTGAAGCAGGAGCGCTTCATTTCATCCGCATTTGCAACGCCTCCGTTAAGGCAAGTGATAAATTCTCAGTGGTACTATCTGGTGGAAGCACACCAAAGGGTATGCTTGCACTTCTTGCAACTGATGCTTATCGGAAACAGGTAGATTGGGGAAAATGTCATTTTTTTTGGGGCGATGAGAGAAGTGTTCCACCAACCCACAGTGATTCCAACTTCAAAATGGCCAAGGATTCTCTCCTTGATCTTGTACCTGCGATTCCAACCCAAATTCACAGGATGGAAGCTGAAAAAAACGATATCAATCAAGCTGCCCAGGAATATCAGGATAAAATCACGACTTTTTTCAAAATCCCTGCAAATGGTCACCCACCAAAATTTGATCTGCTTTTTCTCGGAATGGGCCCTGACGGCCATACAGCATCCTTATTCCCAGGCACCACTGCATTAAAAGAAAAAGACCGCTGGGTGGTTCCAAACTTCGTACCAAAGTTCAACACCAATAGAATGACATTAACTTACTCCGTCATTAATCAGGCAAAAAATGTGATTTTCCTTGTCGCTGGAAAAGACAAAGTCCCCGCGCTTAAGGAGGTTTTGCAAGGCAAACCAGACTTAGACACTTACCCTTCACAGGGTATCAAACCGGAACAGGGGAAGCTCCTTTGGCTTTTGGACAAAGAGGCCGCTTCCGGACTTTCTTGAAACATTCTTTTAACGAGATAACAATGCCGACTTCAAAAGCTTTACTCGCTCCTTCAATTCTTGCGGCCGACTTCACTATTCTTGGGGAACAAATAAAACGGGCGGAAAATGCCGGCGCCAACCGCATACATATAGATGTGATGGATGGTCAATTTGTCCCCAACATTAGTTTTGGAATTCCTGTCATCCAATCCATCAGGAAAGTTACAAAATTATGTTTTGAAACACACCTGATGATCAATGGTCCTGACAATTTGATCGATGCATTCGCTCATGCGGGGTCCGACAGTATCATCGTTCACGCGGAAAACACACCACACTTGCAACGAACCATCCAGCACATCAAGGCGCTAGGAAAAAAATGCGGGGTTGCCCTCAATCCAGCAACCCCTTTGATTGTTGTCGATGAAATCATAGCGCAACTGGACCTCGTGTTGATAATGACTGTAAACCCGGGGTTTGGAGGGCAAAAATTCCTTCCCGAAACCGTCGACAAAGTCAAAAGATTAAAAACCATGTTAAATCAAAAAAACCTTGATATTGAAATTGAAGTTGATGGGGGTATTGATGCCAAAACCGCACCATTGGTCGTTCAGGCTGGCGCTAAAGTGTTGGTAGCTGGGTCGGCGATTTTTGGCGATAAAGAAGGCATAGAATCAGCCTCAAAGAAAATTTTAGACTCTGTTGCTTAATACCCGACACCTTAATTTTTCCCGGAGTTATACTGATGATTATTGCTGGAGATATTGGTGGCACAAAAACTGTGCTGGCGCTTTACGAGCTTGAATCCGGGAAAGTGAAATTATTCAAGCAAGCAGTATTTCCCAGCAAAGGCCATAATAGCTTGGAAGAAATCCTTGAGAAATTCCTAAGCAATGAAAAAAACATCCAAATTGAAACAGGCTGCTTTGGAGTTGCTGGTGCCGTTCTTGCAGGCAAATGCAAAACAACCAATCTTCCTTGGGAACTTGACGAACAAAAGCTAGCCGACTTTTTAAAAGCCAAAAAAGTCAAGCTTTTAAATGACCTTGAAGCAGCAGCGTATGGAATGCTATTTCTTAATCCCGGGGAAAAAATCCAATTAAACCCTGATTGCAAAAATGGAGTTCCCGGAAATATCGCGGTGATTGCCGCTGGAACCGGCCTCGGCGAAGCAATGCTTTTTTGGGACGGCAAACAGTACCACCCTTCCGCTTCAGAAGGGGGGCATTGTGATTTCGCACCAACCACAAACCTGGAAATCGATTTATTCCAATGGCTAAAACAGCATTATCCTGATCATGTCAGCTACGAGAGAATCCTGTCAGGCCCTGGACTCTTTAATATTTTCCGATTTTTGACTGAAACCGGGGTTGAAAAACCCACAGAAGCCCTGACATTAAGACTGAAAACCGAGCCGGACCCTAGTGCGGTTGTCTCCCAAATGGCACTGGCCAACACAGACCCTGCCGCTGTTGCAACCTTAAACCTGTTTGTTTCAATTTACGGCAAGGAATCTTCCAATCTTTCACTTAAATGCCTTGGAACAGGAGGGCTTTTCATTGGGGGAGGTATTGCCCCTAAAATCCTACCATTCATGAAAAATGGAAAATTTCTTGAGGGTTTCTTCTCCAAGGGACGATTTCTTGGATTAATGCAATCCATACCTGTTCAAATTGCACTGAATCCCGAAGCACCACTTATCGGCGCTTCCAATTATGCCGCCAGATTAACCTCAAATTAAAGAACATTTTGCGCAATCCTCTTGTTTTGACATCATAAAAAATCCATCATGTAGATTCGACTAATTCCGAGACTGGAAAAAATTATGACAACACAAGAACAACAAAGGCTTAATGAAATACAGGATGATGTATCAGGCTGGAGGCGCTGGGGGCCTTATGTTAGCGAAAGGGCTTGGGCATCTGTCAGGGAAGATTACAGCCCGGATGGAAACGCGTGGGCCTACCTTCCCCATGATTTGGCCCGAAGCAAAGCCTACCGATGGGGCGAGGACGGTATCGCAGGCATTTGCGATCGGTACCAACTCTTATGTTTCGCCCCAGCATTTTGGAATGGAAAAGATCCCATCTTGAAGGAGAGACTTTTTGGCCTGACCTCTGAGGAAGGCAACCATGGGGAGGATGTTAAGGAATATTATTTTCACTTCGACAACACCCCGACCCATTCCTACATGAAATATGTTTATAAATATCCCCAGTCAGCTTTCCCCTATGCGGATTTGGTGAAAGTGAATCGTGAAAGAAATGGCAAGGGCCCGGAATATGAACTTTTGGACACGGGAATATTCAATGAAGACAGATATTTCGATATCAGCATTGAGTACGCCAAAACCAATGCTGAGGATTTTTGCATACGGATAGAAGCAATCAACAGAGGGCCGGACCCCGCCCCTCTTTATATCCTGCCACACCTTTGGTTTCGAAACACCTGGGGTTGGGACAAGAAAGCATGGACTCCCGAGGGGAATCCAGAACCCCTGATCACCGAGGGACCAGATGGTCCAGGTTTTATGAGCATCATAGCTGATGATGCCCAGGTTGAAACCCTCAAGGATATCCCTGCATATTACCGACTTGGCCAACGAATCCTTTATGGGCCAAGAAACGGAGTCGCACTATTCACTTACAATGAGACCAACGGCCCTGTTGTTTTTGGAAAAAACAGCCTTTCAAGGAAACCTTATACAAAAGATGCTTTCCATCGACATATCATAAACGGTGAAAACACCGTTAACCCCAAACATCAAGGAACCAAATCAACTATTTGCTATCATTTTCCTGCGATTGCTCCGGGAGAAACTCAGGTTTTACATTTGCGACTCTCTGACAATGTAGGCATAAGCAGGCCGCTTGCGGAAGTTGATTCCACCATAAAAATCCGAAAAGAAGAGGCTGATGAATTCTACCAATCCATCCACCCGCCTGAGGCTAGTGATGATGAAAAAATGATTCAAAGACAGGCGTTCAGCGGCCTCCTTTGGACCAAGCAAAATTATATTTTCAATGTGAACACCTGGCTGGAGGGAGATAACCCTGATTTCCCGCCACCAGCTTCGAGAAAAACCATTCGCAATCAACATTGGCGTCACCTCAACTCGCTCCGAGTGCTTATCCCATGCGAAAAATGGGAGTATCCATGGTTCGCAGCTTGGGATCTTGCTTTCACCTGCCCTGCCATCGCGCGTGTTGACCCAAAATTCGCTAAAGAACAACTTTTCTTCCTGCTATTTGAACAATTCCAACACCCCAACGGGCAAATCCCTGCATATGAATGGGAATATTCCGACCTGAACCCTCCTGTTCATGCCTGGGCAGTCTGGCGCGTTTACAATATGGAGCGCCTTCAAACAGGTAAGGCTGACAGGGACTTCCTCGAAAGATGCTTTCACAAGCTTATCATCAATTTCGCATGGTGGATCAATAAAGTTGACAGCCAAGGGAACAATGTGTTTGAAGGTGGATTCCTTGGCATGGATAACATCACGGTAGTCGACCGCAGCATGAAAATGTCAGATGGATCTGTGCTTGAACAATCAGATGCGGGCGGATACATGGGGATGTTTTGCCTGAATCTAATGCGTATCGCATTGGAATTAGCCAAAGAAAACCGGGTTTATGAGGGGCTTGCAATCAAGTTCTTCCAGCATTACGCATATGTCGCGGGTGCCATGAAACACATGGGCAATCGAGACTATCAACTTTGGGATGAGGAAGATGGGTTCTTTTATGATGTTCTACGCTTCCCGGACGGCAACTTTAAAAAATTCAGATTGAGGTCCCTGGTGGGTTTGGTGCCATTGTTTGCGGTTGAACGAATTGAAATGGAATGGATTAAACCGTTCAAGGAATTCACCAGCAACTTCCTTTGGTTTATCAAAAACAGGCAGGACCTTGTCAAAAATGTGGTCCATAAAACCGAGGAAGAAGGAAAGGTATCCTACGCACTCACGATTGTTGACGAAAACCAATTATCCAGGCTTATGCACAGGCTTTACAACGAATCAGAATTTCTCTCTGATTTTGGAATTCGAAGCCTTTCAAAAGCACACGCTAAACATCCTTTCGTCTACGATGGGATTTCTGTTGGTTATGAACCCGCTGAAAGCGATTCGAAACTCAAGGGGGGAAATTCAAATTGGCGTGGGCCCATTTGGTTTCCTACCTCATTTTTGCTTATTGAATCCATTCGTAAATTGGGAAAAGCCTTTGGACCCCGATTTGCTGTCAGTACCCCGGCATCCCATGGCACATCAATCACCTTTCAAATCATGGCGAAAGATATCGCGAACAGATTGATTAAAATATTTTCCAGAAACAAAAATGGCATCCGGCCCGTCCATGGAAGGTATAAAAAGTTTCAGGAAGACCCAAATTGGAATAATTTCGTGCTCTTTTATGAATATTTTAACGGTGATACCGGCGAGGGACTTGGGGCCCCACATCAAACTGGGTGGACAGGGCTAGTTGCATCCCTTATCGATGAATGGCGCAGATAATCATTCCTATTGCCCATTAAGCCAATTCCATGATATTTAAACCATGGTGTTTAAATAAGTTACATTGCTTTTAAAACGGCAATTTCATGGAAGCTAAAAAATATCCTGTTGATCATCCACCCCTTAGGATTGTTTCAGAGGATTCAATTACCCCTCATGATAGCAACCATTTAGATCAAACCCAATTTCTTCAAGCTTGCATCGCGCAAAAAGATGCGGAACTTCTTCAACTTCGATTACAAATACAAACCATCGAAAATCATACCGGTTGGAAAATAATAAAGGTAATTGACCCGATCTTTCAGAGATTTTTCCCCTCAAATTCAATTCAAGCAAAAGCCGTTAAAAATCTTATTGATCTTCTAAAAAAAACATGGCGACTGGCATCCTCCAAAAAGTCGAATTTAGGGAGTGTCGAACTCAAGGCTGGATATGAAAAATGGATTCTGCACAATGAACCCGATGACGCCCAATTAACAAAACAAAGGCAGCAGGAATTTGCTTATCAACCCAAAATAAGTATCGTGACTCCAACATGGAATACTCCTCAAAATTGCCTGGAAGAAATGATCGATTCCGTTCTGGCCCAAACATACAAAAACTGGGAACTTTGCATCGCGGATGGTAACAGTTCCTCAGCTTCCACAAAAAAAATATTAACTGATTACGCTCGCAGAGACTCTCGGATAAAACTTGTTTTTCTAGACCAGAATCTTGGTATCGCAGGCAACTCAAACGCGGCGCTTCACCTGGCTTCGGGTGACTTCATAACACTTTTGGACCACGATGACACCCTGGCTCCCTTTGCATTAAACGAAGTCGTCGCCCATCTACAGGAACCTGGAACAAATGTTGACATACTTTACTCTGACGAAGACTTCATTAATGCCGATGGTTCAAAAAGATTCAGTCCGACCTTCAAACCAGCTTTTGGCTGGGATACCCTAAGAAGTCATAATTATATTTGTCACCTTTTGGTTTTCCGCGCGGAAGTAATAAATAAAACCGGGGGATTTCGGAAAGGATTTGATGGTTCACAGGATTATGACCTTGTACTAAGAGCCTGTGAACTAGCTGAAAAAATTGTTCATATTCCGAAGATCCTTTATCATTGGCGCGTGCATCCGTCCTCAACTGCTGGCAACCCCAGTGCCAAGAACTATGCCCATGATGCCGGAAGAAGAGCCCTTCAGGAACATCTGGATCGATGCAACCTTTCAGGTCAGGCCTCAAATGGTCTTGCAACAGGCCTTTATCAGGCAATCTACCACCCGCATAAGTGGCCTGCCATTTCCATCATTATTCCATCCAAAGACCAGTCACCACTATTGCGAGCCTGCCTAAGTTCCGTTTTGGAAACAGATTATCCAAATTTGGAAATTTTAGTGCTTGAAAATGGAAGCACTGAGAAGGAAACATTCGATCTTTACGAGAAATTCAAGGAAGACTCAAGAGTGAGAATTATTGGATGGGAAAAGCCATTTAGTTATGCCGCTATTAACAATCATGGGGTGAAATTTGCGAATGGTGAACTGATTCTTTTTTTGAACAATGACATCAAATCTCTTAAGAAAGAAAACCTGTATCGCCTTGCGGAGCATGCTTCGCGCCCTGAAACAGGAGTGGTGGGCGCCGCACTTTATTATCCTGACGACACAATCCAACATGCGGGCGTTGTATTGGCAATGACTGGAATTGCAGGCCATGTTTTTCGAAATACCCCTAGAGGAAAATTGGGATATGGCTTCCGAATGGCCACAATTCGAAATGTGAGTTGTGTGACCGGCGCATGCATGATGATAAAAAGAGAAACATTCCTTGAAGCTGGTGGTTTTGACGAAAACCTGGCCATAGCATTTAACGACATTGATTTGTGCCTGAAAGTCAAAAACAAAAGCTTATCAGTAGTATGGACTCCACATGCTGAATTCACCCACTACGAGTCCAAGACCCGTGGGTTTGAAGACACTCCCGAAAAAATCCACAGGTTTCAAAAAGAAATTGACTATTTCAAATCCAAATGGGATATGGAATTGAAGGCAGGCGATGAGCTTTACAGCCCAAATCTTGATCCAGAAACAGAAACACCGGGCATCAAAACCTCAAAAAACATATGATTTCCAAAGACTCAAACATTCCTGAAAATAGACTGACTCCATTTATTTCTGTGATCATCGTGAATTACAATGGTCGCAGATTTCTAGAAAAATGCCTGGCATCCCTTCTTAAACAAAATTACCCAACCCATGGTTTTGAAATCATAGTTGTGGACAATGGATCATCCGACGATTCGGTTGAATATATGCGCTTGAATTGGCCTTTTGTCAGGGTAATCGATGCGAAAAAAAACCTGGGATTTGCAGCAGGAAACAATCTTGGTTTCAAACATGCAAAGGGAGAATTTTACGCCCTGCTTAACAACGACACCGAAGTGCCATCCAATTGGATTTCAGCCCTGGTGCAACAAATATTGGAATCTAAAAGCATCGGCCTTGTAACTTGCAAAATCCTTTTCCATGGGGAAAAAGAAACAATAAACAGCGCAGGGCTTCAATTATTGGCGGATGGGAGGGGAAGTGACCGGGGATTCAGGGAGAAAGATCTTGGGCAGTACGATCAAAAAGAGGATGTTTTTGGTGCATGCGGAGCCTCTGTTTTAATTCGAAAAGAAATGCTGGAAGAAATTGGCGATTTTGATGAGCGACTTTTCATGTATTATGAGGATCTTGACCTCTCCTGGCGTGCAAAGTTAATGAATTGGCGTTGCGTTTACACCCCTGAGACATTTGTTTTGCACATTCATTGCGGCAGTTCAGGAGAATGGTCTGAATTTTTCAGATTCCATGTAGAGCGCAACCGCGCCCTTGTAAGCATCAAAAACGCCCCACCCTCGATGGCTCTAAAATGTTTGGCAATTGTCGTGTTAAAATCTTGCTTGTCAATCATAAATGGCACTGTTGCAAATTTCACAAAAAAGAAAAAAACATACTCTGTCGCCACCTATTTTAATGTACTGTGTTCACTTCTTTTCAACTTGCCATCTTTCATCAAATCCCGCTTGATAATTCAAAAAAACAAAAAAACGACAAATTCATCAATCAAAAAGTGGTTGCAAAAAAACGCAAATTCTCGAAAAACTCAGTTACCGGAATTGCGACGCTGCGCTTAAACAATTGCTAACATCAGCCTAAGCCCCTAACATGATAGAAGGCAAATATTTATTTAATCGAGGTAGTCTTCATGGCCGGCGTAAACCCATATATTGAACAGGCAAAATTTGAAAAACCCAGAAAAAAATACTCCATAACTTTTCTACCTGACAATAAAACATTTGAAGTAGACCCTGAAAAAATCCCTTACAACCGAACCGGATTACCCGGAAGCATATTGGATATTGCTTACGCTGCGGGAGTTGAAATCGACCATGCCTGTGGCGGAGTCTGCGCATGCTCAACCTGCCATGTGATTGTGAAACAAGGTATGGGAAGTTGCAATGCACCAAATGAAGACGAGCAAGACATGCTAGATGAGGCCAGGGGACTAACAATTGAATCTAGACTTGGATGCCAATGCGTTCCAAATGGCACAGAAAACCTGGTGGTAGAAATTCCAGCTTGGTCCAGAAACATGGTCAAGGAAGGCCATTAAAATCAAAAACAATGCCTAGTGACTATGATCCGTGTGAGGAAGGTCGCACTCATCACCGCAATGACTTTTGAAATGATGCTGCTCAACTTGCTCTTTGTCTATATGCCAACCGCAGTCATCGCAACTTGGTGCTAGTTCATAACAGGTATTACAATACAACGGGCCGCCCAAAAGAAACTGCTCCAAACGGGATCGACTCTCTTTGTCCATGTCTTCCGCTTCAACCGGAACCTCAATCTTATTTCCGCAACTTGCACAGGACTGGTGCTTAAACTCCTCAATCAATGGGACAAAATGATCATTTACCGCCCTGGTAACCACCCCCGAACCCTTGCAAAGCGGACAAGAAACACCAAGTTGTGCGGCAATAGCTTTACGAATAAAAGCACTTTTATTTGGCAAACTATTGAGAAGATCAGCAAGTTCCTGCTCAACTTTAAAAGCGACAACAGTAGTTTTTGCAGTCTTTTTAGACACGACAACCTCGCTTGATTACATCAGAATGTTATTTAATATACTTTCAGATATACATTATAATAACTTAATAATATGAAAAAACAATCTGCACTATTTTTAATGTTCCAAGCGATAATTAAATTACTTGCATGAAAACCCTCAAAAATTTAAACCACTGCTTGCTATCATTGATATTTTTATCACTTTTAACAACCAAAACCCTTTCACAGGAAAAAAAAGTAATAAATGAAGTTGAAGAGATGGGTAATGTTAAAATAAACAAGGATTATTGGAAATCTTTCGAAACTGGAAATCCGAACAATTCAAAAACGAACCAAAGTATCTCGTCTCCATTGGCCATGGGTTTGATGAAAACCCTCGAAATCCCTTTTGATATTATCACCGTGAGTCATCCATTCAGGCCAACCATGACATACAAGGTTGAACTAATAAGCAAATACTTCAAAATCCCTGCGCCAGATGATGTGATTTTAAGATTAAGGGTTTTTGACAAAAGTTTAAATTTTAAGGAACTTGTCACAACCGGACCGACAACAATCAAAGAAGTTAAATTTTTTGAGGAAACAATAATTGAAATCGCGCAAAAATTCATTGATGGCAATTTCATTCTTAATCCGGACCAATTTAGCTCCAGCTTGGAGTTCTATGATCGATTATCAATCGCGGAAGTTTATTTGGAAAATGGCATTCGATCACACGATTCTGGCGTTGCGACTGGAAAAAGGGAAGGATCTGGATGGAACATCATTCGAAAATCAATTGCCAACAAGATCACCCAGGTACGGATAAGCAAAATCCGTATTTGTACTGAGAAAAGAAACTGGGATCAGGCAATCTTTGAGATTTCGAAATTATCTTCCGGCACACCCCAAAAAGAGACCTTGGAAATTCTTTCAGCCTTATTAGTGGAAATAACTGATGGATCAAATCAGTCGGGGTTCAGTAGAACCAGGACAAAAGAATTGATCACTCTTTTTCTCAGTCATGAATCGAAGATGTACAAAAATGATGAGGAAAAACCTCTTCTAAACCTCCTGAAAAAAAAGTCTGAGTATTTTTATTTGCAGGCTGAAAAACTAAACAATGGATCAAATGTTGGAAAAGTCAGGGAACTCCTGCTTAGAGCCTTGGAATTGCAGCCTGATCATCAAAAAGCCGGTCAACTTCTGGAAAAAATCAGCCCTCGAAAAGAAATGCTTAAGATTGGTTTGGCAAGACTTCCTGAGATCAACCCAACAGACACTCACCAAATACAAGAAATCCATGCATCAGATTTACTGTATGAAAGCCTTTTACAAAAAGAGACATCAATTGATGGTAATTTAAGAATGGTTCGAGTTCTTACTTCATCCAAGCTGACACCTAATGGAAATGGCGCATCTTTTTTTGTCACTCCCTCCAGTTTATGGTCCGATGGTAAACCTGTTACTGCCCCCGAAATTCAATCAAGTATGAAAAACAACAAGACACTCGCCTGGATGACTTCGGATGGTGGTGTTTTTACAAGCTGGACCAATTTAGACTCCAATAATTTCGAAATAAAATTTAAATCTGGAATTCTTGAGCCTTTCTCTTTTTTCACTTTTAAAATTATCCAAGATACCGCTTTGAAAAATGGAAGCGGCCCTTATAAATTTTCAAATAAGGGAACTGAACTTGGCAAAGAATATGTGAATTTCAAAGCTCAGCCATTCTATTCATTTAGAAACGCGAATAATAATAAACCAAACATCCAGGAAATTCGGTTTTACAAAACAAACGAACCCGTTGAGGATCTGATTTCAGGAAAAATAGACTTGGCAATCGACATAGACCTGCAAGAGGCAAATAAACTCAAACTCCCTGGCAATACGCAAATAATCACTTCTCAAACCGGACCATCATTACCAAATAAAAGAGTTTATTTCATAGCGGTAAACACTGAAAAAGGTATCCTTAGATCACCTGAGATTAGGAAGGCTATAGCGCACTCCCTGCTTCGTGAAAAAATATTAAAAGAGGTCTGGATAGGTTCGGAAAAAAATCCCGCCCATCATGTTTTACAATCAATTTTTCCGAAAGATTACGCAATTTCCGATGGTATGGTGAAATCAGATTTAACTTGGTCCCAGGATTTGGCGACAGTCATCCAAAACCAATCCACTGAAGATAAAAAAAACCAATCAGGTGTTTCAATTTCGCTGAAGTTTCCCTCTGGTGATCCAAAAATTTCCCAGGCCATGGAACTAATTGCAAACCAGATAAAACAAACACTTGGTATTACTGTTACTCCTCAAGCTATTCCTCCCGATTCATACTTTAACAAGACACTTGAGGAACATGATTACGATTTGGCTTACTCATGGTACGATTACCCGGATGAAAATTGCTCTTTGTACCCCCTGCTTTTCAGTTATCTTCAAGTGAAGAATCAAAACCCTGTTAGAAATCAAAATTTACAATTATTGCTGGAGGCTTCAAAGTCCACAATTCTCTCCTCAACAATTCCGGAAATGTTGTCTCACAGAAAAACAATGATTTCTCTCATGGAACAGGAACTTCCTTTGATTCCACTATGGCAATTAGACCGTTTTTGGGCTTGGCGAAAAGATTTGAATCCAATTTTCACTGATGGCCTGCATCTTTTACAAAATATCGCCTTCTGGGAAAAAGAGTCCGCGAAATAAAATGACCACACTCTTGCCTTTTACTCTTGAATACTGCCTTTTTGCAAATTCATGGGCACAAAACATAATTGTTCCCTGGTCGGCAGCGATCCCATTTGTGTCTTTATTACTCCTTATCGCACTCGGACCTATTTTATTTCATCATTTTTGGGAATCCGATAAAAACAAACTTCTCATTGTTCTTCTGTTTTCCTTTCCTGTGATCATTTATCTTTGGTCAATCAGGCAAAGCACGGAATTCAACAGCATATACGCTTTTCAACATAGCTTGCTGGATTATTTTTGTTTTATGAGCCTCATAGGATCACTTTATATTGTGGCAGGCGGAATTGTTTTGAAATTCAAATGGAAATCAACCCCGTCGCTTAATTGCGCGCTTCTGGCATTTGGCGCTCTGCTGACAAATCTTTTGGGAACTACCGGGGCAAGCATTCTTTTATTCAAGCCATTCATCCATGCCAATCGAGACCGCATTCATAAAGTCCACCTCGTTTTATTTTTCATTTTCATTGTTGGAAATATGGGCGGATTGTTAACCCCTTTGGGTGATCCTCCTCTTTTTCTTGGCTTTCTTAATGGAATTGATTTTTTTTGGACCATAACCCTCTGGCCGCAATGGCTGATCGCAAACCTATATCTTATATCAGTTTTTTTTATTGTTGATTTTTACAACTATCGCAGAGATCTCGCAAATCGTGACGGAAATTCAGATTTTCATGATGATGTTTTTCATTTCTTTGGGAAACGCAATTTTATATTTCTTGGTTTATTACTTTTATTGGTAATAATTCAATCCCCGTCCGTTGGTAAACCCCTAGGATTGTTTTTTGGTAAAATCCTTCCTGTTCAAGACCTAACCATGCCCCTGATTCCAGCAGCACTTGCCCAACTGTCTTTGGCAACCCTTGCTTTTTCTACAACACCAAAAATCATCAGGCAATCAAACGACTTTTCATGGCTGCCCATCAGGGAGGTTGCTATTATTTTTTTGGGAATTTTTATCACCATGATCCCTGCATTAGAAATCTTAAGGCATGAAAGCGCCAGTCTCTCATTAGACCAACCCTGGCAATTTTTCTGGTTGACCGGGGGGCTTTCCTCAATTTTGGATAATGCACCAACATTTTTAGCTTTTACCACACTTGCAGCAGGGGATGGGGAAATCTCATCACTCTCAATATTTAAGCCAATAATTTTAGGGGCAATATGTTGCGGGGCGGTATTCATGGGAGCCAACACCTATATAGGAAATGGCCCAAATTTTCTTATAAAGTCCATGGCTGAAAAAAATCAGATTAGAATGCCTGGTTTTTTTAATTACGCGTTTTGTGCGACAATTCTGTTTTTACCCATGTATTTGATCATCACTTTCCTGTTTTTTTGGTAAATTTTGGTTATTTTCCCTTAGTTTCCCTCCAATTGCTTGCCTTTGCCTAATAAGGAATTAAGATTATTAAATATGGTGGGTGTAGCTCAGTTGGTTAGAGCGTCAGTTTGTGGCACTGAAGGTCGGGGGTTCGATTCCCCTCACTCACCCTCCGCAACTTTTTTCCTTTCATTATTAGTTTTATATTCACATTCTTGCATGTGCTTAAGCCTTAACTATTTTTGAGGTATTTGAAATGATCAAGCAAAATTTACCATACTTTGTTCCGACATTTTTAAGCCTTTCTTTTTTTTGTATTTCAGCTTTTTCGCAAACTAACTGGCCTTCATGGCGAGGACCTGAGGGGAACTCCGTGTCTTACGATAAATCCCTTCCAACAAGTTGGTCGGAAAAAGAAAATATCGCATGGAAAGTTCCGATTTCTGGTGATGGTGCAAGCTCTCCTTGTATCTGGGAGAATTCCATTTTTTTAACAAGCCAGGATGGTGAAAAACTAATTGGTTTGAAATTCGATTTGAAAACCGGAACGAATTCATGGTCGAAGGAATTAGGCTCTGGAGAAACTATTCGTGATCCTTTAAAGGGAAAACCCGGAGACCAACGGCGCAGGCAAAAATTTCACAAGCTGCATAATCTTGCCAGTCCCTCACCTGTGACAAATGGTAAGAAAGTTGTTTTCCTTTTTGGCAATGGCGATCTGGCTTGCACAGATTTCAACGGAAACACCATCTGGAAAAAAAATCTCCAAAAAGAACAGGGAACATTTACCATTTGGTGGGGCTATTCAAATAGTCCATTTATTCATGAAAACATTGTGATATGCACAGTCATGCAGGATTCGCTTGGGGACCTGGAAGGCGAAAAGGCGCAAAGCTTCCTTATCGCATACGATCTTGATTCCGGCAAAGAAGTTTGGAAGACACTTCGCAAAACTGTTGCAACCGCTGAATCCTGTGACTCATACACCACACCTATTTATCATAAAGCCGCGAATCAAAACCAAATCATTGTGATGGGGGGAAATCAGTTGGATGCGTACGATCCCAAAACAGGAAAACAACTTTGGAAAAAGGAAGGCCTGAATGGTGGGAGAACGATCACGGGTCCCACCATTCATGAAAATACTGTTTTTGCAACACGCGGAATGCGTGGGCCATTGGTTGCATTAAAACTTGATAATTCCTCGGGGCTTCCATCAAGTGAAAATTACTCTTGGGAATTTTCCAAGAACACACCTGATTCTTGTTGCCCTGTGGCTTTAAACGGCCTTGTTTTCACGATAAGTGACAATGGCTTTGCCCAATGCCTGGATTCAACCAACGGGACAATCTATTGGAATGAAAGACTGGGAGGGGATTATAAATCCAGCCCGATAGCGTGCAATGGAAAGGTTTATTTCACTAATCTGGAGGGAGTTTCAACAATAGTTGAGGCAAATAAAACATTTAAAATTGTAAACAAAAACAGCATTGGAGAAGGTGTCATTGCTTCCCCCGCAATTTCCTTCAATCACTTATTCTTAAGAACCCGAAAAAGTCTGGTTTGTATAGGAGTTCCATTTTAAAAATTATTTGGGAATGTTCACGAGAATTTATTATCAAATTAATGACTGTAAGGTTTATGACAACTTTTTAATCAAGTCATTGATTATTATCTTATAAATGTCTAAAGTTTCACCGTTCTTATCTGTTTTTATATTGCATACTTAAAATATTTTAGTTTTAAAACATTTAAGAAAACAGATCATGTGCAAAGAAACCAAACTCGGACTTGCGGCAGGATTATTGATGATCATAATCATGGCAATCGGGTTTCGTACAACTGATCATGACTCCAAAAAGCAAAAAGAAGATATCAACCTCGGAAACATGGTGCGAGAAAAACAAAACGCCCATTCCGATTCACAATTCCAAACCACATCCCGCACCACCAAAAACGGCCCGACTTTAGAGTAACACCTTACACCAAAAAAAATGCCCGCTAGAAGCATTACAGCTTCCTATATTTGAATCGTTGGGGCTTATCAGCATCCTCTCCCATGCGAATGCGTCTCTGTGCCTCGTATGTTTGATAATTCCCCTCACACCAGACCACCTTGGCATCGCCCTCAAATGCAAGAATATGGGTTGCAATCCTATCCAAAAACCAACGGTCATGACTGATAACAACCGCACAACCACCAAAGTTGAGAAGTGCCTCCTCCAACGCTCGAAGGGTATCAACATCAAGGTCATTGGTTGGTTCATCAAGTAATAAAACATTTCCGCCACTGCGCAACAATTTGGCAAGGTGAACTCTATTTCGTTCGCCACCCGAAAGTTCGCCTACCTTTCTTTGCTGATCCTGCCCCTTGAAATTAAAACGAGAAACATAGCCCCTTGATGCGACTCGGGTTTTACCCAGAATGATGTAATCAGTTCCTCCGGTTATTTCTTCAAAAACAGTATTGGTATCTACAAGCGTGTCACGCCCTTGGCTGACATATGCGGGTACAACTGTATCCCCAACACGAAGAGTTCCTGAATCCGGTTTTTCTTCTCCCACGATCATGCGAAAAAGCGTGGTTTTACCAGCACCGTTAGGCCCTATAACCCCAACAATCCCGCCCTTGGGCAGGTTGAAAGTAAGGTCCTCAAACAAGATATTATCACCAAAAGCTTTTCGAACCCCTTCAGATCTGACAACCAGATCACCAAGATGTGGGCCGGGAGGAATCTGCATCACAAGCTCATCCTCACGCTCTTCATATTCCTGACTGGCAAGTTTCTCGTATGCACTAAGCCTGGCTTTATTTTTGGCAATACGGGCCTTTGGAGCCATCCTGGCCCATTCCAACTCCCGAGCAAGCGCTTTCTTTCTGGCTGTTTCCTGTTTTTCCTCCCTCGCAAGCCTGGCTTCTTTTTGCTCAAGCCATGACGAATAGTTCCCTTTCCATGGGATCCCCTGTCCACGATCCAGTTCCAAAATCCATTCGGCAACATTATCTAAAAAGTAACGATCATGGGTCACAGACACGACTGTTCCCTGGTAATTCTTCAGGGTTTTTTCCAACCACGAGACCGCTTCAGCATCAAGATGGTTTGTCGGTTCGTCAAGCAAAAGAATATCTGGGTTTTCAAGCAGGGTTTTGCAAAGTGCAACCCTGCGTTTTTCTCCACCACTCAATTGAGTAATTTTCGCATCAGGGGGAGGCAACCGCATGGCATCCATTGCCATTTCAAGTTTTCGATCAAGATCCCAGGCATCAGCGGCATTGATGGCATCTTGAACACGGTCAAATTGAGCCTGGACTTTCTCCATTTCCTCCGGAGAAAGGTCCTCGCCGAATTTCATTCCAAGTTCCTCGCTACGGATCAACAAATTCCGTATTGGCTCGACTGCTTCCTCAAGGTTACCAAGCACATCCTTGGATTCATTAAGCCGTGGTTCTTGGGGAACATGACCGATGGTGATATTGGGCGCCGCCCTGACGGAACCAATAAAATCTTTGTCCTTAAGTGCCATAATTTTGAGCAGGGAGCTTTTTCCAGCACCGTTTGATCCTATTACACCTATCTTCGCACCAGGATAAAATGAAAGCCATATGTTTTTAAGGACCTCTTTTTTACCATAAGCTTTTATAAGGTTTTCAATCGTGAAAATATAATTATCAGACATCTAATTTCCTTTGAATCATCGACAAAATGAACAAGTAATACCAATTAAGGCTTCAATATTTTAACTTACTAAAGAAAATTCAGTATAGCCATGGGGGAAATTGAAATATGGACAACTAGGATTATTTTTTCTTCGTCTTTGTGTTTGCTTTATTATCCCAAAATCTAACACCTCCAAGAAAAGCGAAGTGATTATCACCTTTTTTGGTTCCGGGCGGCAACTCATCAAGTTTTTTCACATTTCCGCCACCCAATACCACATAATCAGCAACCATGGCATCTTTTAAAATTTTCACAACTTCAAACACATTTTCCTGCCAATGCTTCCTGCTAGTTCTATTGAGGGCTTTAACACCGACATAATGTTCAAAACTTCTGTTTTTCTTAAAGGGAAGATGACCAGCTTCAAGCGCCGCCACCACTCCATCAACAATCAAGGTAGTGCCCAAGCCTGTACCTAGCCCAAGAAACAACATTCGCCCGCCCTCATAACAACCCAAGGCCTGCATGGCGGCATCATTAATAATTCTGACAGGTTTTCCCAATGCTTTTTCGAAATCCATGTTAACCCAGCCTGTCCCAAGATTAACCGGTTCATTTTTAATTTTCCCATTAACAACTGGTCCCGGAAAACCTATGGTCACGCAATCAAAAGCCCAATCCTCTGAATTTTCAAGTACCGCGGAAACCATTTGTTTCGCTGAAAGATCGGGACCCGAGGGAAACTTTCTGATTTCTTCCTTATTGGAAACTTTGATTTTAATATTGGTGCCGCCGACATCGATTACCAAAACTTTCATGTCAATTATTCCTTTCCAGTGCAAACAAGACCTGATCATTTGATTATTAGTTTAACAATTGATCACATGAAACACACAAATATATTAGCATTAATATGATTAATTAACTAAGCCCGATTGATTATCAAACCAATAGCTGTTAATCATAATAAATTATTGTTTTGGACTGCAAGGAAGTAAGAAATGGATATCAATATTAAAATCAGCCCCGAAGAAATCACCGCTCTCACTCCTTGGAAAGCACTGTTTCCAAACATCGACTCGGCACTTGCCGAAATCGCAAGACTTGAAGCTTTACTAACGCTTCCTAAGGGCACTATCCATATCATCAGCGATATTCACGGCGAATACACAAAACTCCGGCATGTTATCAACAATGCCTCGGGAAAACTAAGGCCACTTGTGGAAGGATTATTCGGCAACATCATGCCACCCATGGAATTAAGGGAATTTCTGACCCTGATTTTTTATCCCAGGGAAATGCTTGATGCCATTAAACCTAGAATTGAAAATCCCGCGAATGAAAGGGAATTTTGCCACAAAAACTTAAAGCATTTATTCACTATTCTAAGGGTTCTCTCCAAAAGATACGGTCTTGAAAAAATCTACAAGATCTCACCCATAGATTATCGCGACCTATTCATCGAGCTTTTGCATGAACCATCAGCGGACCGGGGTAATGATTATTATTCCGCACTTATTGACACAATCTTGGAAAATGGCAAAGGCCCTGAGTTGGTTCATCTCACGGTAAGGGCGGTACGAAACCTTGCAATTGACGAGCTAATCATCGCCGGTGATTGCTGGGACAGGGGCCAGCGTGGTGACAAAGTTGTTGATTACATGATGAGGCAACCCAATGTGGCTTTCACCTGGGGCAACCATGATGCGGCATGGCTCGGCGCCTGTATTGGAAATGAAGCCCTCATTGCGCATGTCATCAGGATTTCCCTTAGGTACAGAAACATTCTTCAACTTGAGGAGGGATATGGAATACCACTGCAACCCCTTGAATACCTGGTGCGTCATGTCTACATGGATGATCCCGCATCATGCTTCAAACCCAAAGCGGAAGGCCTGAGGGAACCAGTGATGCTGGCAAGGATGCAAAAAGCCATAGCCATCATGCAATTCAAACTTGAAGGCCAGATGCTTGCCCGCAGGCCGGAATGGAACCTTTCGCACCGAAGGTTATTACACACAATCGATGTAAAAGAAAAAACAATCACGATTGATGGTAAGAAATACCCACTGAAAGACTCGTTCTTCCCAACCATAAACCCCAATGACCCATATAAGCTTTCCGATGAGGAACAGACCTGCCTTGAAAAACTAAAAACATCTTTTCTTTCAAGTGAAAAACTTTTCAACCACATGCGTTACCTCCGTGACATAGGCTCAATGCACCTGATCCGAGATAACCACCTTGTGATCCATGGCTGCGTTCCTGTTGACTCAAATGGAGAATTCCAATCCCTTGTCGTTGACGGTGTGCCCAGAAAAGGAAAAGAACTTTATGATGTTCTTAACGACCTATTCTCCCGCGCGATCGAAAGCCCCACGGATTATGACAGGGATATGATGTGGTATCTATGGTGCGGCCCACAGTCCCCGCTTTTTGGAAAAGACAAGATCGCGACATTTGAAATTGACCTGGTCGACGACCATGACACTCACACTGAGGAAAAAAACTCTTTTTTTCAACTTATCCACGAAGTTGATTTTTGCGACAAGATCATGACGGAATTTGGCGTCAACCCGGTTTCAGGCCTTATCGTAAACGGACATATCCCAGTCAAAATCGACAAGGGCGAATCCCCCATAAAGAAAAGCGGCAAAGCAATCACAATCGATGGCGCATTTTCAAGGGTTTACGGAGACCATGGTTACACCCTGATCCTTGAACCGGAGGGAACCTTTCTCGCAAAACATTACCATTTTGAATCAGTTGAGGTAGCAGTACAGGAAGGCGTTGACATCATACCTTCCATTTCCGAAATCAGACGCTGGAATCCAATCAGAAAAGTATCCCAGACCGAGAGCGGCGACAATATCCGAATTAGGATCAAAACACTTAAGAAGCTCATCCTTGCATACCGTAAAAATCTACTTCAACAAAGCCGATACACCCTATAAATAAAATAACTTTCCAATGGAAATCGAATCATCCCGACCAGCATTGTTTGAAATCAACACCAGAGCTTACTTGAATGAGCTCGGGATAAAACTCAATAAAAAAGCCACTCTTGATGATATTCCAGATTCCTTGCTTTTAGATCTAGCCAATAAAGGATTTGACTTCGTATGGTTTCTTGGAGTGTGGCAAATAGGCGATACTGGCAGGGATATTTCCCGTTCAAACCAATCATGGCAACAATCTTTTCGCGATTGCCTATGTGATTTATCCCAAAAAGATATAAGCGGATCGCCATTCGCCATTCAATCTTACAAGGTTGATTCCATCTTGGGAGGTGATGATTCCCTCGCAAGGCTACGCAATCGGATGAAAGGTTTCAACCTCAAGATTTGCCTTGATTTTGTCCCGAATCATACCGCGATTGACAACCCATGGGTTGAATCCAATCCCGACTTCTATGTCCGTGGCACGGAAAAAGACATTGAAAACCAGGCTGAAAATTACATTAAAATCAAATCAAAAAACGGGGATCAGGTTTTTGCGCATGGAAGAGACCCTTACTTTCCCGGGTGGCCCGACACTTTACAACTCAATTACTTCAATTCAAAATTCCAACAGGAAATGTCCTCCGTCCTAAATAAAATCGCCTCACAATGTGACGCCCTAAGATGTGACATGGCAATGCTCGTCCTCTCATCGGTTTTCAAAAAAACCTGGGGTGAACGCTCATCTTTTGGCAACAACGACTATTCAGTAAAAGAGTTTTGGCCGGCAGCCATACAGGCAGTAAAATCAGCAATCCCTGGATTCATATTCATAGCGGAAGCATACTGGGACCTTGAGTTTGAGTTGCAACAACAAGGTTTTGATTACACATATGACAAAAGGTTATATGACAGATTATGCCATGAAAACCCCGACAGCATCATCCCACATTTGCGGGCGGATTGGGAATATAACAAAAAGTTAGTTCGATTTTTGGAAAACCATGACGAGGAAAGAGCGGCAAAAGTGTTTTCACCAGAAAAGCAATGCGCCGCGGCACTGGTGACATTCTTTGCGCCGGGACTATTATTTTTTCATGAAGGCCAGATTGAAGGGTGGAAAATACATGCTTCAATACATCTCAACAGGCGCCCCAAGGAAGAAAAATCTGATTACATAACAAGTTTTTATTCCAAGTTATTAATTGCTCTTAAAAATCCTGAAATTAAAACCAGCGCTTATCAAGTACTTAATGCCCGACAAGCGTTTGAAAACGATCAATCCTTCAGGCAATTCATATGCGCGCTTCGAATCGGATCGAATGGAAACATAAGCCTTGCAATTTCGAACTATGGTCCATCCAAGGCGCAATGTTTTCTACCACTGCCTGTGCCAAATATTAAAAACAAAACCGTTATTTTGAAAGATGAACTGGGACCCAACAAATATGATCGTGAAGGAAACAAATTAACTAGTGAAGGGTTATACCTAGATATGCCCGCTTGGGGATGCCATCTTTTTAAGATAATAATTTGATAATACTCTATTGGACTAAAAAATGAAAACCTACTTGGTTCAACCCGGATCAGGCATCGAAAACATGGTATTTTCAGAAGTGCCCCGACCTGTTCTTCAACCGGGAAAAATCCTCATCAAAATGCTTTCTTGGTCGTTAAATTTCCGTGATTTACTTGTCGCAGGTGGGCATTACGGGCTTGGACTCCCATCACCACTTACCCCGGTCTCGGATGGTGTTGGTGAAATCGTTGAGGCCAATGCTGACTTGAACGGTTTTAAAATTGGCCAGAGAGTCGCCTTCTCCTTTTTTCCGGATTGGCAGGATGGACCAATAAATGGAAAAAAAATCAAAAGATCGCTGGGAGGCGCTGAACAAGGGTTGCTTTCGGAATTTATAGCATGTTCTCCTTCCGAGATAGTCGGCATTCCTTCATTTTTAACGAGCGAAGAAGCTGCAACTCTACCATGTGCGGCTTTGACCGCCTGGAATGCTTTGTTTGAAACATCGACCAATTACCCCGGTAAAAAAATCCTGACAATGGGTTGCGGTGGAGTTTCAATTTTCTTAATTCAATTTGCAAAAGTTGAAGGATGCAAGGTTGCCGCAATTTCAAGAAGCACCCAGCATTTGGACAAACTCAAGAAATTGGGTTTAGATGAAGGCGTCAACTCAAGTATTGATCCAAAATGGGGAGATACAATTCGAAAATCTGATTTTGGCGAAGTGGATCATGCGATTGAACTTGGAGGTGCGAGTTCTCTTCCCCAAACAATCAAAGCGACAAGGATTGGAGGTGAAATAAGCCTCATTGGAGTATTAGGAGGGAATGATTCTGAATTCAACCCAGTACCGATAATAATGAAATCGTTGAGATTACAAGGTATATTTGTCGGATCAATTGATATGTTCAACAGAATGAATCACGCGGTTGAAAAAAACAGAATACGACCAGTAATAGACAAAGTATTCAAATTCAATGATGCCCACAAGGCTTTTGCACATATGGCTAAAGGAAATCACTTTGGGAAGGTTTGCATAAGTGTCTAGCGACCTGAAAATATCAATAGTCCGCAATCACCTGACCATCATCACGAATGCTGAGCCATTTAAGGACATCCCAGCTAATATTGTTTGTCAAGTAAGCGACACTGCCATCACAACGCAATACTCCAGCACCACCTCCTGAATGAGCGGACTGAATCGGGGTATTCCAACCATACCGCGCAATTCCGTCATTGTAAGAAACCCGTGTTTTTGTGCCTATTGGCCAACGAACAGTAATCAATGAGGCCGATTCGGTTGCACCTGTCCCAAAAACAGGCGGAACATTAGTTGAAGCACCCGTCCAAATTCCTGCACGCTTTGCCATCCTGATATCAAGCTGGTTACTTGCAGAACAAGAACCAACACCGGGACTGGAACCCCAATCTCCCTGCTCTGCGACCATGATTGTGTTTGATGTGCCATCTGAAATATCGGTAATCTTCAATTTACTACCTGGGTAAAGAACACCGTTGGAAGCAGCAAATCCTCCCTTGTTGCAATCACTAGGATTTGCAGCGTTCATATTTGCGACCCTGTTTCCACCAGTTGGATCGTTATAAATTGTTGAGCTAGTGGAAGCACCCATCACACCAACATAATTCCCAACTAAAATTTGGATGTTTGCCGCGGCGTCTTCCGGTGTAACCATTGAAGGCATGGGACTGGAAGGGCAAACATAAATTGGCACGACCATGTTATTGAAAAGATCCCGATTTGTTAAGCTCTGGGGATTGGGGACATAAGTGGCGGCTTTTGGATCCAGCAAGTTAAAAGCGTTCGATTGTTCAACATAAGGCATGATTATAGCAGCCCAACCATAAGTCCAAGTGCCTGTGGCACCAGCAGGAAAAGTTGAATTTGCGGTATGGTATCCATGCATAGCCAAACCTATCTGTTTAAAATTGTTTTGGCATTTCATTCTTGCTGCGGCTTCCCGGACTTTTTGCACAGCAGGCAAAAGAAGACCTATCAAAATCGCAATAATCGCGATCACAACAAGAAGTTCGATGAGAGTAAAAGCTCGAGAACACTTATTTGACATGATAAAATTCTCCCAAAAAGAAGAATATCTAACTAAAGGTATGTACCATGAGATTAAATTAGTTTATTAAATAAATCAATAAATTTTATAAAATACACTGCTATAACCGAATCACATCATGAAGTCAAAATTCAAATAAAACTCATCTGCTGATTTCGTAAGCATGAAATCCAACAGGGGCATTTCCATACCCTAGCCTTTCTCCTCCATATCGTTGGTACAAATCAACACCCGAAAAATCATCAACAAAAAAGCCCTCATCAGAAACCAAGGTTCGATTTTCAAACAAAACCTTCACATTAGTTCCTTTCTTTAACCCCTCGATGGAAATTTTTGTTTTCAACAATTTCTCAGGGGAAGGCCGGTCTTCGTAGTCTCCAAATACAACAGTTTCATTTCCATCCGGACCAACTATCACAGTATTGGACCACCAAACTCGACCACCATCATGGGAAAAGGAAACACCATCAACAAGTTTGTCGACCGCACCGATTTTATCCAATGGAATTTCTATTTTCGCCCACTCCCCGACAGGAGGAATATCACCCATTATTGTGGTTGATGCAGGCAAGAATTCCTTGGCATATGATTCAACCTTGTCACCCCAACCCAGAAAACCGCGCGCATGGCGATAAAATGTCCTCAAAAACCAAAACGCCATCTCATTGTTGTTACGTAATTGGGCAAAGTCCACTGGCCCATAAGAAGCCGCGTATGTCCACCGGCCATCAGCCTTGACCAAGGCTATTAAATTTTTTGGCGAGGCTTTTGGATCAAGTTTCACCCAGGTGACAAGCTTGGAGCCTTTGGCCCATTTTTGTGGATTGGCTATATACTGGACACCATGTGGCACCCATGATATCAAGGCTGGTTCATTCCCTGGGGCATGATAACCATCAGATTCATCCCTAAAAATATGTGGATCCGTGGTTACCCGCGATTTACCAGCGGGAGATAAATCCTCGGATTTTCTATAATTCCCAAAGGTCAGACCATGGGTCGATGCAGCTATCAAAAGCGTTTTATTTCCAGCTTGTCGAACCATTTTTTCAAGTGGCGGTGAAATTGAAACCTCAGGGGCTTTTTCATGCGAATAAATCAATGGATTCAAATGACGCATTTCCGCTTGTAAGCCCCGGAAAACAGAAGGGTCTCCCGGACCATGTGCAACCTGCCATCCCCGGGCGCCACGAATCAATTCAACAAAAACATGGTATCTCCATCGTTCATAAGGAACACTTTCATACATTTGAGGGCGCAGCCATATAGTTTTTTTCTGGCCTTCAACCAATGGTTTTAAGTCTGTGTGCACCGGTGCGGGATACCAGGGTTCCGTCTCAGGATCAAAGACATCAAAAAATGTGGCTCGCTCCAGCTCAAGGCGGTTCCAATATCCACCATGACCAACCATAACTGGTTTTCCTGTTGATTTCCTCAATAAATCCACATCAGCTTTCACATCATCTATCTGCTTTTGGGTCATGGGCGTGAAATAAGCAAAAGCTTCCTCAGGCCCCGGCGAAACAGAGGCCACCATCGGAGCCACGCTTAGATATTTCAAATGATCAGCAGGCCATGGTTTGGATTTCGGGGGCATGAATGCCGTGGAAGTATACAACCCTTGTTTCCATAAAGCTTCAAGTTGCTGTTGTGTGTAAAACTTCGGAATTTCCACATGGCGTTCGCAATTAGTATCCCAAAGCTCCCTGGATTTAAGATTCCCGCCATACCTGTCATAAAGACCCCATGGCTTTAAATTTAGCAGATCATAATACTTACCAGAATCAGCGGGCCCATCGTACACAGGGTTATGTCCATAAGCGACTCCCCAAGGCATCCATGGTTTTCCGTTGATCAAAAAATCCCCATGTTCATTTATTTTGACTGACTCAATTGCAGGCAAGGGAGTATCATGCGCCAATCTGCAAAACGCACTAGAATCAACGCTCCATGCAGATTTACCATTAACATCAATTGCACTTGCACGGATAATCCAATTGCGCTGCGGATCATTAAATGGCTGAATTGGAAGAAACGAAAGATCTAGATCAGTAATCAACATATTCCGTAAATCATCCAAGACTCCGACTGGAATCCGAGTGCGTTGGGTTAAAATCGATCGTGGATCTGCAGGAATGACAAAACTTTTCAATGACTTGGCTGAATTCTTCTCGATCACATCCAACTTAAGCTCTTTTATTTTAATCATCTCCCCATGAGACAAACCAAGGTTGACTCTAACAAACTGCTTTTGCGAAGGACGCATGTAAAGAGAACCAATTTCCAAGTCAATTGGGACGGTCCATGTGGACATTGAGTATGCTGAGGTTACGACAACATTTTTCTTGGCATCCAAAATCGAAAGAGAAAACGGCTTCTCCTTGTATGCCTGGCCAATATTTGAAATTGTGTACGGCAAGCTGACTGAAACCGGCAATGATTTACCTGTTCGAACAGGCTTGCTTAAGATGGGTTCAGAATCCTTGTCATCATCCCATTTCATTTGCACAAAAAATTCGGATTCAATTCCCGGGTTGATCAACTGGGCTGTGATTACATTATCACCAAGAAGCTGCTCACCAAGGTCAAGTTTGGTGAGATGAGGGGCAATTTGGCTTGCCGGCCTTGGCTTTGGAACTATACCGCGTGCTGAAAGTTCCTCCGGGGAACTCTCAGGCTCAAATACTTTCACATCATCCCACCAAACTATTCCCAATGCATTTTGTTGAGGCTGATGGCCAGTGCCCCCCAAAGTGTAACCATTCATCCCCCTTGCACAGAGCTTGATTCGAATCGATTTAAGAGGAGTGACCGGAGCGAAAACCTGCCTTATCTGCCTCCAGTCAGAATTGCCAAAAGACAATGGGTTTTTATGGATGTAATTGAAACCATTGAGTCTTTGCCCGTTTTCATCCTCTGCATCCAATTGGAGCATGCATAGCTGGTGTGTTTTAATCCATGCTGACACCTCGATTTTACGGGGTTCTTTTTGATTGAGAATAATTGGTGTGCTTACCACGCAAGTTTCATCCCCGGTGGGAACATTCATTTGAAGACTGGAACGACCTGAATGCGGTGTGAGATGATCAATCGAAACAAACCCACGATTATCAGAATTGCTGTTATGCCAGGTGTTAAAAATGTAATAAATTCCAGGTGGAAAATAACGATATCTTTGTGGCTTGGACCACCCGGTTGGATAACCCATGTTATCCGATTCAAAATCACCATTGTTTAGCAAGTCAGGGGAGGACGAACCTGGTTCGACCAGGGAAGTCTCCAACAATTCAACGGATCCGCCTTTTCCTGTGGCATACTCAATTTCACAAACGACCCCCATGGGCAACATCGCGCCCATGGTTGGGAAGGTCTTTTCTTTAGACGCCGCCTCCAACCAGAGTGAGGAAGGCAATTTCACTTCGACAGTTTTATTCGCATAAGTGCCTTCGGGAACAAATACTTTCACAGTTGATATTAAGCTTTTGGTAGTCAAAGGCTCGTTGGAAGCAACATTTGAAAATGCGACCATCAAGGAAAAAGCATCCTTGGGTACATCCTTACCTGAAATTCTCGCTGAAAAAACAATGTCTCTTACAAGAGACAGGGGTTTTGAACTAAAAACCGGAGTCACGCTTGGATAACCACCGGCATCGGGCCATCCCTCAAGCTTTTTGGGATTGTGAATCGCTATCCAATTAATCGCCTGACTAGCCTTGGACGGGGAATTCAAAATCAATCTTCTTTGTCCCCTTGGTTTGTCAGAATCTTTCCACTCCCAGGAGCCGGTTATTTTCCAACCATCGGGGTTAAAATCACGCCTGTTGAAAACCTCCGTTGTGTAATTCCAATGATGATTTTTAAGCTCGGGAATGCAAGTAATCCAATCATCCTGAAAATCGCCATTCCGCAGCAGATTACCTTGGCCTAATATTTGATTAGAATCAACAACAGAGAGAACCGAGGCCAGGATAAAGAACGCAAAGGATTTCCAAGATAAAATTGTTGGCGTCCATATTTTTTTTAATCGAAATGCAGGCATGAATTATTCATCCTAGGAAACCGGGGAGGGAGGGAGGAAAACATCCAATTAGAGTATCTTAATTCATGGTGTTTGGCTTTCAATAAAAAACCATCTCGGGTTTTAAAAGCAAACAACTTTAATAAATTCCTTTAGAGAATAATCACCTTTGCGATTTCCCATCAATTTTAAAAAATGAAGCCTGGTTTAATCGTATCTGCCACTTGCTTCAATCGGCCAAAAATGAACCACTTTTCCCATTCTTGAAGCAACAACGCTTCTATGCAAATTCATGGTGGCGCAACAATGGGCGGTAATCACCTCACGCTTATCACCAATCTCTGGCAAAGGAATATTGCATTCAACTCTGGTATGTTCCTCTGCCAATTTAAAGATTTTTTCCTCAGGCCTATCTTTGACAATTGGCAAACCAAAATCCTTTGAAATAGCCTTGCTACCGGCATCCAGCACATAAAGTCCCGGGCGCCTGCTGATCACCGTGGCCAATACTGTGAGGGAAGGTTTGAATTCCGGGCGGGCTTCATGGTAAATACAATCCATCAACAAAAATGATCCTGGCTGAATTTCATCGACGCCTTCCATCTGGACCGCGTATTCCCAAGTTCCTGTACCTGCTGTTGTGACAAGAGGAACATCGATTCCAATTTTTTGGATCATTTTTTTTGTATCTACCAGCGCTTTAAGACCCTCAAAAGCCTTGTTGGATTTTTCCGTCCGGTCCAACATCAGTTGCAAATGTCCATCATATCCCTGCAATCCCACAAAACGAATATTTTTCGTTTGTGCTATTTTTTTGACTAGGGCCAAGGTTGGCTCACCCGGAAAAGTTCCGCATCTGTTCATTCCGATGTCAACTTCGGCGAGAACATCAAATGATGTGTTTGATTTTTGAGCAAAATCACTCAATGCTTTCAAGTGTTCTTCGCAATCTATACATACCCGGATATTAGCCTTGGCCATTAATGAGTGCACCCTGGCAAGTTTAATATCCCCGATGATTTGGTTGGCGATGAGAATATCCCTCACACCGGCATCAACCAAAACTTCAGCCTCATTTACCTTGGCACATAGGAAAGAATCTTGCCCCTTGGACATTAGGTATTTGACTAAACCGGCGCATTTGAGCGATTTAAAATGAACTCTTAACTTTTTCCCATTCAACCCATTCCTTATTGTCTCAAGGTTTTTATCTAAAATATCCAGATCAATAATCAATTGTGGTGAATCCAAATCAAATACTGATTTTCCCAAAAGCCCATTCATTGCAATTCCCCCAATTTAATCAAACTGATTATCAACCATTCAAACCATGATAATCAAATATTTAATTTGCTCCATCTATATTAAAGCTGCACTTGACTAAAACCTTAGTTTTGTGAAATAGCCTGTGCCATAGGTCGGGATTAATTATAATTGGGTTTAAGCTTTTTTTATGGATAATAAAAACGGGGAAAAGTTTGAGGAAGACAAAAAGAGCCAGGGAAAATGGCGTACCTCCTGGCAAATACCACTATTTATTTTAAGCCTAATAACTCTTGGTTTGGCCTATTCACACAAAACCTCACTTCACAAATTCCGACAAGGCCACGAATACAATTTATTCGAAAAAATCCAAGCATTAATAAAGTTATCGGATTTTAACGCCGCCCAGACAGCCTGCAGGGAAATCATCGAAAAAACATCCTCTGATTTAAATATTCAGTCTCAGGCTAAAATCTACTTTGCAGAATGCTCACTTTTAAAGGAAGGGTCGGAAAAGAGCCTGATTGACTGGGATGAGGCGTTGAAAACACTAAAAAGCATCAATCTGGAAAACTTAAGGGAAGAAGAAAAATCAAAATATAAATTCCTTTACGCCAAGGCCTCTATCCTGCTTGGGATGGAAATCAAGAAAGCCATAGAACACCTTGAAAAAACAAACATAGAACTTTCGAGGAACCCTGAATGTTTAAATTTGTTGAGTATTGCGTATATGACCGCACCGGAACCTGACTTTTCAAAGGCTCTGAAAGCAAACGAGGAATACAGGAATATTCCCCTACTTCCAGAGCAAAGCAGAATCCCAGCCCAGATTCTGGGCGGGGAATTACTCATGAAATTACAACGCCCCGATGAAGCGCGAAAAGTGCTGCAAAACATCAACTCCAAGGCCAATCCAAATTTGGAAATAAAAGCAAGGCAACTATTGGCACAAAGCTACATGGAGGAAAATCTTTGGCTGGAAGCTGTGACCATTTGGAAACAAGTTCTGGAATCGCCTAAGGAAATCTTAACTGATGCCGGAAAACCTCTTTATTTTTTGGGCGTTTGTCTGAAAAAAGTAGACCTGACCAAGGAAGCTGAAAAAGCTTGGATTGAATGTGAGCAAAAAAGCAAGTCAGATGAACGCTACGCTGCATCGTTTCAACTCGCTCAAATTCACTTGGAAAACAAAAACCTCAACCAATTGGCAAGCTGCCTTGAGTTATTGGTAAAAAACTGCAAATCCGAGAAGGATTGGAAAAACATTTATTTCAACATCAACCAACTCCAAAATTTATTTGAAAAAGCACAACAGGAACCTTTAAGACTTTCAAATTTTGAAATCGCATTGAGAATCAATGATTCACTACAGAAAGTATTTCCCCCATTTGTGGCGACAAGCCTCCGCGCTGATATTTTAAACACCTGGGGAGAATTCAAATTCAAGGAATCGAATGAAATTACTGACAGTTCAAAAGCCAAGTTGATTTTTAAGGCAGGCCAGGATTTACTCACAAATGCCGGTGAACTTAATTTCAAAGCATCTAGTGAATCAGGGAGCAACTCCAGGTCACTGGAGGAATTATGGAAGGCATTTTCCCGGTTTCGCAAAGGTGGTGATTTGCCCAAGTCACAGGATTCCCTGGTAAAGTTCATTAATTCGGCAGGTACTGACCCCCGTTTGGGGAACGCTCTTTTCCAGCTTGGAGAATTGCAAAGAGAAATGGGCAGAATCGATGATGCGAAAAACTCCTATCTCACATCGTTAAAATATCGAGGTACCCACACTTACAATTCCAGGTATCAACTGGCCTTGATCCACATTGAAAAAAATGAGCTCGATCAAGCCGAGGAGACATTGGAACAAAATTTACAATTACTTCGCTTTGACCCAGACTCCGAGGCTCAGGAAAAATCCCTTTTTGCAATCGGATCAATATTCTACCAGAGAAAAAACTATCGCATGGTTGTAAGGCGCTATGAGGAGGCATTGGAGCGGTTTGGCAAAAACAACCAGGCGGTAAGGGCCAGACTACAATTGGGTGAGGCATACAGGCAACTGGCAAATCAAGAACAACAAAATTTCATTCTTGGGGAAAAAACTACCCCGGAAACCAAGATTCATTATCAAGCCGAACATAGAAAATGGCTGCAGAAATCGGCGGACACTTACCAGGAACTTGAACAACTTGCTGAATCTCCGCTTGGAATAACTCAACTTTCAGAGGAAGAGCGACTCCTCATCCCCCTGCTGGCCGCCGAATGTAAATTTAACATGGGCCAATACGAGGCCGCCATGCTCATTTACACACGGATTGCAGCTAAAACCCGCGGTAAAAAAGAGATGCTTCATGCCTTGGGTGGAATGGTGCGTTGTCACTCGGCATTAGGCCAGTTCGACCTGGTTTCCCAGCGATTAGCTGAACTCAAGTCACAATTAAACGAAATGGACGACTCCATTCGAAAAGAATGGGAACCATGGCTGGCTATTGCCAGCAAACCAATTCAAAAATAGCACTTTGAAATATTCCTAGCCATTTCCTTTGTTTTATTCATAAAACATATCATTAAGGATTTCCAAGATCATATCTTGGAATAGAAATTTTTATTTGAATAAGGGCCTTGTCATTAAAAACCGGCGGAGAATTTCTCATGGCATCCAAGAACAATAAAACCAGTTTAACCACGACCGAGGGAATTGGAAGAGCCCCCAATCGGGCCATGCTTCGTGCAGTTGGCTTTCATGATGATGATTTCGAAAGGCCGATGATCGGGGTAGCTTCGCTTTTCAGCGACATCACTCCTTGCAACGCACACCTTGACCGGCTTGCCAGGAAAGGAATTGAAGGTGTCAGGACAGGTGGTGGTGTACCGCAGATATACGGCGCCCCCACAGCTTCCGACGGTATCATGATGGGCCATCAGGGAATGAGATACAGCCTTGTTTCAAGGGAAGTCATCGCAGACAGCCTTGAAGTGGTAAGTGCGGGCATGAATCACGATGGCATGATTGCAGTAGGTGGATGTGACAAAAACATGCCTGGTTGTGTGATGGCCATGGCAAGATTAAACATCCCCAGCATTTTTATTTACGGCGGAAGTATTCTGCCCGGGATCGGACCTTCCGGGGAAGATATCGATATTGTTTCCATTTTTGAGGCAGTGGGTAAAAATCAAGCCGGAACCTTGGATAAAAAAGGGGTTCACAAAATCGAATGTGAAGCATGCCCCGGAGCTGGTTCTTGTGGTGGAATGTATACCGCCAACACCATGAGTTCCGCGATTGAAGCCATGGGGCTTTCACTTCCATTTGGCGCAAGTAATCCCGCAGTAAGCGCCGCCAAGGAAAGAGAAGCTTTCCTGGCTGGTAAGCAGGTGGTCCAATTGGTAAAAGATAATTTACGGCCCAGGGATATCATCAATCGTAAATCACTTGAAAACGCATACACATTTGTATTGGCTTTGGGCGGTAGTACCAATGCCATCCTTCACCTCATGGCGATAGCGAGAGAAGCACAGGTTGAATGGACTCTTGCTGATTTCGACCGAATCGGAGCTAAAATACCCCACCTAGCCGACTTGAAACCAGGTGGCAGATATGTGATGCATGATCTTCACAAAGTTGGGGGAACGCCACCTGTTCTCAAGGCATTGCTTGAGGCGGGTTTACTTCATGGAGATTGCATCACCTGCACCGGAAAAACCCTGGCTGAGAATCTTAAAGATATCGAAAGCATTTATAAAAAACCCAAGCAGGATGTGCTAAGGCCGTTGAATAATCCTTTACATGCCTCCGGCCATATTGTTGTGTTGCATGGCAATCTAGCTCCAGATGGGGCTGTCGCGAAAATCGCCGGCTTGAAAAGCAGTAAAATCACCGGGCCAGCTAAGGTCTTTGATGGGGAAGAAGCGTGTTTCCATGCAATTCAAGAACGGCAAATCAAAGCTGGCGACATCGTGGTAATTCGAGGTGAAGGCCCTGTTGGGGGGCCCGGTATGCGAGAAATGCTTTCAGTTACCGCAGCATTGGTAGGCCAGGGCTTGGGAGAAAGCATAGGCCTCATCACCGATGGCAGATTCTCGGGAGGAACCCATGGACTTGTTGTTGGCCATGTTTCCCCTGAAGCTTGGGTTGGGGGACCCATTGCCCTAATCAACTCAGGTGAAACCATCACGATTGATGCCGAAGCCAAGGTGCTAAAGGTACATCTGGATGAAGCTGAATTACAAAAGCGAAAAGCTGCATGGAAAACCCCCGCACCAAGAGAAAAAGCTGGTGTTCTGGCGAAGTATGCAAAATGCGTGAAATCCGCTTCAGAAGGTGCGGTTACCTACTAGTAGTTATTTCCATCGAATTTGCAGTTCCAGTTGTAGTGATTAAATCGACCCGGAAGCATGGGCACTTTGCCCTTTCTGGGTCTTTTTGTTTTAAATACTCATACACTTCTGGGATAATCGAATTCTGATTAATTAATAGTTCATATTTACGGGTATTTTTATGGAACTTTCATGCCTTTTAATTGCTTTAAATTTGTTAGGCGTCGACTCCGAAACCGCTAATATTTTACCATCGCGTCCCACGCCTGCTATTCTTTTTCAAGATCCGCCGCCGCCTGAAAAAATGGTGTTCTTCCCAAAAGAAAGCGCCTATAGTCATTGGCAGAATTTGGCTGTAGACAGATTGGGAAATTTCCGACCCCGGGTTGTTTATTCACCAAATGGCTCATTTTATCTTTATAACGGAATGTCTTATCCCTTTGGCGAAACACGCCTCAATAACTTTTCCCCCACTCAACTGGGTGATAAATCGTTTTACACCCCTTACCAAGAAGTGACGGAAATAATCAAGGAAGTGATAATCGAGAAAAAAAAGTAACGGCATCCAACCCCCCGAGGCTAAGCCTCATTTTTTGGATGCCGTGTTGAATTGGTTACAATTAGCGGAAGAATCCCATCCAGAAACTAAAGAGCTGGGTTCTATCAGTATCAGCCTTAACAATCGGGAAACCAAAATCCAAGGCTATTGGAGTGGGCCCTAGCATAGGAACCACAAACCTCAAGCCAGCACCTGCTGAGACCCTGTAATCAGTTATTTTGCTGATGTTTGATTCAACAGTACCACTGTCTATAAACCCAACCATGAATATCTGATCATTTGCCTTCAAGGGAACCTGGTATTCCATTGAGTTGAGGAACATGAAGTCGCCCCCAACCATGTACCCATTAGTATTTGGACTTACACCCCTGAACTGAAACCCGCGCATAGACCTGAAACCACCTGCAAAGTATCGTTCATAAACAGGAGTCTCATCACCTGCCCAGGAAAACTGGGAACGAAGCGCCATAACATGCCTGCCACTACCATCAGCACGCTGATACATGGTGATGTATTTGTTCATTTCCACTGAGACCAGCGGGAAGTTATAGGCGCCGAAAGCCTGTTCAAAGGACAAATCAAGAATACTACCCTCGGTGGCCCGCAAATAAGAATCCCTGGAATCTCTCGTCACATTTGCCCGCAAACCAAGGAGGAAATTCTGACCTTCAACAGAGGTATAATCCACAGGAGCCCCAGCAGGAACCCTGTAAACCCCAACATCCTCAATCCTCAAGCTGGCATTTGCATTCCAGTACTGGTTTAATTTTCTACCAAGAGTGAACCTACCCCCAGCTCGAGTTTCATCGTATTCATCAAACCTTCGAGTGTAGTAATAACCACTCGCACCAAAACTAAACAAGGAATCGAAAAGGAAAGGTTCACGAAAACTAGCAGTGTATCTTTGTAGCTGGGTTCCAGGCACTGCTTCCAAACGAAACTCCTGACCCGCGCCACGAAACGCCCCACCACTCATCAAATCATCAAGGCTTGTGGGAATCCTGGTGATGTCGAAATTTCGCTCATTTAAAACTATGCTACCATTCAAACCAGCATCCGAGTTAACACCTACACCAAAGAGAAGGCTTCCTGTGCTGGCTTCCTGCACCGTAACCAACAAATCCTTGAATTCAGATTCAAGATCGGGGTCCAAGACGGTAACAGTTGGACGCACCGAACCATCGGGTGATGATTCAAAAATATTCAATCTGGCAAGATTTTTTTCAGCCAACCTCAAGTCAGGATAAGTCAACACCTGGCCGGGATACAATGGAACTTGACGAAGGATAACATTTTGCTTGGTTCTTTCGTTTCCAACCACAAAAACTTGGCCAACGCGAGCCGGTGGCCTTTCAAACGCCTCATACTGGATTCTGACCAAACCAGGCACATCTGGAGAAAAAACAGGCACTGGATTCAGCCTCATTTCCCTACCTGAATAACCGACATAATCCTCCATCAACTTCTTATCTTCATTGATTTTATTTTCATTGAAATACTCTCCGCCTTTGATCTTACTCAATTGCTCGATCTGCTCTGCCGGCATGGATTTCAGATTCACAACCTGTGGGGGTCCCTGAACTTGGTATCGAATGCCTTCCTTGATGTGAAATACAAGGTCAACTTCCTTGCCATCCGGTGTCCAAACCAATTCCCTGGAAACATGAACATCCAGGAAACCAAAAGACTTGTAATACTCCTCAAGTTTAGCAGTATCAGCATCAGCCATCGCACTGTTGTAAGTGCCACCGAATAAGCCCATGAATTTCTTGGAAGTTTGAATGTGGGTTGCCAGAACCGCGCCCCTGACAAATTCCTGCCCTTTGAAATCAATGGAGCGAACCTTGACTAACGGACCTTCCGTGATGTTGAAGATGACTTCCTTGTCTGAAGGATCGCCACCTTTGAGCAAATCGCAACTTGCAAATGGCCTGCCTTGCTCGTTGTATCGTCGCACAATCGCCTGGCAAGCAAGTTTGTTGGTTATCGGACTTAGGGGCTTCCCCTTCGATACCAAACTCAACTGGCTTAATTCTTCTTCCTTAAGGTGTTTTGCGCCAAGGTAGGTGACATTTTGGACAACACTGGGAAATTCCTTTATAAGGAAAAAGATATTAACCTTACCATCGGGAAGACTTTCAATTCTTGGGTCGATATGGGCAAATTGTTTTGTTGCCATCAATTTTCGGACATCATCTTGGATAACATTTGCCTGATATTCTTTTCCGGGTTTTGTTGCCAATTGAGAGGTGATAGCCTGGGTTGCCACCACACGATTACCCTGGACAATTACATCCGCGATAAGCACCTTGCCGGGTGAGGCTGGTTGCTGTGCGAAAATATTGGCTACCGATGAACAAATCAACACCGCCAACACAAAAAGCGGGTGAATAAGTCTCAGGTTATTTCTAAATCTTACCAGCATGAACAAACCCTTGATTGGGTATGGAGTTTTTCTCAGGTCGGGGGGTTCAATAAGGTAACTTGAATGAAGTGTCAATATGAATTGAATAAAGTATATCGACCAAATACAGTTGGCTCTTTAGATGTAAGCGAATAATTTCTATTTTTAAAATTATTTACAAAAACAATCACATAAATGGGCTCTATCTCATAAAAATTAAGATAGGGAACTTTTGCAACAATTATTCAACAACCCAATTATTCGAATAGGTTTAAACATGAACAAACATACTTGCCTTATTACCGGTGCGGGTGGTTTGGTTGGCAGTTATCTTGCACAAGCATGTGTAAACAGGGGTTATAAGGTAAAAGCATTGATTCGAAATGGATCTGACAGTTCCTTCCTCGAAAAACTTGGTGTCGAAGTTGTTAGAGGAGACCTTCAAGATGAAAGCCTTCCCAAGGAAGCAACCCTGGGAGTTGATACTGTTTTTCATTGTGCAGCAAAAGTAGGGGATTGGGGCTCTATAGATTCTTACAGGCAAGTAAATGTGGAAGGTCTCCGAAAACTTCTAAATTCACTTGAGCCATCCCAGATTCACAGATTTATTCACTTTAGCAGCCTTGGGGTTTATGAAGCCAGGCATCACTATCAAACCGATGAATCCACGCCTCCACCAGAGCAACATTTTGACGGCTACACCCAATCCAAGGTGGAATCTGAAAAGCTTGCTCTGCAATATCACAGGGAAAAAGGTTATCCAGTGGTGGTATTAAGGCCGGGGTTCATTTATGGTCCCCGGGACCGAACTGTTTTACCAAGGTTAATGCAAAAACTTAAAACCAAGGAAGTCAAATACATAGGTAGCAGTAGCTATGCAATGAACAATATATTCGTGGGCAATTTGGTGCATGCGGCTTTTCTGGCACTCGACAATCCAAAGGCCGTTGGTGAGGTTTTCAATCTCACTGATGGTGAAAAAACAAGCAAGAAACGATTTATCACCTCCATCGCAAAGGGTATGAACTTACCAAGTCCTTTTTTTATTCCTGTGCCACTTTGGCTTGCTAAATTGATAGCAAGTTCCATGGAAAAAAAAGCTTTGAAAAATGGGGCGCAGCAAGCCCCAAAAGTCACCAGGGCAAATATCAAATTCCTGGGCCTGAACCTTGACTTCAGTATTGAAAAAGCAAAGCGAATCCTAGGTTACGCACCAATCAAAACTTTTGACGAGGGAATTGCTGAAACTTTGAATTGGTACAAAAACAATTCTTAAAATTGATTCAAGAATACTCTTTGAGATCATTCTCAATAAAGTTAAATTAATCAAATTAGATTATCAAAGGAGCCCGCATGAATCTTCAAGGAAAGAAAATTATTGTTTTGTTGGAACAGCAATACCAAGAGATGGAAGTTTGGTACCCCTACTACAGATTAAAAGAAGCGGGGGCAACAGTTTCAATGGTTGGACCTGAGGCAAATCACTCCTACCCCAGCAAGTTGGGTTATCCTGCGAAAAGTGAAATCGCGGCAAGGGATGTCAATCCATCGGATTATGATGGCGTGGTAATTCCGGGTGGTTTTGCTCCTGATTTCATCAGAAGATCTGAAGCTATGATAAAATTGGTGAGCGTGATGGCGGAACAAGGCAAGATGATTGCCGCTATTTGCCATGGCCCCTGGGTATTATGCTCCACGCAAGCTTTAAAAGGAAAGAAAGCCACTTGTTTTTTTGCCATCAAGGATGATGTGATCAACGCGGGTGCAAGCTACATTGATGCGGAAGTTATCCGCGATGGAAATTTAGTCACCAGCCGCAAACCGGATGATCTTCCAGCTTTTATGACCACTATCTTCGAAGTATTAGCCCAGGCTAAATCCCCAAAATCCACCACCAGATAACCTCAAGGGTTTTTAATTTTTCTCATAGGAAAGGATCTTTTAATGCCATCACATTTTTATGCCCCGGTCAAAGAAGACAAATTCGCATTTGGTATCTGGTGCCTACAAAACAGGGGACGAGATCCATTCGGCGACCAAACCAGGCCCGAAATCTCAGCACTTGACTGCATCAAGGGACTCGCTGACAGGAATTGTTATGGCTTTGAATTCCATGACAATGATATCATTCCTTTTGGTGCAACTCCCGCCCAGCGAGATTCAATCATTAACGACATAAAAAAATGCATGTCAGACAACAACATCAAAGCCACCATGGCAACGACCAACAACTTTTATCACCCCATATTCAAAGATGGCGCTTTTACGAGCACCGACCCTGCGGTGAGACTCTTCGCCACGCAAAAAGTAATGCGTTGCATAGATATAGCCAACGAACTGGGTTCGGAAATCTTTGTTTTCTGGGGCGGTCGCGAGGGTGTTGAAGTTGATGCAAGCAAAGATCCTATCGAAGCCTTCCAGTGGTTCCGGGAATCATTGAATTTCCTTTGCAACTATGTCCGCAGTCAGGGATACAAAATCAAATTCAGCCTTGAGCCAAAACCAAATGAGCCTCGAGGCGACTTGTATCTTCCTACAGTTGGAAGCGTATTGGGCTTTATCAACACATTGGATCATCCAGAGATGGTTGGTATTAACCCAGAAACAGCTCACATCAAAATGGCAGGTTTGAACCCATACCATGAATTCGCCCAAGCGCTTGATGCTGGCAAATTATTGGATGTCCATTTGAATGGGCAAAAACCCCTGCGTTTCGATCAGGACTTAACCTTTGGCAGTGATGATCTCAAAGAGGCATTCTTCACCACAAAACTACTTGTTGAACATAAATACACCGGAACAATCGGTTTTGATTGCCACCCCTACCGCACTGAATCCGATCCTTGGGATTTTGTAGACCGAAACCTTCGCACCTACAAAATCATGCAGGAAAAAGTCAAACAATTCAATGAAAACAACGAGATCCAAAGCCTTCTCAAGGAAATACACGGGGCATCAAAAAACCTCTTGGGATCCATTTCAAAATTCACTCCGGATGCGGCTACCAAACTCAAAAATATGACCTTTGACCCAACCGGACTTGCATCTAGAAAACTTCCCTACGAGAAACTTGACCAATTATTGACCGAACTTATCCTAGGGGTGCTTTAAAACAGATTCCTTTTAGATGGGGTGTAAGATGGCTCCGAATCATTCTCCCGGGTTTTTGGCAATATCCCAGGAGGCTAAAAAACACATCAAAGAAACCACGGTTTTTGATGTGAAATCCCGACTCGACAAAGGCGAAAAGCTTATTATTGTCGATGTTCGCGAAGAAAGTGAATTCGCCCAAGATCACATACCCGGATCAATTCATATCAGCAAAGGTGTGATAGAAAGAGATATAGAATTAAAAATCCCCCAGAGCTCAACTGAAATCATACTCTATTGCGGTGGCGGTTTTAGATCTGCCCTCTCCGCGGAAAACCTTATTCGAATGGGATACACCAATGTGATTTCTATGGACGGTGGTATTAGGGCATGGCGAGAAAATGGGTTTCCTCTCACAACCCATTAAAAGTAAAATATGAATCCATCAGCATACCTTGCCCTTAGTTTTATTCGCAATCTGGCGGATTTTTCAGCTTTAACCTTCATAATTTCAGCATCTTTCGCCAATCATCCTGGGCTGGATTCCACCCATGTTACACTTCTGCATCTTGCAGTTGGTTTTGCGATTTCCGGACTGGTTAATCCTGTTCGAAAAAACCAAAAAGATTTACTAGTCGCATCTTTTGCATCACTTCTTTCACTCGGGTTCCTATTATACTCCTGCTTGACGGGGCATATTCCCGACCCAATCTTTTTTGGTTTTTCCGTTGGATTAGGCAGAGTTTTCTGGAACAACGCCCTGCTTCCGGCAGCTAAAAATAACAAAATCATTGCAATCTGGACCGATAACGCATGCCTTCTTTTAAACACCTTTATTTTTGCTGGGTGCCTTTTCACAACCACCCTTTTCCCGCTTACACCCGAAGAACCAATATTCCCAATTAATTACCTATGCATGGCCCAAGCTTTAAGCCTGATTTGCACGATTGTTTTTTTCATGATTGGAAAATTCCCCGAGCAATCATATGAACCTGCCAATTACAAAATTTATCAATCAAGCTGGAGAGACGATTTCACACCATTGATATTCAGAAGCTTGGTTCAAGGTGTGTTTCTTAGCCTGTTATATTTAACCCTTACTGGGGCCGATGATTTTGCACTTATTCCACCCATATTTCAAAATTTAAAAAACCTCTCGTTTATTATTTTGGGAGGGATTATAGGAATTATTGGTTTTTACATAGTAAATCACCCGCTTAGAACCATTGGATCGGCTCCATGGGGAATGTTTGTCACGAGTGTTTGTTTGATTGCTGTCTCTTTTCACCCTTCAAACATGCTAATTGTTTTAACAATTGGTGCTTTGGGAGTTACGAACACAATCGCTTGCTGCCACAGGGCTTGTCGACCTGAAAACTTGCAACCCTCTATTTCATCAACTTTATTATTCAACTCAGGACCGTGGATTTTAGCAATTGTTTTTGGTTGTTTTTTTCACCTGATCAAACTTACCCCACTGCATGCAGGCATGATAGTTTTCATAGGCGGGATCATCATGGCATGGGTGACTCTTCGCGCGTTTCTGGAGCAATTACTTTCCATTGCATTAATCATCCCTTACAGGATTAGCACTCACGGTCCCGGAATTGAAAAAATACCAGACCGTGGTCCAGTTATCGTTATCGCGAACCACGCATCGTATCTTGACCCATTCTTGATTGGAAAAGTTGTAAGCCGAAGAATAATACCAATGATGACAAGTGTGTTTTATGACCTGCCTGTAATTCATTGGCTGATGTCCAAGGTGGTGAAAGCAATCAGGGTGGAGGCAGCCACATTCAGGAGGGAAGCGCCGGAATTAAATGACGCCATAGAAGCATTAAAAAGAGGCGAATCCCTTTTAATATTCCCGGAGGCACGACTTCGAAAAAAAGAAGACCAACTTTTATTTCCGTTTGGGCAGGGAATATGGCACATACTAACCCAGCTTCCGGAGACGCCGATTGTTCCAATTTGGCTGGAGGGAGCATGGGGAAGTTATGCTTCTTATTTCAAAGGCCCACCCTTCGCAAATAAAAAGATGGATTTTTTCAAAGAGATAAAAATCGTCGTGGGAAACCCCATCATCATCCCAAAAGAAACACTAACTGAGCACAGGCTTACCAGAAAATATTTGCAGGATGCGGTTTTGGCAAATCGCACAATCATCGGGCTCAAAGATACTTATGCAATTCCTAATGATGAAATCAAAAAAGATTGATTCCTGGAACTTTAAATTGCATTAATTCTTCGATGCTATCTTCACGATTTCCTTGCTGCTTATGGAAAAGAACAATCCATGCTCACCATCCCCGTTATTAATCTTGATCAACACGGGATTCAAACCCTTTTTGAGCTTGATTGGAACAGAGTTCCTTGCTGGCTGAGCCGCAAAATGATTCTTGTCCTTGAAAACCTCAGCATTATTCAACCAAATCTTGACGCAATCATCGGCACCAACCAGGATAGTGGCATCCTGATCGATTGGAGAATCAATAACCTGGTAAAGGTAGGAGATAATCTCCTTGTTATCTGGTGAAAAATGCAACGCGAGATTCAAATACCCATTTGAGGCAGTTCGAATTTTGGACCAGCCAATTGAACCAGACTTGCCGTTGATTTTTTTCTCCAAATCAACCTTTGTCTCCGGTTCGCCTTGTTTTTCAAAATTCGCATCCGCGGGACCATTCTCAAACGGCCCCACGATATGAAACCAATCGGGTGTGAATGATGCTGTTTGAAGAGTTGCAAGATAATCGACCAGATCAACCAGATCCTGTTCAGTCATACTATTGATCAAATCGGAGGGCATCAGGGAGTTTGGTCCTTTAGCCTTGGATTCAACATATTTTCTTTCAATCTTATAATCTTTTCCATTCCCATCTCTCAATACGACAAACTCTGGCGATTCCTCCACAATCAAGCCAGTAAGAACCTGTCCCTTTTTGGTTTCAATTATCCAAGTCAGATACTGATCAGCAATTGCCTTGCTGGGATTTATGATGGATTCATAAAGGTTTTCCTTGGTGGCTTTTTTGCCTATCATGGAAAGGTCAGGGCCAATAGCCCCGCCATTCCCCTGAACCGTGTGACATTTCAAGCATTGCAACTGAGAATTACCGCTAGAATTCATTAGAGATTTACCGCGGACAACATCACCTTTTTTAAGGGCGAGCAAGCTTAAAGCGGGTAATTTTTTCGGATCAAGTTTGCCCGGTGCGGGATAGGCAATCATGGCTTTATTTCTTAAATCTTGGAAAGGACTGTTGCGTAGCAATCTTCCAACATCCTGTTTTAATTCATCAGGCATATTTTCACTGGCTTTAACCAACAGAAAATCCGAGCCGTTTCTGGTCCCAGCCAATGCGTTGGCAACAATTATTTTTTTTGAGACGGGTGCTGACTGGTCATTAAAAACCGATTGAAGAGCGATGATTGCATCCTGAAAACCTGCTCCCTTGCCTTTGTTCTGCCCGAGGGCAGCTAAAGCATTCGCAGAATCCTGGGAGAGATTGTTATTATCCTGAAGAATTTTCCTGAGGGTTTCCACGGATTGTTTCTCCGCCAGCGTTCCCAATGCAACAACAGCCTGTTTTTGAACCCGGACATCTTTGCTCTCCAAAGCCAGCCTGCTGACTTTGTCCGCAAATCCCTTGGGCTTTGCAGCCTCGACAATCCCAAGGCCTATCCGTTGATCATCTGCATTACCGGAAAGCAACTCATTGACGGTTTTAGCAAGTTCGGGGGTGGAAGCCGTCGAGGACCATTTTCCGGGCAGGAATATCTTGAGCCACTCCACCGCTTTCTCACGAACCTCAATATCGGTCTTGGAATTAACAAGTGTTAAGAAGGCCTGCGCATCGGAAGGACTGTTATTCGAAGCGAGGATGTTTAAAATTTTAAGTTTCTGCTCCAGCGGTATATCAGTCTTGGAAAGCATATCACCCAACCCGGAAACCATACCTTTGGGTCGCAATTCAAAAACGAGATCACCAACAGCAGGAGACCACGAGGTGAATTGTTTTTGAAAATCAGCTAGCACAATTTCACGATGACTAGGATCAGCACCAGCAGCAACGCCGATTGCCTTCAAAAGAAAAACATCTTTTCCATCATATTTTTTAGCAAGGTCATAAAACCATTTTCTGGAGTTTTGATCATCGGAATCACGGAGGCTAACCAAAAGTTCACGAGCGACACCCGGGCCACCATTTGCAGCGAGGAAGTCCACACGGGATTTTTCATCAGAATTCAGTCCCACCAATCCGGGATGGGCGTTCACCAGCTTCCGAATTTCAAGCCACTTAAATTCCTCCCGCTGATCAAGTCCACTTGGAAGCTCCTTGGGAAAATCAACAAACCAAAGAATTCTGGCTGCAACCCAAGGCTTTCGAGTTATCTCAGGGTCTGAAAATATAATCTTTGCAACTTGGTTTCTTTTGATGGGATCCATAGCCAGAATATGTTGGACAGCTATGAATCGAGTCGCATTACAACCGGATGAAAGAGCAGCAACAATTCCATCATTCGTGGAATAATCAATGGATGGGACATTGGATTTATGACCCTTGGGTGCTAAGCGATATATCCGCCCCCTTGTTGTGTCTCCCATGCCATGCCCGCCCACACCCGGGTCATACCAATCTGCAATATATACAGATCCATCCGGCGCAACTTTCACATCACTTGGACGAAACCATCCATCCGTGCTGGAAATCATGTTCTCCTGCTCAACGGAGAATCCTGCACCATCAATTTTGGTGTGATAGCATCGGAGGTTTCTGGGGCCAGCATCAGTATGCAGGGGTTGCCCCTGATAACTCGCAGGGAGCAATTGTGCTTCATACATGCACATACCGGTGGGACTGCCAAAAAAAGTACGCAATATCTTGGGAACGACCCCAGGTTCTTCCTCATGCCAGTGAGTCTGACCGGGACCTCGGGGATGGTATCCAAAATTACCACCAGGCATGACATAACAAATACGGGTCTGTTGATTTCCATCGTCGTCATTGTCGCTGATAAAAACAGTTCCGTAACTATCAATCGCAGGCATGTAATTGTTTCTAAAATTGTGGGCTACGAGTTGAAGATTATTACCATCGGTATCACAGCGCCAGACGGTGCCGGCACGGAGGTCGGTGGTGTTGGAAGTCCACTTTTTACCTTTGCCGTTGGCGGACTGCAGGTCCCGCACCCCGGCGTCACCAACAGAAAAATACAATTTACCATCTGGACCAATCGAAATACCATGAACGCCATGGTCATGATCAATCCCCTGAAAACCAGTCAATAATTTTGTGGGAGGCCCATCAGCCTTATCATCACCATCCTTATCCTCAAGGACCATGATGTCTGGTGATTGGCAATAATAAACCTTTCGTCCTGGGCCTTTCATATCCTTCACAACAGCTATGCCAAGTGGAGACATGACATGGGGAGCCTGATAGAAAGTGGTCGCTTTATCAGCTTTGCCATCGCCATCAGTGTCAACAACGATGACAATTCGATCACCTTCGGATCTAAGGGGCGGTTGATTTCGTAATTTCCTTCTGTAATTGACAGCCTCACAAACCCAAGTTCTTCCCTTTTCATCAATATCAAAGGTTGTGGGATTAACAAACAAAGGTTCTGAAGCCCAAAGCTTGATTTCTAATCCATTGGGCACTGTGAAAGTTGATTCCGATTTTTCCAAAGGAACTTGCGCAACCAGGATATCACAAGGCACCAAAAAACCGACCAATAAAACCAATGGTGAAATTTTTCTGACAAACATAGATCACCCCAATCAGGTAGGAAGGAATTCAATCTAATTAGTATGTTTATATTAACCTAAAACAGCATCAATTTAAAAGGGGTTTGTTGGCAGACCGACACTTTTAATTTAAAGAACAAATCCCGTGAAAGCATCATGAATTTTCAGATACAAGCCATTGAACGAGGGCTGTATGCCTCTTTCTATGATCCTGCCTCGATATCGCTATTTCCAAAGCTTTTTTAGTACCAACAACAATGACCAACTTTTTTCCACGGGTAATTCCAGTGTAAAGCAGGTTTCTTTGCAACATCATGTAATGCTGAGTATGAATCGGAAGCACGACAGCAGGATATTCAGACCCTTGGGATTTATGTATTGTGAGGGCATAAGCGAGTGAAATTTCATCCAATTCACCAAAATCATAAACAACCAAGCGACCTTCAAAGTCAACAGTGAGTTCTTTTTCAGACTCATTAATTTCCCTGATAAAACCAACATCACCATTAAAAACTTCCTTTTGATAATTGTTTTGCATCTGTATGACTTTGTCAGAGTTTCGGAATTTTGTGCCAAATCTTTCAATTTCAATCCCGCCAGCCAACGGATTCAAAAGGTCCTGCATTCTGCGATTAAATTCCCCAGCCCCCAGTTCAGTGCGATTCATGGGGGTGAGAACCTGGATATCTTTCATGGGATCAAATTTAAATTTTTTGGGAATCCGATCCTGGACCATTGCGAGAACTTTTTCCGCGACCTGTTGAGGTGACTCCGACTCAACAAAAAAGAAATCTCCTTCAGAATTGGGAGCAGAGTTCGGAAATTCACCGTGCAGTATCGAATGTGCGGCACGAACAATGAAACTTCGTCCGGCCTGCCGGAAAATTTTTGTCAGCCTGACTGTGCTGAACATCCTGGAATCAATCATATCCGAGAGAATTCTACCTGGCCCCACTGATGGCAACTGATCCACATCGCCCACCAATAATAGACATGCATGCCGCGGCACTGCTCGAACCATATGGTGCATCAAAACGGTATCCACCATGGATGTTTCGTCAATCACCACCAGGTCCGCATCGAGGGGTTGGGAATGATCACGCCTGAAACCCCCGATGGAAGCATCAAACTCCAGGGTGCGGTGAATGGTCTTTGCTTCCCTGCCTGTGCTTTCCGCGATTCTTCTTGCGGCACGCCCTGTTGGAGCACATACAACGCAAGTTTTTCCAAATTTTTCAAATAAATCAAGAATCAGCCTGATGATAGTGGTTTTACCAACACCTGGCCCACCCGTTAAAATAAGAATTTTTTTGGTGGATGCCATCGTGACAGCTTGTAATTGTTGCTCATCCAATTCCAAACCACTTTTGGCCAAAATGGCTTTGATTTCATAATCACAATTTTTTGAACTGAGGGGATGCACCCCCATTGCCAATTTTAGAAGATTGGAAGCTAGGCTTTTCTCAGAAGTGTGCAATGTTTTTGCAAACGCCCATTTCGCACCATACACCTTGTCGATAACGACAACGCCCGATTCCACTTCGGACCCAAGAGCTTCCTGAACTATTGACATCGGAATGGATGTCAATTGGATGGCGTGATCAATTAACTCTTCCTCAGGCACACCAACATGCCCCTCACTGGCTAGGCGCTCCAAAGAATAATAAATGGCTGCCCTGGCTCTCTCCAAACCATGGGGATTAATACCAAGTTTTTGGGCAAGTTCGTCTGCGGTTTGAAAACCAACGCCCCGAATATCCTTGGCTAGTCGATATGGATTTTCCCTAATAAGGGTGACAGCCTCCTGCCCATAAGTTTTAAAAATCCTAAAAGCCCTAGCGGTTCCTATGCCATAGGATTGAAGAAATACCATGATGTCCCGTATGGTTTTATTTTCCCGCCAGCTTTGGCGTATTAGTTCTATCCTTTTAGGTCCAAGCCCTCTTATCTGCTTAAGAAAACTTGGTGACTCATCGATGATTTGCAGGGTTTTAACTCCGAATACGGAAACAATTTTCTGGGCGTAACTAGGCCCAATGCCCTTGATAAGCCCTGACCCTAAATATTTTTCGATTCCAGCAAGGGTATGAGGAGGTGAACAACGCAAAGCTACCGCTTTAAATTGGGGACCATGGTCACGGTCTTGAACCCAAGCGCCCTCCCCCTCAAGAAATTCGCCTGCATTTACCGAGGGCAAATTACCAATTACCGTTACGAGTCCGATTTTCCCACGAACATGAACCTTAAGAACGGCAAAACCATTTTCAGGATTATGGAAAGTAACTCTTTCGATCACTCCAGAAACTATTTCATTCATGGGCAAAAAAATCCAATGCCGTTAAACAATTGAAGCTATTTTACCTAGGTTACATTAAGTTGCGTAAAAACCAGTCAAAAAATCAAAAAGATGATTAGATTACAAACTAAATGTTAAAAATAATCTGAAACACCACCAAAGAATCAACCCATCTAACCTAAGCCTCCCAACTAGGTGAATTTCAATGTCCAAAGATAACGAAAAGGAAAAAGAGGAAATATTTACTGATTTTTTTGAAAGTAATGAATTTGATTTGCCGATGAATTATTCAGTGAGAACTCTTTTTAATTTGCGTTGGGGATTCGTACCCCT